>DCIO01000108.1 GCA_002315885.1 Lentisphaeria bacterium UBA1724
GACGTCTTTGACTCCCCTCCCACACGAACGGTCGAAAAGAAACAGCAAGGCAAAGCAGTCGTTCGCCGTCGCGATTCTCCCTTCAGAGCGCGCGGTATCCCACGTACCCCATCCCGCTTCAGAAAGTCACCTGAATCAGCTTCCAGGGAGGCAGCGTGATGGATTTTGATGTGCCGCCACAGGTAACCCCGGTGGTAATGGCCTGGGCTGTGCGGTTCTGAAGTGTCAATGTCAGGACGCCTGCGGTAGAGTCGGCGCAGATGACATCCACATTGGGGCTACCGATGGTGAGCAGTGAGCCGATGCGAGGCAGCGTGCCTTCATGAGGCCATGTCAGGAAAGAGACGACAGGATTGTTCATGGTGTCGGCAAGAGCTGGGATATCCTCGGAACTGGCGGCGAGAATCATGTCGAAATGGAGTTCCCCGCGTTCTGTGGGGGCTTCTGGCATTGCTGCGGCGTCGTCGACTAAACTGCAGGCGAAGCGGTTAGCCTTGTCAAGCGAATAGGTGAAGAAGCCATTGAGATTGTCGTAGGAGAAGCCCGCGTTGGCGGCAAAGCCATAGCCGCCGGCGGAACTGCCTGTGATTTTGGCATAACGTTGTCCAGGTACCTGCCCCGTGGTTTCGCGCGTCATTTCGCCTCCGAGCACATCATAGGTCACCTGTGTGCCCATGGGCATGCGCAATTTGAGACGCTGAGAGCGGTCGTCGCGGATGACACGGGTATCAAACTGAACAAATGCGGCATTGCGTTGCAGCGAGACGATGAGTTCCAGACGCGAATGGGCACCTGCCAGTTCCACAAAGAGACGGGCGACTTCGGGGCCCTCGGTCAAGACATGCACTTTACGGATTTTCCACACTTCCTGAAGATCCTGCAGTTCGATGGACGGCTCGTTTTCATCCGTGCCGCCCCAGGATCCCCAGGGATCACTGTAACTTGCGACGGAGAGCGGTATCACACGGTCGCCGACCATGAATGTCATCTGGCTTTCCCCTGGAACGGCCTGGAAACTGACTTTGCCGTTGCCGATAGTGGTACCGTTGACAGAGAACGCGGCTCCTTCCATGGGGGCTTCAGGACGTTCCGGGACGGGAGAGTAGCCCATCGTGTAGACACGCCAGCCGCAAGCGGGGATGTCCGCCTGAATAGCGGCGCGCTTGCGCCAGACGAGCCCCTCATGGGAGAGATTTTCCCGGTGCAGTTCCTGATAGGGCAATGCAACACCGTTGTCATCACGGATTTCCATGACCGTGTCCGTGGGAGATTTGTCAAAAAGGGGACGGTAGTCCAGGAATGCCTCAAGCTCCAGTGTGCCGTGATAGGGACGTGTGGAGGGATTGTAGACGAAGAGCGGAACGGCTTCCGGTTCGTTGTAGGCGGGCTCGGGGACCGTGATGCCGACGTTGCGGCAGAGGGCATTGAGTGCGGCAAACTGCTTCTTGCGGGCGGTTGTGGCGACACTGCCCAGTTCGTCAGATGCTTCGCCCAGGGCGCGTTCCAGCGAGGTCCCTGGGAGGATGTCGTGGAAGGCGTTGAACAACTGCAGTTTCCAGGCATCGCTGTAATCAGGCGCGGGAAGATTTTGGAAGTGGCTGACGAGACGGTCGGTGAGTTCGGCCTGTCGAAGCAGGGTTCCCGCCTTGCGATACTGATGTTTGAAAGCGGCGACGGTAGCATAGCACCCCCGCAGGCAGAAGTTCAACTCGGTGGAGACATCATCGATGGCGAGACCGTTGTCGACCTCCTGCTGAATGGCCTGGAAATAGCGGTCAAAGGTGGAGAATACAATTTCGATGTCGGGATGTGCTGCAGACCACGCCTGCAAGTCTGCGATTTGCTTTTCGGTGGTGCCGCCACCGTGGTCGCCAAGCCCGAAGCCGATGGCGATGTTAACGCGCGGACGGTCAATGACTGTGGACAATGCGTAGTCCAGTTCCCCGCTGACAGAGTTGCGTTCGCAGCCGTACCAGCCTGAATTGAAGCGAGAAGAGAGGATACGCGAACCGCCCTCGCCCACCCAGTTGAATACCTCGTCTTTAAGCGGAAAGCGCGCCTGATTGGGACGTGTGAAGGCGAAATAACGGAAGCCCGATGCGGCATAGATTTCGGGAATGCCATTGCTGTGTCCGAAAGGATCGGCAGCCCAGGCAACCAGTGGGTCGACGCCGAGCTGTTCGCGGCAATATGCACGACCGATGGTGAATTGGCGAAAGAAATCCGTGGTGCTAGGCATATTCTGATCCGGCTGTATCCAGTTGGCGCCAACCACACACCAGCGTCCCTCGGCAATCAATTCCAGGATCCGCTTGAAGAGCCCGGGATCATTTTGCTGGATGTGGCTGTAGATGGCGGCTTCCCCGCGGTTGAACGTCAGCTCAGGATGACGGTCCAATAGCTTGACCATGGTGCGGCAGGTCTTGATGCCTTCATTGAGACCTTCACGCTGGTCCCACAGCCAGACAGGATCAAGATGAGCATTGGGAAGAAGATGGAAAATATGCTTTTGCATGGCAGATTCATTCAGTAAGCTACTATTGAAGTTTTGCCTGGAGATATTCGTGCAAAGAAATGACGACGGATAATTCGCTCTCTTCTAATATATCTCCCCAAGGTCATTCTCTCTACAATGCAATCATTTCTTCCCGTGAACCGAATGGCAAAATACCATTATGCCATTACCTTCCGTAGTTTTCCCGGAACCTCACATGAGGTGGTGTTCTGAACAGTAACAATCCGTGAAGCGAGTTCTTTTGCGCCATCAAACGTATTTGGGTCGCGTATGCCTATGCGCTCCCCTAAGACTCCTTGTTCTGGCACAAAACTCCCGTCCAACACCGAAATAGTTTTTGTGCCTATTGCACTCCTACAACGATCCAGGAGGATTCACCAGTTATGCTCATCAGAAAATTAGCAGTTTTTTGTGGACTCTTTGTCATTTTGCTGAATGTCTTGTCAGCAGAGACGCGGTCCGTCGTGCCGGCCGTTGGCAAGCCGCAGCTCATCATAGACACGGACATTGGCAATTCCATGGATGACCTCTTCGCCATTGAACTGGGTGTTCGCCTTGATGCGGCGCAGCATATGGATTTGTTGGCTGTGATGATAGACCGGGCTGTGACCGCCAATGATCCGGCGCCGAATAAAATCACTGATTTCGTGGAAAAGCTACTTCACTATTACGACCGAGACAACGTGCACATAGGCACCATATCGCCAAAGAAACCAGGACAGAATGAGGGCAAGGTATTCTTCCCCTACTACGAACTGGCGACCATGAAAGACAAGGACGGCAAGGATATGATGGCGCCTCTGGACAAGCCGCGCACCGGCAAGGTCGAGGATGCGGTCAAGCTGTACCGAGAGCTGCTCGCAAACGCCGAGGACGGCAGCATCTATATTTGCCAGATTGGATTTTTGACACACCTGATGGGGCTTTTGGATTCCCCTGCAGATGACTTCTCCCCCATGACGGGCCGTGAGCTGATTGCGGCCAAAGTCCGGAAACTGCTCATCATGGCGGGATGCTTTGATGGGTGCCTCGATCATCCTGAGTACAATGTTTTGGGTGATATTGCTTCCGCCAAACGTGTCTTCAATGAATGGCCGACGGAAATCTACTGCTCGCCCTACGAGATTGGCATTCGCATCTATTATCCGACCTATGCCGTCCTGGAGGATTTTCAGGACAACCAGACCCATCCCATCAACCTGGCCTATGCCTTCTACAATCCAGACAGCCCGGAACACGGCCGGAAAACACAGCTGAACTGGGATGACATGACGGTCCTTTCCCTAATGGACGAATACGAGGGACTGGGCTTTTTCGATTCCTCCACTTTCGGAAAAGTCACTGTGGACGACGAGGGCTACACCACGTTCCAGGCGGTTGACGGCGGCAATACGCGCATTCAGCAAATCACGATGGAGAATGTACGACGCATCCGCAAATACATACGCACCTCCTTTTCCAGCAAATCGGAGCCACCATCCGAACATGGTGAAAACCACCCGCTACGCATAAGCGCCATCTGCGCCGCACCGAAAATCGGGGACTCGGAATACATCACCTTGCGAAATACATCTTCCAAAAACACGATTGACCTGACAGGTTATTTTCTTGTGGTTGCCCCCCCTGAAACCACCCCCCAGCTGTGCATCGATCTGCCGGCTAGGACATTGGCGCCTGGAGAGGAAGTGACGCTCACCCAGGAGAAATACTGGCCTGACACAGAACTGGAGAACGCAGCGTTGAACGTGCTGCTCTATGGCGCAAACCAGCAACTTGTCCAGGAAATGTACCTGGATTCCCGATGGGAAAATGGCGCATATCTGCAAACCGGACGACCGATGGTTCCGGCGGATTTCTCGGATATTGTCCTTGACAAAGTTCAATGGACATCCTCCGAACAACGCTACACCTGCACCATTCAGCTGAAGGCCGGCTGGCAGCTTGTGGCAATTCCCCTTGTGCTTACCGAGGAAAGCACCACCAAGCTGCAGGCACTGTCTCCATTCACCCACTCCCCCTCCCAGGGAACCTACTGCCCGGCCACTTCATTCACCCCAAACACCGCGTATTTCATCCACACAAACGAAGACACGGTCCTGGAGCTGACAGGGACCCTCCCCGCCACATTGACGCCAGCCCAGGAATAACGCAACTACGCCACACTGTATTGGTCCCCCTTGTAAAAGGGACCAATACAGTGTGCTGATTATTCAATTAGAACACCGAGCGCAATCCCGTGATAATCATCTGCATGGCAACCGTCACAATGACCAGTCCCGTCAGGCGGATGACAGGCCCCAGCAGATGAGTTCGTTGCAAAATCATATTGATTCGGTGTGAAAATAGCATAATGACAAAATTGATGGTCAATGCAATCAACATGGCCAGGCTGGTGATGTAGAAACCATCCTTGATGCTTCCGGAAATGACTGCGGCAATCATCCCCGGGCCTGCAATCAGCGGCGCAGCCAATGGCACAAGGGATATGTCCGTAAAGTCCATAGGCTTACTCTCTGATGTTTTCTTGGTAAAGTGCCCTTCCTGGATGGCACGCCAGCCTATTACAACCACCACGGCCCCACCAGTGATTTGCAAGGCACACAGCTCAACATGAAACACTGTGTTCAAAACAAAGTGCCCAACACTGGTCACAAGCAACAAAATCAATGCCGCCGCAACCGAAGACTTCCAGGTCAGTTCCAGATTCTGCCTCTTGGTCAAGGCAGGATTGCACGATGCCAAAAAAAGAACCTTGCTGGCGGGATTCAACAACGCCAACAAATAAAAAGCATTTTCAAGGATGTTGCCCATGTTTTTCGTCGTTCTACCTAATGTAATGACGTTATTTAATAGTTCTAATATATTAATCGAATGACTTTCATAGACAAGGTTTATCAATTATGGATTTTACCCAACTACGACATTTTGTAGAAACTGCCCATCAGATGCATTTTGCGGTCGCGGCAAAAGCACTCGGCATCACGCAACCCGCCTTGAGCAATAGCATCCACACCCTCGAAAAAGAATTGGGCTATAGGCTTTTCGACTGCAGCAACAAGCGGAAAATATACCTGACTCCTGCCGGGGAGTCCTTTTTGGAAGATTCCGAGAAGCTTCTCGGGGGGCTTCATGTCGCACAGAGGCGAGCCAAAGAGGCCGCCTCTGGACAAAGTGGCCGCCTGGTCATAGGTGCCTTGTCATCTTCGCTGGGACGACATGAAGTCCTTGATACCCTTGTTGAAATTCAGACCTCCTATCCCCACGTAACTTTGGAGGTCATCGATGACAATTCGGCGGGGCTCAGCGCACGTGTCAAAGCCCATGCCCTTGACTTGGTCCTGACGCGCTTCAATCAGACGCTTCTCGACAATGACGAACTGGAATGCCAATACCTGTATATGGATGAGCTGTATCTGGTTCTGCGAAACGACCACCCACTGGCGTCTAAACAGGATTTGTCCATTGCTGATTTGCGTGACGAACGAATCATCCTTGTTCCTCAAACCACATCGCCTGCCCTCCATGCCTATGTTCGACAAATCTGCGAAACCCATGGAAACTTCATACCTATCGTCAGAGATGAAAGCAGCAGCTCCTTCACTGCCTTGCGACTGGTCGAAGCCGGAATGGGAATCACCTTTGTCCCTGCCGCGTATCTGGGTATGTTTGCAGATCGCCTGGTTTATCGTCAATTCCCGTCAATCCAAACCGCCCTACCCGTATACGCAGTCTTCTCAAAAGAACGGAAATCAATCGTGCGAAATCACTTTCTGGCTCTTTTGAAACGACGCTTCAACAATGCATGATTCCACAGACGAACATTTGCTCATCAAGGCAAAAATCACGAGAAAATTTCTTCGCAAATTTTATGGATAATTGTTGAACCATTTCCATCCGGATATAAAACGTAACCTAGAACATCCCCAGCTCCCCTGCATTCAGCCTTTATTCTCGCTGACGAATAGCTGGAGTTGACAAGGACCGAGAAAACATCCCCTCCCGCACTAACGGTCGCAAAGAAAGCACAAGGTAAAGCAGGCGTTCGCCGTCGCGGCCGTGGCTCCCGCACTAACGGTCGCAAAGAAAGCACAAGGTAAAGCAGGCGT
>DCIO01000133.1 GCA_002315885.1 Lentisphaeria bacterium UBA1724
AGGGGGGTTCTGAACAGTTACGTTTTCTCTTGAAAAAACGCAAAAAGTTCTTATTTATTGCTTTTCCCTCTTATCTGGAAGTTTATTCGAAGTGGATTTTTCCGAATGCTTCTGGTGCATGGAAGGATTTTCCTGGCAGTGGCATCCATGAGAATCTTCTTGGATGACTGGAGGCCTCGGAGCAGTGGTAGAAATTGGCGTTCCAGGTCTGTCCGGAGAGTTCATCGGGCAGATTGGCACCCGTATATTTGATTGGCATTTCTGCATCGAAGGAGAAGAAGATATACCATTTTGTCTCCTGGGTGATTTCGGGGAGGACGATGCGGTTTTCGCTGGTAAAGATACGGATGTCGTTGTAGTCTTCCATGGAGATCGGTCCGAAGTTTTCACGGGGGTGCTTCTGGTCTTTGTGGTAATGGACCAGTGCCATGCCGTCCAGGCTCACTTCCATATTGAGATAGCCGCCTTCTTCTTGTCCCGGTGCCATGAAGAATTCCGCGCAGGTATCCCAGGCGACATTCATCTGTGGATGGATTGACGCGGCTTGGACGAAGCGGTCGAAAGCCTGGAAGAGCACGTAGATTCTCTTGCCGTCATGGAGCATTTTTCCATAGACACGTGCACCCAGGTAGGTAGTTTTTTGGGGGACGTAGTTGGAGAGAAAGAAAACTTCTGCATTGTTCCAGACAGGTGCCTCCCAGTCGGTCATTCCTTTCAGCGCGTCCTCGGGTGCGATACGGTGGACGGTATAGACGCCTGGCGTGACGGGGGTGGGGGCGGTGCCGCAGATTTTCGTGCTGGCGCAGGAAGTCATCAGAGAGAGCAGTGCGAAAGCCAGCAGAGTTAGGATAGCGGGAGTAATTTTCTTCATAGTAGCAAGGGATTACTCAAAATAGATTTTTCCGAAGCATTCTGGCAGATGGAAATTGAATGCGGAGATGGGTGCCCAGGTGAACCATCGCGGGTGGCTGGAAAAATCCGAGCTGTGGTAGAAATTGGCGTTCCAGGTCTGTCCGGAGAGTTCTGGGGGGACGACGGCGTCGGTGTATCGGATTGGCATTTCCGCGTCGAAAGAGAAGGAGAGCCACCATTCGGTTTCCTCGGTGATTTCTGGGAGAATGACTCGATTTGCGTTGCCGGAGATTTTGACTGCCTTGAAGTCTTCTTCGGAAATTGGTCCGAAGTCTTCGAAAGGCTTTGCCTGGTTTTTGTGGTAGTTGACGAGTGCCGTTCCATTCAGGCTGACTTCGATATTGAAGTACCCCGCCTTGTCCTGTTGGGGGGCCATGAAGAATTCCACGCAGGTATCGAAGCAGGTGAAGCCCTGTGGATGGATGACGGCGGCTTGGACATAGCGGTCCTCCGCGCGGAAGATCACGTAGATTTTCTTTCCGTCGTGGAGGAGTTTTCCGTAGATGCGTGCCCCCTTGTATTTGCTTTGGGGGAGCACGTGGGAAAGGAAGAGCACCTCGGCATCTTCCCAAAGCGGGTCATCCCACTCCGTCATGGGTCCAGGCGCATTTTCTGGTGCGATGCGGTGGACGGTGTAGGTGCCTGGGGTGACGGGCTCGGGTGCAGTTCCGCAGGAACTCAAGCTAGCGCAGGAGTTCAGGAGGAACGCGACGGCGAGTGCCAGCAGTGCCTGGGAGAATCGTGTGCTCTTCTGCATAAGTTTTTTTGTGTGGGTTATTCGAATTTGAGGTATCCGAAGGAGTCGGGCAGATGGAAGTTCAGGGTGGGGACGCCCTGCCAGGCAAGCCAATGGGGATGCTTGAGGTCGTCGCCGCACTTGTAGAAATTGCCCGTCCAGGTCTGTCCGGAGAGGTCGCCGAGGTTCCCCAGATAGTGTTCGGGGACTGCGGTGGGGATCTGGAAGCGCATCTGCCAAGTCTGGTCACGGATGTCCTCGGTGGGGACGAGTCCGGTGGTGCCCAGGGTGGGCATCATGGCACCCAGTTCGGCAGAGAGTGGCTCAAAGCCCTCGTAGCCCTCTGGCGTGCGCTTGTGGTTCCAGATGAAGTAGGAGAGATGTGCGCCAGAGGCACTCATTTCCAGGTTGATGTAGCCCTTGTCTTTCAGGGGGCGGAAGAAGAATTCCACGCAGGAGTCCTTGCAGACCATGGCGTTGTATTCCTTTGCAGTGGCCAGGACGGAGTGGTCCTGGACGCGGTAGATGCCGTAGATGGTACGGCCGTCATGCAGGAGTTTGGCTTCCACGGTGGGCAGGGGGCCTTCGGTGCCGGGCCAATTCCATTCCAGCTTGGCGATATTGGCGGATGCCCAGACGGGGTCATCCCAGAGGTTGTCGATGGCGGGGACTGCAGTAGGCGCCACGCGCTTTACAAAGTAGGTATCCATCTTTTCAATTCTCAATTCTCAATGCTCAATGCTCAATTTTGGGAACACCTGGGAAGTGGTCTTAGCTGATTCTGCGGAGATCCAGGTTTGCTTCTTCCCAGAAGAGTGTATCTTCCACGAGTTTGTTATCGATTTCCCAGAAGTGGTTCATGGTATCTTCCTTGCTGGGGCCCTTCTCCTGGACCTGCTTGAGGTATGCGCGCAGGTCGTCGGCGCTGATGGCGCAGTCGGTCTGTGCTAGGGCGGGGAGATTTGCAAGCAGCGCGGCGGAGAAATTCCGGATGACGGGGTCATCGGAGGGCTTGGCCAGGGAGAGATTCAGGGTGCAGACGATCAAGGTGCCTTTCCCGACCTTCACGGCGAAGAGGTGGCTGAAATTGCGCAGTGTATCGGCGTCAATGAAGGTTTTGATGTCGAAGACCAGTCCTTTCATGCGGTCGCGGACCGGTTTGTCCACTCCCCACATCCATTCGGTGACCTTGCAGGGGAAGGTATCCAGGTTGACCTTGTATGCGTCGTTGAGCAGGGAGAAGAGGTTCAGGTCGAAGTAGCGCTCCAGACCCGTTGCGGCCTTGATGGCGGGTGCTTCGATGACGCCGCCCAGGTTGCTTCCGCGGTCCCAGATGCAGGGCTTGCAACGCTCCCGGGCGCCGGGGAAGAAGTAGCTCGCCTGGCCTTTGACGGGGGGCTTGGGGAGCGTCAACAGGACGGTCTTGCCTTCTTCCAGGCTGGCGAATACGGCTTCGTCAAAGGAGTCGGTGACCATGGTATTTGCGGGGACGGCGGGCAATTCTGCCTTGGGGTAACCCCAGACCTTCCACTGGTTGGTGAGCTCCAGACCGTCTTCAGTGGTGAACTTGGCGGCCAGGGTCAGTTCTTCGGGAGCGCGCTCATCAAATTTCACTTCCAGGTCGGCCAGTTTCTGGAGTCCACCCGCCAGAGCTATCTTCTTGCCTTCATAGATGGTCTCGTTGACGCCGTCGGCGTAGGTGAGGGTGACTGCCAGGTCGCCCAGTTGTTCCGCTTCAGCCAGGAAATCGGAGACATAGATGGTGGTCTTGAGGCCGTCTGCCCAGAAGAACGCGGCTTTTGGGGTATCCGCCAGCAGTGCGGCATTGCCGTTGAACTGGAGCATCCAGTCGGGCTTGATGTACTTGTCGTCATCGAAGCAATCCACGATGCCATTCTTGTTCTCGTATTTGAGGCAGTCGGCGAACTGGAGCATCTCGAAGCCACAGAGGCTGGAGAAACGGCAGCTCTCCAGATACTGCTTCATGCAGGAGAGCTTGAATGCCTGGGAGGCCTTCACCAGTTCGGGGAAACGCTCCTTCAGGCCCTTGCGCTCGATGAGCTCCGGCATGGCGTCCAGGAACTTGGGGCGGGTGATTTCATTCTTGGCCAGGTATTCCGGACCGACCTTGGCGCAGAAGTCATCGAACTTCTTGCGCATGGCGTAGTAGTCGGGCACATCGATGTAGTGGACGGCTTCGTGGGCCAGGGTGGGACGGATGGGAACGATGGCGCGGGTGATGGTGGCCTTGGCGCGAGGTGTGGTGTTTTCCACATCGAATGGCACCTCGTAAGTGGAGCCATTGAAACGCCAGGGGTCATCCACATGGAACATATTGGCGTGGTGGCCGTAGGGGAAGAAGTAGGCGATGTGCTGGGAGAAGACATCGGCGCTTGTGCGGTCGTATTCGCCCCAGCCCGAGTTGTCCATGATGAGTTTGTTGGGGGCGAGTTTTCGGCCTTCCTCGTAGATTTTGTGTACCATTGGCATGCGTCCGGAGTTGTGCATTTCGTTTCCGATGCAGAAGATGGCCATGGAGGGGCAGTTGCGGTATTTCAGCAGTGTCTCTCGCCATTCGGTCTGGTCCATTGCGAGACCGACCTTCTCGCCCTTTTCATTGCGGTCGTAGGCGAAACCGATTTCCGCGTGGATGAAGATGCCCTCCTGATCTGCGGCCTGGACAAATTCGGGCCATGGGATGGTGGAGTGGAAGCGGACCAGGTTGAAGCCGTATTTCTTTGCCTGGCGGATATATTTCACGGCGGCGGCATAGAGGTCTTCACCCGTCATGTTGGGATGGTCGTGGGCGATGATGCCACGGATGACACCACGGAAATAGACGGGAGAGCCGTTGAAGAGCACCGCTTTGTTCTGGAAGCACTTGATTTCGCTGTAGCCGAAGCGCTGGTCAACGCCTTCGTCAGAGAGGAAACGATAGAGGACGGGTGTGTCGGGAGACCAGCAGTAGAGTTCGGAGGCATCCAGGCGTGCGCGCCAGGTGCCGTCATCCAGGGTTTCCTGGGAAATCACGGGTACGGAGACTGCCTCGCCGTCCATGGTGACGATGCGGGGATTCTGGAGTGCCTGGGGTGCCTCGACCAGCAGGATGCCGCTGTCGATTTGGCTGTAGAGAAAGACGTTGAGCATTGTTAGAATTGTCCTTGTGTTTTGTGTGGGGAGAAGAAAAATCTTTGAATATCCCTGCAACGGTCGTAGCCGTCGGTAGGGATTCAGTAGTTACCTGTTTCGACGGCGGGACGCCGTCGGTACACCCTGTTTCGACGGCGGGACGCCGTAGGTACACCCTCAAATTCGACTTAAATCCAGTTTCCGATTTTTGAGTTGGCTTTGACGAGTGTCTCGATGCCCTGTTTGCTGTGTTCCAGCAGATCCGGGTCGAATTGGCACTTGTTGGGTTCGAAGGCAAGGATGACGGTGGAGCCGCCGAATTGGAAGAACCCCGCCTGGTTTCCGCGGTGGAATTCCATGCCGGGTTCATCGGCGAAGTCATGGATGGAAGCCACGCCGAATGCGCCCACAGCGAACATGGCTACGGTGCCTCCGTGAGCCAGATTCAGGATACGTGTGGTACGGAAATTCTCGGTGAAGGCCTTATAGCCCCGGGTGAGGGCGATTGGGTTGACGGAGTGGTATTTGCCAGGGAGCACCCAGTAATCTTCCACTATGCCGTCGTCAATGAAATGATATCGGTGGTAATCTGCGGGGCAGAGTCGGCAGACAATGAGGCTGCCGCCATCGAATTTTCGCGCGTAGCGGTTTCCCTGAATGCCCAGGAGTTCGCCGATGGTATAGTTGGCGCCTTTCACAGGGACGACCATCCCTGCCACCAGTTCCGGATAGACCGTCAGGCGGCAGTCTGCGGGGGTGATGAGTGCCTGTGTATCCTCGGGGAGTGGTCGTGCTCCTGGCTTCAGTTCCCGGGAGAAGAAGTCGTTGAAGGAGAGGAAGCCCCCTGCGGGAATCAGCGCCTCGTCCATATCGATGCCCAGTTGTTTGACGGTGGGGTCAATGCGTTTCACGGAGGAACGGCGGTTCAGGGACCAGCCCATGAGACGTGAGGCGCAGGACTTGGCGAAGAGAGGCCACTGCAGGAGTCCCCGAATGGGTGAGCAGTATGCCAAGCGGAGCCATTTGTCGCCCAGCACGGTCTCCTGTTCGAGCTTTCCCGTGGCGCGGTTGTAGTATTGTGGGGTTTCGTTCATAGTGACTTATTTCACGCCGTGTCTGACGAAGCAGTACCCGTCATTCCAGGGTGCGGCGCCATTTGCGGTGAAGGGCCCGCCAGGTGTCTTGTAGAAGTGGTATGGTCCGATGGCGTGCCCGTCGCCTTCCGCCAGGTGGTGTGGGCCCAGCATATTGCGCAGGGATGTCACCAGCTTCAGAGTGATGGTGTTGATTCCTGCCTGGAGGATGCCCTGGGGAATTTCCAAGGTGTATTCCGGGCGGGTGAGGATGCCGATTTCCTTGCCGTTGATGGAGACCACCAGGACATTGCCGTAGAGCATCTCAAAGGCGATGGCGTGGCGTTCTTTGGCTTCCTCTGCGTCAAGTTGGATTTCCTGGGTGAGTTCGGCGGTTCCCGCAAAGAAGGGTAGACCGCATTGCTCCAGGTGGTCGCCTTGGACGGCAGTGGGTGCGGCTCCCAGCACGAATGTCCCCGCGTAGCGGCAGGAGTCGTCCGTCAGCTGGGTGAAATCCGCATTGGTGGTATGGATGCCGAAGGCGCCGGCGATGTAGATTGCCTCCACCTCGCTGTCCAGGGAGAGTTTATTTTTTTCGGACTCGAAGATTTTGGCGGCGCGGAGGCATTCGAAGGTGCTGGCGTCCTGGTGGTAGATGGATTCCAGACGGAGGATGTTCTTTCCGATGACCGCCTTCCCCGTGATGTCAATGCGCTCGAAGGCGGGGTCTGCGAAATACCCCTGTGAGGCATTGGAGACTTCCTGGCCATTCACGAAGATCTTCTGACGTTCGGGATGCTCCAGCAGCAGGGTGAGCTTTTGATTGAGGTCGAAATCCTTGGCGGTCTCGAACTCGAATTCCAGTGCGATGGGGAGATTTTCCTTCTCTTTGGCCAGCAGTGCGTCATTTACGGTGAGGACGTATTCGTGCTCGAAGGCCTTTTCGCCTTCCACATAGCAACGGCAGTGGTCCAGCGTCAGGAGATTCTCGGTGATGCCCGCCAATTTCCACTGGTTGGACAGTTTCAGTGCCGTGCCAGGCGCAGGGATGGCATCGGCGGCGGGGACGGGGTAATCCCGTGCAAGCAGTGCGAAGTCCCCCGCGGGGGCGAAATGCTTAGATACCAGGCAGCTCTTGCCGTCGGTGGTATAGGGCACGGGGTAGGTCTCACCCGTGTGGGTGTCATAGCCCTCAAGGCCCGCGCCAGGCAGGGAAATCGCTGCGTCGCAGGCGCTGAAACGGGCGTTGTTGACAAAATAGTAGAAGCCCGCGGGCTTGCCGTCGAAATCCGCGAACTCCCGCCGTGTCCAGTTGATTGCGGGGGCATCCTGTCCATTGTCTAGCAGGACGCGGACGGGGCGGAATTCGTCGGGAATTGCGGCGATGAGTTCGCTGATGGAGCCGAACCACTGGAACTGCGCCAGGAGGTCTTTGGCGGCGCCGGGCTTGCCGTCCACCGCGAATTCAATGGGCTCCAAGTCATTGCGAAGGGCCAGGACGGTGCCGCCCTGGGCGACGAAGCCCTCCAGCAGCGCGGCCTGTGCCTGGGAGATGCCCGCCATCTTGGGCAGGATCACCAGCTTGTAGGACTGGCATCCGATGCGCATGGCGCCATTCTCCACGGCGCCATGGCGTTCCATGAGGATTTCGTCGCCATAGTGGTGGTTGATTTGGTGTGCTTCCAGGGCGTCGGTGGTGGCCTTCCATTCCTTCTGGTAGAGTGCCAGGGCGCCATTGCGGTCGTTGTCGAAGCACATCTGTGCGGAAGCCTGTGGGTGGAGGAGCAGCACGTCGTATTTCACATCGCCCGCTTCCAGGATGGTTCCCATTCGTGAGAGGTAGTCGTTGAATGGCTTGTAGTAGTTCCACCAGGGTTGGTGGCGGAAGAGACTGGCGGGGTAGTCCCGCTTGCGGATGCCACGGAGGCTATAGCCCTCCAGATGCTGGCAAATCAGATTGACGCCGTGGACGAACTGCCATTGTACGAGCCACTGCAGGTCTGCGAAGGAGACTGCCCATCCGCAGAGTGCGAAGGTTTCGGAGAGAATCTGTCGTTTGCCGGTCTGTGCGGCGGCGCTGAAGAGCTGCAGTGGCAGTGTGACCCAGGAGTGATTTCTGCCCAGGATGTCCATGCCTGGGATATGGAAATACTCGTAATGTGGCATGCAGGCGCCGTTGGAAATCAGCTGGTGTTGGAGAGTCTCTTCCAGCACCAGGTGCCCCGTGAGTTCCCAGCGATGACTCTGGCACCAGTCGTAGATCTGCTTCATGAAATTCTGGCTGAAGAGTTCAGTGACGGTGCGCCAGAAGCGGTAGCGTGTCTGGCGGTAGTCTTCGCCCCAGGCGTAGAAGAGCTGTGGCAGGCGGGGCAGGAGCGCCTCGCCGTAGCGCTTCTGGTATTCTTCGTCCAGAATGAAGGACCATGGGATGCCATTGCGGGAAATCTGTGGTTCGTCCGTGAAGAAGCCCCGCATGGTCTTCCGCTCTTCTTCATTCAGCAAGGCGTAGTATTTTTCGTGGGTGGAGTGGAGGAATTCCGCGATAACTCGTCCGTCCAGGGTATCCACATAATATGGGTTGACATCGTAGTAGAGCACCAGGATGTCACCGACTGGCAACGGGGCATCCTTGGGCAGGAGCTTGCCCGTGCCGTCGAAATAGGCGATGGGATTCTGGATGGCCAGTGCGGCATCTTTTCCGAATACCATCTTGTAGCGCAGGTATTTCTGTTGATAGAAGAGCCCCTTGCCGTTGACGAGACCGCCGCCGAAGCCGCTGGGCCAGCCATTTTCGTCGTATGCCCAGGCATTCATGCCCAGTTCCTTCGCCTTGTTGACGCAGGCCTTGGTCACATCAAACCACTCCTGGGAGAGGTAGTCGGTGTGGAGACCACCGCGGGCGTGCATGAAGAATCCGCCGATGCCTTGCTCGTGCATCAGGTCAATCTGATGGCAGCATTCTTCTGCAGTCAGCTTGTCATTCCAACTCCAAAAGGGGACGGGACGATTGCGGTCAACGGGATTCTTGGCGAGGCTAAAGGTGGACATGTCAATGCTTAATGCTTGATGCTTAATGCTTAATGAAGGAGGGGGAGGTATCCCCCTTGCCCCCTCTTCTTTAATGCTTAATGCTTGATGCTTAATGCTTAATGAAGGAGGGGGAGGTATCCCCCTTGCCCCCTCTTCTTTCATTCGGAATTAGGAATGATGAATGAGGAATGATTGCTAGGAGGGGCGTTGAAAATGTTCCTGTGTGTAATGTAAACCTTCTATTGCCTCCACACGAGTAGCGGGTGGGAGATTTCATAGGATGAAATCCTGGAAATTTTCACGAGAAATGACTTTGAATTCTGCGTCTGGGTAGTTGTCGGTCCATTGGGATGGTGCTTTCGGAGAAGCCTTCCCGTATTTGATTTCATAACCAAACAGTTTTCCTGAACGTTCTTCCACGAGGTCGATTTCCTGCTGCTGATACGTGCGCCAGAAGTAGTTGTTCGAGAGGATTCGGCTGTATTCTTGTTTCTTGCGCCGTTCGGAGACGATGAAATTTTCCCACAGGGCTCCCGTATTTTCCCCGCTACGCAGGTCCATTCCATTGAAATTGTTAACGATTGCATTCAGAATGCCGTTGTCCCAAAAATAATATCTGCTTGTTTTTACAATTTCGCTGCGGAGGTTGCGGGAAAAACCGGGCACACGGAAAATCACAAAAGATTTCTCCAAAAGGTCCAGGTATCGTTCTACGGTTAGACGATTCAGTCCCAGTCCCGTTCCTAGTTCCGATACAGAGACTTCCTTGCCGATTTGAAAGGCGAGAAGACTCAGGAGACGATGAATTTTATCAGCGTTGCGGAGTCTCTCAAAAGCCAGGATGTCTTTGAATAGATATGAATCACAGAGTTCTCGGAGACAGTCAGCCTTGTCTTGTAGGTTTTCCGTTGTCAGAATTTCTGGATAGGTCCCATAGACAAGAAATTCTTCCAGTTTCTGGCGGAGATGCATACCTCCGAAGGTGTCTGCGTATTCCATCGCAGAGACAGGAAATAGTGTCGCACTCCTGCGGCGCCCAGTCAGAGGTTCACCCAATTCGCTTGCTAACTGAAAAGAGGAGGAGCCTGAGGCAATAACCTTGATGTCTGGAAGCGTGTCCACGAGAAGCTTTAGGCAGGTGCCAACGTGAGGTAGAGACTGCGCTTCATCAATGATGATAAGCTCATATCCGGAAAAAGAGGAACGAATCAAGTTCACATCAGAGGATTCTAGCACTTCCCGGATAGTACGATCCTCGCCTGTCCCAAAGAAGTGGCGTCCACCAGTCCAGGTGGATAAAAAGTCAGTCAGCAATGTGGTTTTCCCTGCACGACGAGGACCATATAACGCCAGAACACGACCTGGTTGTAGTAGGGAACAAAAACGTTCAAGGTAGTATCTCTTGATTTTCATAGAATAACTGTTTCACCTCCAAAGAATAAGATATTGTACTTCGGGAAGATTTCAAGTTTAAAGTGATGGAATTAATGGAAATTCAGTTATCAAAGTGATGGAATTTTTGCAAATTCCGTCACTAGAACTGATGGAATTTTCAGAAATTCAGACACTTTGTGTGTTATTTATGTCCTGTCCAGAGGTCGTGGTGTTTTTTGATGTAATTGTCTTCCCAGTCGATATTGAAATGGAGCCAAGTTTTGCCTTGTTTGATGGCGTCTCGGATAGCGGGGAGGTACATATCCAGTCGTGTTAGGACCAGGATGCGTCGATTTTGGAGGGAATGTGCCCAATTTTGGAAATCATCCACATGTGTGATGGTGAGGGTTCCGTTTTGGCATTTATCGAAGAGATCCTTGAATCGGCAGAGGTATTCCATCCAGAGGACGATATTTTGTCGGAAGGTATCCTGCGGTGCCTGGGCCTGGAGGTCTTTTGCGCTTTGGAGGAGTTCCTGGCATTGTTGTTGGGTGACTCGTGAGAAGAGGGAATGGGGGTATGGGATATGGCATTTTCCCTGGACGCTCAGGAGGAACTCCTTCACTTGTCGGCAGAATGCCTCTGCTTGTGGTGCGTCCTTTCCGAAGAGTGCCTGGAACATCTTGTGGTTGGCGCTTTGGCATTCTTCGCCTCGGGCGGCCTTGGCGAACATGTAGTAGTTCATACCGTAGGCACACCAATGAGTCAGATGGAATTGTGTCAGGACGCCGTCAATGCCCTGTTCTGCATACCACTGGACTTCGGGGAAGATATCCCAGTTGTGAATCATGGGCAGTGACAAATAGAAGTTGATACCCATGAAATATTCGTAGACCAGCACTTTGCCGCCGCGTTTGGCCTTCACCCAGGCGAGGAGGTCGTCCGCCAGGCGGGAATTGAAGGGGCAGGCGGCGTCGGAGATGCGGTGGTTGATGCAGCGCCAGTAGTTGGCGAATTGGACCATGGTGTTGGGGTCCAGGGTGAAGCCCGGTGCAGGTCGGGTGTAGTTCACGTAGGCAACGAACTCCAGGGTGATGTCGGGACGGACTTCGTGGAGTTTCGCCGCCACGTAGCGCAGCATGTCGTGGTAGATTCGGTCGGCCTTGTAGACGTGTTCCGAGACGCTGTAGAGTTCGCCTTTCTCATTCTTGTCGTAGAATTTCGAGCACTCGGGGCATTCGCACCACCCGAAGCCGTCGTTGGGGATGAGGGAGAGGACTTTCAGTTGGGGATTCTCCTCCAGGTATCGGAGCATGTTCTTCACGATTTCATCCCGCAGTTCCTGGTTTGTGGTGCAGAGTTGTTCGCTTCCCAGCAGGAGGACGTCCTTTGTGTCGGCGGGGCAGATACGTTTTCCGTCCCGTTCTGCGAAGAATTCTGGATGCTGCCGGTGGTATTTCCCCGACGGGATCCAGTAGCTGAAATTATGGTGTCCGCTATCCAGGTAGATACCGCGGATGGCGGCCATTTCTTTCCGTTCGGGGGACAATTCATCGAAGTATTTCATCCAGACATTCAGGTAGTTGAGCTTGTTCTTCGCCATCCAGTCGAAGAGCAGTGGCGTTTCCTGGTCGAAGGGGAATTCCTGGATGAAGCCACGGATGGCCAGCGGGGGCTTTTTCGCAGGCACCAGAATGCCGTCGGGAAAAATCGTCTGTCGCAGAGAGGGATTGTATCGGTCCACCCCGGGTTCGAAGAAACAGTATCCCCCGAAACGCTCCGCCAATTCATAGACGCCGTAAAGCAGTTCGGTGCTGTCGGGTGCCGCGATGGTCAGGCGGTTCCCCTGGCTGGAAATCTGGAAGGAGGGCAGGCTCGCGTCATAACGCAATTCCGCTTCAAAGCCGTATTTGGCGAGTTCCGCCAGCGCAAGTTGGTAGGTAGAATCAGACATTTGCAGATAGGATGAATTATAGGCGTGGGTCATTGGCTTTCATGCCCTCCCGGAGGATGTCCCCAATGTAGAATTCGGTGACGTCGGCTTCTTCAGCACCTGTCGTGATCAACGCTGAAGCTCTTCATGCTGCCAGTCGGAAAGTTTACCCGTCTCGGTATCAAAGTTGACTCCGACCAGAATGATTTGCTGTTTATGGAGCAGATAGCGTTTGAAATACTCTTTCTCCATAATCTGCTTCAAGGCGGATTTGTCGCGATTCAGTTTGAACTCAAAGAGATAAATGAACCGTTCAGTCTCGACCACGGCATCTATCCTGCCATCGCTGGTCCGGGATTCCGCAATCGCGTTGTAGCCCAGCAGCCTGAAGATTGCATAGAAGATGTTCTGAAAATTCGATTCATCCTTACGATGAACATCGTATGGAATGCCTGCGAAGAACGCTTCCATTACCTTCTGAAACTGCGATAGATCGCCATCTATCAACGCATCGGCAAGCGCATCACAGAAGGTCGCTACGTCATTTTGGGATTTCCGGGAATAGGCGTTCAGAAGATAGACGTTGAATGATTCCGCGACTTCTCGATTGGGGAAATCCAGCCGGTAACGAAGTCTTCCGTTTGTGTTTTCGGTGGAACTGATGGTTAGATACCCCGTCTGCAATAGCAAAGTGAGTGGCGGGATGTTGTCAATCTCAAAGGCTCCGAATGCGTAGGAAGTTACCGGAGTGGAGAGCACTTTTTCCAAGTCCATCCGGTCACGTTTGATCAACTCCATCAGAAATGACGGAGTTCCGGTGGCAAACCAGTAATTTTGAAATTCTCCGTTATTGGTAAAGAAGTTTGCCAGCGAAACTGGGTTGTAAACCCGGTCTGTTTTGGCATGGAAACAATAACCATCGTACCAGTCTTTAATCTTGTCAAGGTATTCATCATGCGGCAATTCCTGCTTCGTCTCGGTTTCGGCAATCCACTCCGCAAAGTTCTGTTCAAATTCCTGCTGGGTATAGCCGAGCATCGTGGCATAGTCCGCATTCATCGTGATGTCAGTCAAATTGTTCAAGTCGGAGAAAAGCGACACATGGCAGAATTTGGTGACACCAGTCACAAAGGCAAAGCGAATCACATCTTCCCGTTCTTTGATGACTGAAAAGAATGGCTTCAAATGCCGTAAAAGTTCTTTGGAAATCAGTTCCGTTATGTTGTTCAGAATCGGCTTGTCGTATTCATCAACCAAAACAACCACTTGGGTATCTTTGGACAAAGCCCCGATCAGATTCTGGAACATGGTAACCGCGTCTTCCATCGGCAGCGTAACATTCAGCGTTCGAGCCTGTTCCGCAACGATGTTCCGCAGACTTTTTTCCAGGGACTCAACCGTATTGAAATCGCGTCCGTTGAAATCCAAATGGATTACCGGATACTTTTTCCAATCATAGGGCTTGTCGTAGATCGCCAGCCCCTTAAACAGCTCCTTTTTCCCCTCAAAGATAGCTTTCAGCGTGGAGACTGTCAGCGATTTCCCGAAGCGCCGCGGCCGGGAAAGGAAATACATCGCATTGTGTGGCTCAACCAATTTCCACAGGAACTCGGTCTTGTCCACGTACAGAAAATTTCCCCTCCGCAAATTTTCAAAAGTGTAAACGCTGGCTGTCAGAGATTTTTTTGCCATAACCATATTCTCCTACGACTTAACGTACAGCGAAATCGGTAAAAATCAAGTCAATGAAACACTTTTCAACGCAACGCTATGTTCCACAAGAGGGTAGTTTATTCATCCACAGATTACACGGATTGCACAGATTGGGAAATTTCCACAGATTGCTTGACGGATTGGAAGAACAACATTTCTGAATCTGTGTTATTTGATTTCATCTGTGTAATCTGTGTAATCTGTGGATTTATTATCCTGGGAAATGCCTACCTTCCTGGGGAATACAGCGTTACCCCTTCAGGTACTCCCGATACCACTTGAGATACAGGGGGAGTGCGAAGGGGACGGGTCCATAGAGGTAGTGGTTGCGATGGACGGGGGTGCCTTTTTCGCCGTCGAGTTTCCAGGAAATCACCAGCATGTCTTGTTTCCCAAGCTTGGCGCAGGGGAGCTTCTTTAGGACAACGGCATCGCTATTGGCGGGTAAACTGAATTTCCCGGAGACTTTGACCTTTGAGTTGGCAGCCAGGATGGTGTAGGTCCCGCTGACGGGAGCGAGGGTGTCATTGACCGCCTTGAGAGGCAGGATGCCATCCTGTGGTTCGTCACAAGCCAGAAGGACGCGTTGTTGAGATGCGCAGATGGTCTTCCAGGCGGGTTTCTTGTCGTAGTAGTAATCCACCACGGCATCGGAGATTTGCGGCCATCCATCGATGATGTTCCACCAGATGAGTCCGCCGGTGACGGGTTTCTTGAGGCGGAAGGACTCGATGAAGAACTTGAATGCCTCGGCCTGGCATGCTTGTGATGCGTCGATGAAATCTTCCAGCTTTTTGGGGACTTGGCCGAATGCCTCGGTGACCTGGATATTCATGAGTTCCAGGCGATAGGACCAGGGGCCATCGAGATCGGAGAAAGGTTGGGTGGCGTGGTTCAGCCAGGCTGCATTTCCCACGCGTTTGGTGTGCAGGTCCTTTGCGGGGATGTATTTCTTCAGAGAGTCCAGGGATGGCATTCCGTGGTATCCCATTTCGGAGGCGAAGCGGGCGTGGTGCTTGGTGTAGTAATCGCTCTTCCAGTAGTGTCGTGGTCCCCAGAGATGTTGTTCGGGAGAGCCATCCTGGTCGATGCACTGCCGCCAGACGCTGTCCGCCAGGAAAGGCGAGCTGGCGATGTAGGGGCGGAAGGGGTCTTCCAGATAGAGCACCTGTGGCAGGACTTCTCGGGTAAGGCGGTTGGTGGAGGGCGGGTAGCATCCGACGCCTCTGGGGGAACGGTCGCCCCAGCCCAGACTGCTGTCGCACTCGTTGTCGCCACTCCACAGTGCCAGGGATGGATGCTGGCGGAATTTTCGAACCACGGAAGTGGCTTCCTGGCGGAGTTTCGCCATGTATTCTTCGGTGGCGGGGGGCTGTTCGCAGGCCATCATGAAATCCTGCCAGACCAGGATGCCACGCCTGTCGCATTCGTCGAAGAACTCGGTATCTTCATAGACGCCGCCTCCCCAGACACGTGCCATGTTGCAGCCCGCTTCTGTCCACAAGTCGATGGCTTTCCGCACTCGCTCGGGCTCATTTTCGCCGTGGATGGCGGTAGTGGGGACCCAGTTAGAGCCCGTGATGAAGATGGGCGTGTCATTGACAATGAAACGGAAGTGCCCGCCGTCGGGATGCTCGATGGTGTCGGTGCGGTCTAGCTTGAGGGTGCGCAGTCCCGTTTCCCATTCCTTCTTCGCCAGGAGTTTCTTGCCGCGTCGCAGTTCCAGGGTAGTGTGATAGAGGGGCTGTTTCCCGTAGCCCAGAGGCCACCAGAGCTGTGCGTCCTGGAGCTCCAGGGCGGTTATTCCCGAGGAGAAGATCGGCTGGAATTCCTTGAGGTAGGCCTGCTTCCCGCACTGGAGTTTCAGAGTCGCGGTGAGGCCCTGGAAGGTCTCGCCTTCGGGCAGGGTGAAATTCCAATGGAGGTTTGCATCCATGGTGTTGGCGTCATGGAGGCGCCAGCAGACCAGGTATGTCTCTGTCCAATGCCAGGGTTCTTGGAATTGCATTTCCACGGGGCGCCAGAGTCCCGCTCCGATGATGCGTGGCAGGATATCCCAGCCGTAGGAGTGTCTTGGGCGCCTCAGGAGGAGTCCCTCAAAGCCGTATGGTGTGCTGTTGGCCTGCATGGGGATGGTCTGGTTTGCGGCGGCCAGGATGCTGCTACGGATCTTGACCAGGAGCTCATTCGACTGTCCTTCGGGACGCAGGTCCTCCTTGGTGACGGCAAAGGGGTGCTCGATGAACATATTCTCCACGGAACCCAGCAGTTTCCCATTGAGGAAGAGCTGGGCGACCGTGTCGATACCCCGGAAATTCAGCACCAGCGACTGTCCTTTCGGCACTTTTGGGGTGACGAAGGTCCCCACGTATGCCCAGTCGACGTATTCCCAGGGACGCAACAGATCCGTGTTGCAGCCGTAGAAAACCTCGGGAATGACCTTCGCGCGTTCCAAATCCCCTATGACATTCCCAGGAACTTGCGCGGGAATTTCCTGCATCTTATGGGAAATCGGGTGGGTAAATCTGAGTTTCCAGGTGATGGACATAAGTGTCTTCTCTGTTACTTTTCCAGCAGTGCTGCGATGCGGGTGCGTTTTGCGTGGAGGCGTGCGGGGTCTTTGGTCCAGACAGTGAGGCTGGTGACTAGGGCGTCCTCGATTTCAAGTTCCTTTCGGGCGGCTTCTTCCCATTCGGGGGCGTGCTTGCCGCTTGCCAGTTCCTTCTTGAGGAGATCCAGGTACATCCAGTCCTCGGCGCCATCACGAATCATCTTCAGGCGCTGGGTGGGTATGGGGCCAGCGGCGGCGGGGTAGTAGAGTCGGCCGTCACCGCTGAAATTCCGGAAGGACTCGCCAATCCAGGGATATTCGAAGAGGGGGCCGCCTGTCAGGGGCACCTTGATCATGTTCTTGAAGGTGTATTCGCCCTTGTCGTTCTTTTCCCACTCGCGCCAGACCATGGCGTTGTAGTAGAGGAAGCAGTCGGGCTTGAGTTTCCAGTTGGTGAAGCCCATGAGGGAACGGACGCCCGCGCCGGGATACTCCAGGAGGAAATTCTCGTAGGGTTCCTGGGGAGAACAGCACACATACCAACCCACTTTGCTCCCGCGGGCACGGGCTTCCTCCGCAAATGCGGTGTTCTGTCCATAGGCGGGGGTGAGGGGTATCCATCCGTCAATCAAATCCGCAAGGCCGCTGACTTTTCCGAAGCTGCTGTCGTAGAGTGTGGTGTAGATGGGGACGCCTGGTGCGGCGCGGCGGACGCGCTTGAGGGTTTCCCGAATCATGTCGAACATGGATGCGGGGCATTCGTCAAAGCAGTAGATGTATGCCTTGTCCAGGATACCCGCGTCCTTGCAGGCCTGGTATGCCTGGGCAATCTGGGCCTCCAGGAAATCATCGACTTCGCGGTTGACGAAGCCCATGTTGAAATGTCCTGCGCCGTGGTCCAGCAGCCACTTGGATTCTTCCACCAGATTGGCGCGGCCGTAGCCCCAGTAGAGGCGGTCGGGCTGCATGCGGTGGCGGATGAGCAACAGCGCGCTCTCCTCCCAGTATTTTCTGCGGAGGGCGGGATCCGTGGGGAAGAATTCCGGGGCATCGAAGGAGACGGGTGAGAAATAGGGCACGCCGTCGGCTAATTCGAAGGAGCGGACGCGGATGGCGTAGGGCATGATGATTTCGCCGCCGTTATCGTAGGTGATACGGACTTGTCCCTGGTATAGACCGGGCTTCTGGTCGTGGGGGACTTGCGCATCCAGCCACCAGCTCTGGTAGGTATTGGCAGCCATGGTGATGGGTGTCTGGAGGTATTCCAGGACGGGGTCGGGCCAGTATCCTACGTATTTGACCTTGTAGTTGGGGGCGAAGGTCTCCACATAGCCTAGGGGCGAGAGTTTCAGCGCATCCAGGGGGAAGAGTGTGCCGTCTTCGGCAGTAGGTGCATCGACCAATTCCGCCTTGATGGCCTTCAGTTCCTGGGGGCTCTGGACAACTAGCTGTGCGCTTTCGCCTTCACCGCGTGCGGCATCCAGGGTGTAGTCTTTGGTGGGTGGCGCCAGGAATGCGTAGGTGTCACGGAGGACCTTCTCCTCGGGAAGGCACCACAGGGCGGAGACGTTGCTGCCTTTTTGGGCAGCCGCACGGAAAATCCGCCGGTCCATCACGGGGAAGAGCTTCTCGCATTCTTCCTGGAAGGCCTTCAGTTCTTCCCATTCGGGCTCGTCACCCAGGCGTTTTGCCATGGCCTGCAATTCCTGGCATGCCTTTGGCAGATTTGCGCCCAGGCGTTCCTGACGCCAGGCAAAGGCGCCCTTGATGGTGGCGGCTTGTTCGATGCGCTGGGCGCGGTCCGCCTCCGGATCGGTCATCTCCATGTGGATGTCCCCCACATAGAGGGAGTAGGAGTGGTCGGGACGGGAGGAAAAGATGTCGATGTATTTGACCTTGCTTAGGTCGTAATCCTGCATCTCCTTCATGTCCAGTGCGATGGTGTTACGACCCGCAGGGAAATTCAGATTGCCGAAGGGACAGCTCTTGGCGTCGTTGTAGGTGGCGATGCAGACGCCGATGCGCCCCGCTTCTTCGCAATAGACTTCGATGTAGAGCGTCTTGGCTCTACGCCAATCACGCATATCCTCGGGGAGGTAGAATTTTCCGGAGGGCCAGCCATCGGGATGGGGCTCGTAGGTGAACTTGACCGTCAGGCCCGACTCGCCATTGGGCCAGGGGAGCTGCTGCATGGAGATGTCACCAGGAGTCAAGCGCCAATCCTTTTCGGGAGGTCGAACCACCGAACTCACGTATAGCAACTGCTCAACAGCAAATAATAACGCAGAGGCAAAACAAAAGATGGTCAGGAGGGCACGTTTCATGACTTTCTTCAGGTTATGGTTTATGGAAGAAAGATGTCTTGAGGCGCTGTGGTCTCCAATAATTCCTAATTCCGCATTCCTAATTCCTAATTCCTTCCAGGGCTCGGATGGTCTTATCGAAAGTGGGGTAATCGCGGTAGAGGAAGCCGAATTTCTGGAAGTATTCCGAGTTTTCCAGTAGGTCGTTGATTTCGGTGCGTTTGAGGAGTCCTCGTTCCACTCCGATGACCAGTGGTGTTTTCGGGTGTTTTTGGAGCCATTCCAGGCGTTCCCGGAGGCCATTGGGGTGCCAGCGGTGGAAGAGTTCTAGGTGGATGGTAGTGCGGGATTTCTTCTTGCGGAAGGAGAAGTCCGGGAAGACCAGCTCTTTGCCGCCCACTTTCAGGAAGGGCGTGTCCTCCACCAGCATCCAGTCGGAGTCCGTTTCGCGGAAATGTTCTTGGAAGAGTTTGATTTCCTCGGGGAGGCATGCGGAGAATTGGTGGTATGGGCACTGGAGATGGGAATTCTGGTCCAGTTGTAACAGCAGCTCCTGGCCATCCCAGTCGATGACTGCCATGAGTTTCCAGCGTGGCATGGTGCAGACTGCAGGGAAGAAAGTGGCCAACTGCATGCTATATCTCCGACCTTGCTCCAGAATTGCGGCAGGGCCATCCACCTCCATGCGAAGCCATCGCAGGGGCACGCCCTCTTCGTCAGTGGCCTCATCGGGAACGGCAGCCTCGTGGACATCCGCCAGCAGTTGGAAGAAGCGCAGATACTGGCAGAGTCGGCGGAGCTTCGGTGCGTCCGTTGCCCCCACGGTGATGACCATGGTTTTGGCGGAAAGAAGAATTGCCTGGACAAGCCCCAGGTTGTAACGCTGAAGCAACTGCCAGGGCGTTGGCTCGTCAAATTTCAGCAGGCAGTCATTTTCGGGGAGATCGCCGTAGAGTTGCCCCGTCTGCAGAAGTGGATTGTCGGGATATTGTGTTTTGAGGGCGTTCTGCCAGGAGCAACCCTGTGGCAGTGGTCCATTGCCTTTCAGCAATGCGGCAGAGGCGGTGAAGAGCTCCTTGCGCAACGCGGGAAAATCCAGCTGTGAGAGGGAGGAGAATTCGCTTCGGTCGTCCAGCAATTTTGTCAATGCGGTGGCGAAGCGCTTGTTTCGGACGTCATTTTCCACGGGTCGCAGGTATTCCTTCATTTCGCCCAGTGGGATATGCCGTTGGAAGGCATCGCGGTAGATGCCGATGAGTTCCCTGGCCAGTTGGAGATTCTCGGGTGTCTCAATGACAAAACGCGGGGAGATCTTACCTTGGCGGCAGGTGGCGGAGACGTATGGTTTGCTTAACATTGGTAGTCTCCGCTTTCTTCGTTGACCATATTGTTCCCGTAGGCGGGGTGCATCCGTCGGCGTTCGGAAATGTATGTCTCGCTGGTGCCCTCGCTGACTAGTTCATAGAGCACCGCGGTCTTGCCGGGGGAGGGCCGTAGAATGCGTCCCAGTCGCTGGACGTGTTCCCGCACGGAGCCCGAGCCCGATACTACGATGCCCACATTGGCCGCAGGCACATCCACGCCTTCATTCAGGACCTTGCTGGTGACCAAAACGGGATAGTCGCCACGACGGAATGCCTCCAGGAAGTCCACTCGTTCCGCGGATTTCGTATGGTGTGTGATGACGGGCAGGGCGAAGGCGTTCCCCAATTGGTATGCGGTGGCATTATCCGCGGTGAAGAGGATGATGCGGTCGTGTCGGTGTGCGGCAAGCAGTTCCGCCACCATGTGGAATTTGGAGCGTGGGGAACGGGCGATGCGCTTTTGTTCCATGTATGCCTGGAAGGCCCGATGCCCCTCGGGTGAGCGAGCGCAGAGCATCAGGAAATTGTGCCAGCCCTGATTGTTGCTGAAGGAGATGCGGTTCTTGCGCACGAAGCCCGTGTAGATATCCCGTTCACGCTGGTATAGCGCCTGTTCGTCTTCATCCAATGGCGTATAGACGGGTATGGTCTCGTAGGGGGAGAGGACGGTTTCCTGGGGCAGGTCGGTGATTTCCTTTCGATAGCAAATGGGCCCCAGCAATTCCGCGTATTCCAGGTCCAGACCATCCTTGCGTTCGGGGGTTGCGGTGAGCCCCAGGCGATAGGGGGCAATGCAGAGCCGCGCGATTTGGGAATACGCGGGGCCAGGCAGGTGGTGGCATTCGTCCACCACCAGTAGTCCGAAGCGGTCGCCGTGTGCATCCATGGTCAGGAGTGCGGAATCGTAGGTGGAGACCGTGATGTCCTGGATGTCATGGGTGCCGCCGCCCAGGATACCGATGGGACACCCGAAGGCGTTCTTCAGCTGCAGGACCCACTGCGCCAGCAAATCCAGTGTGGGAACGACCACCAGCGTGGAACGATTGGCGCTGGCAATGGCCAGTTGCGCCAAAAAAGACTTTCCTGTGCCCGTGGGAAGTACTACCATCCCACGACGATGATTCCGCACCCAGGCATCCAGCGCTTCCTGCTGATAGAATCTTGGCTTCCGCTCAAAGGATTGGGGCAATTGCAAGGTGGCGTATTTGCGCGCCTGGTCATCGTAGGGAATCTTTTCCTTGAATAACTTCAGGACAATCTGAGAATAGGCCCCCGCCGCTGCACGCCAACATTGCACACGGGAATCAAAACGGCAAAACTCCCCAATGCCCGCGGGAAGTATGTCCGTCGGACGGGAGTTTTCTCCCTCGATGAGGAGAGTGCCAGATTGAAAGCGTAGGGTTAACACAAATGCTTAAAGAGACCAAAGGGACCAATTCTGTGGGCAAAGCGCCAGCTTTGGCGAGAGAACTAGTGTGGTAGGGTGACGTCGGCTTCCAGGAGTTTGAAGATACGCGTCAGGGATTGGATGAATGCCAGGATCATGGTCTGACCTTCTTCTCTGCGGTCTTCCTTGAAGGCGTCCATGATGGCGACGGTCTTTTCGGAGTGGTCGATGAGTCCGATGGCGGCCAGTTGTCCCTTGAGGCGATGGAGCAGCGCCAATGTCTCCTGGGTATTTCCTCTCTGTGCGTAGCTGCCCAGGTTGTCTAGCAGAGGTCGCCAGTCGGTCAGTGTCTGTGCTAGGAGCATCTTGATTTCTCCCAGGGAGAGCTGGTATTGCTCCCGCATGAAGTCGTGCATACGCCGGACCGTCGCCAATTCGGGTGATTCCGCGGTTTCGCCGTCGGTCTCGCGCAATTCCCGTTCGGGGGTGATGCCCAGGGAGTCCGCGATACAAAGGAGGAGCTGGTCTCGTTCGAAGGGCTTGGGAATGAAGCCCGTGGACCCCGCCCCCAGCGCTTTCTCCACGTCTTCCTGGTATGCGGACGCAGTCAACGCCACAATGGCGGTGGTGGCGCTGTCGGGGAGTTTCCGGATTTCCCGGATGGCGGTATAGCCGTCCATGATGGGCATTTGGATGTCCATGAAAATCAGATCGAAGTGCATCTGCTTGCAGAGTTCCAGCGCCTCGCGGCCATTTTCGGCAGTGCGGTAGGGCAGTCCCACGGATTGGCAGATGGTCTCCAGCAGGAAGAGGTTGGTGAGTGTATCGTCCACCAGCAGCGCCCAGTGTTTTTTGAGTTCCGTGCGTGGGAGCTTCACGTGATACAAATCCGAGAGATGGACCTGTTCCTCGGGTTTGGATACTGCGCAACGCAGGGTGAAGAAGAAGCAACTCCCTTCGCCTGGCTTGCTGGTCAGTTGCAGCTCACCGCCCAGCAACTGGACGAGCGCGTGGGAGATGGTCAGACCAAGACCCGTGCCGCCAAAGCGTCTGGCAATGGAGCTGTCCGCCTGTTCGTATGGCTTGAAGAGGTGCTTCTGCTCACTCTGGGTCATGCCGATACCTGAATCACGCACCGCAAAATCCACCCGGTAGAATTGCTCGTCTTCTGTGATGACGGAAATCTCCAGGACTACTTCCCCGCGCTCGGTGAATTTTACCGCGTTTCCCAGCAGGTTGTCCAGTACTTGCCGCAGGAGTGACGGGTCGGTCCGCAGGAGCACCGCACCCTCGGGACCTCGGAAATCCAGCTGGACTTTCAGGGTTTTGCCGTGGATGGACTGCTTGATGAGTGCTACGCGCTCCTCCGCAAAGGTCCTCAAGTCGAAGGTCATTTCTGAGGGCGCCAATTTCCCCGCACGCAATTTCGTGAAATCCAGGATTTCGTTGATAACGTGCACCAGTCCCTTTGCGCTGGAGTCGATGATACGGAGATACTGCTTCTGCTGGTCGTTAAGCTGTGTCTCCTTCAGACTCGACAGGAAGCCCAGCAGACCATTCATGGGAGTGCGGATTTCGTGGGACATGGTGGCGATGAAGTGCTCGCGCTCCTGGCTCTCCTTTCGCACACGACGCAGGAGTTCGTTCAGACCCTCCGTGAAAACGGGGTCGTCTTCATTGGCATTTGCGCGATGGTCGGGGGCTGTGTCGCCCTCCAGGAGTGTCCCCGTGGGTAAGGCAAGATAATTCCGCAGCGTTTGATGCTGTTGCCGGCGGGTGCGAACCAATACCTGGATTGCGTAGATGGCGGCTAGCAGGAGCGGCAACGGCCATAGCCAGCAGAAAATGCCGTAGTATGTGGCGTAGGAACCGATGGCGGCGGTATCCCGTTGGATAATCTTGTCGGCTTCCGCCATAAGCTTGGAAATTTCATCCAGTGGCTTTGAGGCATCTCGGGCATCCAGGAGGATGGAAAATTGTGCACGGAGGGATTTGTCAATATCATCCAGCAAATCGATGTCCTTCTTATGAAGCGGGTCCTGAAGGATAATCAGTTCACGCATGCGGTCTTCCTGGCGGTCCTTTTCCTTGCGGAATGCCGAAAGGAAGGCCTCACGCTTGTCCAATGCGGCGCGTCGTTGTGCGTCCACGGCACTCTGTGTGAGAAGGAGCTCCTGCTGCCAGCCGCTCTGGATGCCGCTAAGCACGGGCGGGAGTTTTCCCGACACGGTAAGTCCGTCCCGCAGTAGTTTTCCCAGGATAAGGACGATGAGCAGGTAGGCGAGAAGTCCCGCGAGCAGGTACCATTGTCTGCGTGTCAGGCTAGGAAACATAGTGTGAATGCCGAAAAGTCGTATAGGGACTATGACTTGTCAGGAAAATCGTGACAAAGTGTAATGAAAAAGCGGGGCAGTCCCGGAGGGGGGCCGTCCCGCTTTAGTTTATCTGGAATCCGGGTCTGTTGTTTGGATTAGAAGCAGAAGTTGATGATGGGGAAGAAGGGCACCGTGGACTTGGTGGCGATGTTGATCAGACCAATCTGGAGCCCCTGCAGGAATTCGGTGTAGTTGACGATACCGATTTCGATGCCGTGGAATTCCAGTGAGGTATTGACCAGACCCACTTCAATGCCGCTGACCTGGCTGGAGGCGGAGTTCACCAGACCCACCATGATACCCGCGGAGGTGTCGGAGAGATTCACCAAACCCACCTGCAGACCTGCGAAGGAACCGCTGGTCTTGTTGAAGAGGTTGACCTGCAACGCGGCAACGCGGGCCTCCAAGTCGGAGCCTTGCTCGTTGGCGATGGAGACAAAACCCAGGTCGATACCAGTGACCTGCGCATTGCTACCGTAGGGCAGATTCAATTTCAGACCGCTGATGGAGATTTCTGGGGGGACCAGCTGTGCCTTGGGTGCCCACAGGCTCAACTGCAGGGCAGTGTTGTCAAAAGCGGGCAGGACGCAGGCGGTCAGGAACAGGAACGCAAAAATCAGGAGTGCTTTCTTCATGGCAGAATTCGAGAAAAAGAGTGGGGTAGTTTTATGGATATGCGGATGTATTTTTGCTACGGAATAAAGGTAATCTCCTTTTTCTGTTTTGTTGCACGCGCGCGAAGAATTTTTCTTATTTTGTTGTTGAAATCTGAAAAAAGAAAAGACCGACTGCATCTATGGGTTGCAATCGGTCTTTTCGGGTCTAGACGACGGAATGCCGTCTCGACAGGCGACTACTGGATCTTGTATCCAGCGGAGACGCCGTTATAGCGGGGCTTCCAGTAGCGGTTGTTGGCCTCGCCGCCGCTGGTGTCAGCCAAACGATACTGTTTGGGGTTGAGGCTTTCCGCGTGGCCATCGGCGAAGCACATGTTGGTGCGTCCATCGTGGCGTGCGTAGGTGGGGAATTTGCTGGTGCCAGCGCCAAAGTCGGGATAGACGGAGTCGGCCTGGATGACGAAGGAGATTGCCAGGGTGGAGTCGGCAGAGCCCGCCCAGGTGCCGGTGAGGACATCGTGGGGTGCGGAGTCCGCAACCAGAATCAGAGTGCTGGGAGTGCCGCCTGCCTGATCAATCTGACCAAGACGGATGGGGCCCATCAGAGAGGAGGCGGCGTAGATGGAGTTGGCCACAGTCGCCAGACCGAAGGAGAAGGAGTTGTGACCATAGGAGACCTGCTTTGCAGAAGTACCAAGCACGCCCGCAACCAGGTTGGTGTCGGTGAGCTTGCACAGGTCAACTGCGCCCTGCTGGTTGGAGGCGGGGCAGTCCATGACCTTGCCGTCCACTCCCATGACGCGGTTCATGTAGCCGAACCAGGGCAGGCAGGAACCGGTCTTGCCCAGCGCAGCCTCAATAGTGGACTGCTTGTCAGGCCACTGCATGAAGGAACAGAAGTTATAGTCGTCACCATCAGTCTGGTAGATGGAGTTGAAGAGGGTGACCTGCTTCAGGTTGTTGACGCAGCTGATGGAACGGGCCTTTGCACGTGCCTTGGAAAGTGCGGGCAGGAGCATGGCCGCCAGGATGGCGATGATGGCGATGACAACCAGCAATTCAATCAGAGTGAAGGATTTTTTCATTCTTGTCTTTCTTGGGTGTTTAGGGTTTGTTCTCAAAATAAACGGAAGCAAAAAGATATAGCCCTTTTTCGGCTATGAAGTAAATATAAACAAATTT
>DCIO01000027.1 GCA_002315885.1 Lentisphaeria bacterium UBA1724
ACCGACGGCGTCCCCGCCGTCGACTCTATCAGGCGTTAGACTTGCCCTTTGTGGGGTCCTCGATGGTGGGTTTGTCCGTAGCGAAGTGGTCGAAGGTGATTTTGTTCAATTCGGCGTCCAGCGCGTCATGTTGTGCCTTCATGTATTCGATGAATTTCGGCGGCAGGCACTTTTCGACGCGTCGTGCGGTCTCGGTGTCGAGCCCCAGGAATGCGTCAGAGACCATGGAGAGTGTGATTTGGGAAGCAGGGATGCCCAGCATGTAGTCGTATGCGGCGGGCGGGTCTTCCAGAGGAGTTCGCTGGATGACCAGGCCCGCTTTCACCAGGCTCGCCAGGGTGAATTCCAATTCGCGGATGGAGACATTGTGGCGTATGGCGTATCTTCCCGCATTCCAGCAGCCCTTGCCGTTGTCGTAGTGGCGGCTGATGGATTCCACGATGGCGATGCCCAGCAGTCGGCTCGCACCCGCTTCCACGGGCTTGAGTTGCTTGGTCTGACGAAGCAGACGTTGATTTTGTGCGGCGAAGCAGATCTCCGCCCCCAGGAGAATCACCAGCCAGTTGGCGTAGAGCCATGCCAGGAAGAAGGGCAGTACGGCAAAAGTCCCGTAGATGGCATTGTATTTCGCCAGCCCCACCTGCCATTTGATGTATGCCAACAGCACAATTCCCCAGCAGATGGCTGAGACGGCTCCCGCCAAGAAGGCGGGCCCCAGGCGTACATGTGTGTTGGGCATGAAGAGATAGAGCGCCGCAAAGGAGGCGATGAGGCAGAGGAAGAGAATGCCCTTCGCCGCCAGCTTACCCCAGTAGAGGATGACGGGTGAGTCGGTATGCAGCAACTGCCCCAACGCCCCGGAACTGATGAACGCGCTGAGGGAAAGCACGCAGAAGAGCAGGATGGGCAGGAGAAGCACCACCACTAGGTATTCGCTGATCTGTCGCAATACGGGGCGCCCTCGTGTGACGCACCAGATGGCATTGAAGTTGTTCTCCAATTTCTTGATGGACATGATGACTGTTGCTAGGAGTGTCACCACACCGATGACACCCAGGGCGGCGAAATTCGTCTTGTCCACGTAGCTGAATACATTGATGATGACCATCTGCATGGGCTCGGGGAGTTCTGCCGCAAAACCCGGTTTGACTTCCGAGGCCAGACGGGGCTCGGGGACTTGGTGCGTGGCAGGTGGGGTATCGGTGGCATTTTCCTCGGTCCCCTCTTCGGGAGGCATGACGACTTTATAGACGTATGTCTCGCTGCCATCCGTCTCGGAGGTCTGCACCAGAGTCTCGATGCCCAGGTGCGCCAGCAACTGTCGCTGGAGACCGATGCCTTTGCAGAAGGAGAGTGCGATGGCCAGCACGGGAACCAGTGACACCATGGTGATGTAGGTCAGGGCGCTGCTCTGGAGGGTACAGCGGTCTTCCACAAAGCCACCGATGGCCACTACCAGCAGACGGCACAGGGAATAGACCGACCGCTTCAGAAAACGCAATGCGCTAAAATCCGCATTCCAAATTTTGTCCGTGAAGAAGGAAATGACCGTCTTCGCGATATTTTTTTTCTCTTTGGCAGAAGTGTCGTTGGACATGATGGATACTCCTTTGGCAAAGCAGAGGTGTTAGGGAATGAGAAACAGAAGCCATCCCGCGCAGGCGGAACCCAGCAACACCCAGAGGATGTTCGGGCGCCAGCGCCATTGGATGAAGAAAACCGCTAGGAAGATGACCACGCCCTGCCAGCAGAACCCGAAGGATTGCCCTGCACGCCACAGTGCCTTGATTGGCGCGGTGAAGAGCGAGGTCTCCGCAAAGAAAATCACCGCCGCCGCAATTAACCCCAAAGTGGCGGGACGGACGCCATGGAGCACCGCCTTCCAGTGGCGGTTGGACTCGAAGGCCTTTAGGAGCACCGCCACCAGCAATCCCAGAACCAGGGACGGCGTGGCGACGCCTGCGGTGGCCGCTATCGCACCGAGGAATCCCGCCTGGCTCTGTCCCACGTATGTGGCGGCATTGAGGCCAACGGGTCCCGGGGTCATCTGGGCCAGTGCCACGATGTCGGCGAATTCGCTGGCGGTCATGACGCCCAGGCGTGTCACCAGCTCATCCTGGAAGAGGGGTATCATGGCATATCCACCCCCGAAGGTCAGGAAGCCGATTTTGACAAAGAGGATGTAGAGCGCCAGGAGGCTCATGACTTCTCCTCCTCGCCCACGCACTTGCTCGCGCGCGTATGAGAAAACTTCGGCGGGAACTGGGAAAGCCAGCCCAGCAACGCGCAGGCCAGCAGGACGTAGACCGCGTTGACGCCGAAGAATGCCAGCGCCAGGAAGCTGGCGGTGGCGATGCCCCAGGAGAATGCCCGTGCCTGGGCTTCCGGGTTTTTCAGGAGAATTTGTTTGCCGAGGCCGATGACGGCCCAGAGGATGAGGGCGCAGACCGCGGCCCGGACACCCAGGAAGAGGTGCGATACCGCGGGATATTCCCGTAGCCGCGAGACGATTTCCGCCAATGCCACGATGGCGATGAATGGCGGGAGGATGCTCCCCAGGACGGATGCCAGCGCGCCAGGAATCCCCGCCATGCGGTAGCCCAGCAGCACGCCCATGTTGCAGGCGATGATGCCTGGCATGGACTGCATGGTGGCCACGGTGTCCACCATCTCTTCGTCAGTCAGCCACTTGCGCTTCTCCACGAATTCCGCGCGAATGGCAGGCAGCATGGCCAGCCCCCCTCCCAGGGTCACCAGGGAGAGGTTGAAGAAGATTCCGAAGAGTGTTCTGATTCGGGGCCACACGGGTGAAAATGCAAACGGGCAGCGGGCAAGTAGCGGAACTACCCACCGGCTGCCCGATTGACAGAACGGAAGAATTTTCTAGTTTCAGAAAATTAGATGGATGCCTTCTTCACGCGGTCGGAATACTCGCCAGTACGGGTGTCAATGCGGACCACATCGCCAATGCCAACGAAGGTGGGGACATTGATTTCATAACCATTGTCAATCTTGGCGGGCTTCAGGCAGTTGGTGGCGGTGTCGCCCTTGAAACCAGGCTCGGTCTCCGCAATCACCTTCTCCACGAAGATGGGCAGGGTGACATCGATGGGGTTGCCGTTGAAGAAGAGAATCTGGCATTCCATGTCGTCTTCCAGGAAATACTTGTTGCGGCCCAGGACTTCCTCGGTCACACGGATTTCCTCGCTGTCGGAATCCAGGAAGATGTAGACGCCATCGCCTTCGTCATAGGAGAAATTGACGGTTTTCTCGGCCAGATCGGGCTGGTCGATTTTGTCGCCGGGGCGGTAAGCCTTTTCGGTGGTGGCGCCAGTCAGCATGTTGCGCATCTTGCAACGATAGATCGCCTGGCCTTTGCCGGGCTTCATGAAATCATATTCGGTGATGAGGTAGGGATCGCCATTTTCCAGCTGGACTTTCAGACCCTTTCTCAAATCAGAAACATCATAAGGCATTGCAGTGTTCTCCTAACAGCTTACATTGTAAAAAATTACACAACCAATTTCGGAAAGATCGCACGAATGACTTTCTTTCCTGTGTGTGCGCAAATGCCTTAAAATAGTGCCATTATGAAAAATTTCAACTTGACAGCCGCCAATTGGTCCCAGGCTTTGACCGAACTTCAGGAACGGGCGGGGTATACTTTTCACGACAAGGAATTGCTTCGGCTGGCTCTCACACATTCCAGTTATGCCTCGGAATCACCCATACCATTCTGCCAATGGAATGAACGATTGGAATTCCTGGGGGACGCGGTGCTTCAGTTGATTGTCACCCATCGGCTCTATCTGGATATGCCCAATGCCCAGGAGGGGGAACTGACACGCTCCAGATCCGTCCTGGTGGACGAACCCGCCAATGCACGAAACGCGAAAAATCTGACGCTGGATCGGGCGCTGCTGCTGGGGAAAGGCGAGTGTCAGGGCGGCGGTCGTGAGCGCGCGTCGTTGCTGGGGGACGCCTTCGAGGCATTCCTGGGAGCGGTCTATCTGGATGGGGGCTTCGAGGCCGCTCGTGGCGTGGTGGAGCGAATCTACCCCAATGCCCTTCAGGCTGTCCAGGGAGGAGAAGTCACCGAAAATCCCAAGGGACTCCTCCAAATCAAATGCCAGGCGAAATTCCGCAAATCCCCCGAATATCGCGAGGTCTCTTCCACGGGACCATCCCATGCACCCCATTTTGTCTACGAGGCAATCCTACCCGACGGAACTGTCTTCAAAGGCGAAGGGAATTCCAAAAAGGTGGCAGAACAAAACGCCGCCTACAACGCTATTCTTCAATACCACTGGGATGGGGCGAACTGAAACCAAAAGCTAGACTTTCTAGCTTCTATGCGCGCGTGCGCGCGTCTAGAGCTCCTAGACCTTCTAGCTAGAGCCACTAGAGCTTCTAGACTTTCTAGCTAGAGCCTCTAGATCTAGACCTTCTAGCTAGAGTCTCTAGACCTAGACTTTCTAGCTAGAGCTTCTAGAGCTTCTAGATCTTCTAGCTAGAACTTCTAGATCTAGATTTTCTAGCTAGAGCCTCTAGAGCTTCTAGATCTTCTAGCTAGAACTTCTAGATCTAGATCTTCTAGCTAGAGCCTCTAGAGCTTCTAGACTTTCTAGCTAGAGCCTCTAGATCTAGATCTTCTAGCTAGAGCTTCTAGATCTAGACTATCTAGCTAGAATTTCTAGACGCGCGCGCGAAGAGCAGCCAGACCTTTCCAGATAAATCCATTCATTTTGGGGAACTGTCTGTTCCTTGAGAGGGTAGGTGGCAGTGTTCACCGCCCCTATTCGTGGGCGAAATATCTACCCACCTGGGGAACAAAGCGAAACAATTCCGTATTCCGCATTCCGCATTGAAAAGAGGGGGCATGGGGGATCCCTCCCCCATCCTTATAAACAATTACGCATTAAGCATTACGCATTAAGCATTGTATTTATTCTCCCCAGACGACGCACTTATACGTGGAGTAGACGCCGAAGAGAGAGCTGGCTTCCCAGTCCACGTGGTGGATTTTCTTGATGCCGCCATTTGCGCAAGCCGCGGTGATGGATGAGTCACCCGTGGCAATCAGTCCGCAGAAGGAGTTTGAGACGGAGACGCCCAGTTTGAGTGAAGTGGGATTTTCCACTGCTTCGCCGGTGGCCATGGGGAGTCGGACGTTGGTGTAGAGCAGTCCGATGGGCTGGCTGGTGGCGCAGGATGTGGTGAAGAGGCTGACGAATGCCAGGATGGCAATCAACGCGAGGAATTTTTTCATGGGGATGACTCCTTTGGGATTAGTTTCCGAGGCTGAGAGACTGTTTTTTCTGGAAGCGCACAACCGCCATCTCCAGCAGGGTGTCAATGAGCTGCGGGTATGCCATGCCGGAATTCTCCATCATCTTGGGATAGAGGGAAATGCTAGTGAAGCCAGGGATGGTATTGACTTCGTTCAGGACGATGCCCTCCTTCTCTGCGCCCTTCTTGGGATCCAGGTAGAAGAAGTCCACACGTGCCATGCCACCGCACCCTAATGCGTCAAAGACCATGGCCGCCGCTTCGCGGATCATCGCCTTCGCGGATTTCGTCAGCTTTGCGGGCACCTGCAGTTTTGCGCCCTTGTCGTCCAGATATTTCGCCTTGTAGTCGTAGAAGCCCTTGGTGGGAATTACTTCGCCGGGGTCCGCTACGAAGACGCCGCCGTCGGGCATCTCCAAAACCGCGCACTCGATTTCACGGGCGTGGAGAATCGCCTTCTCCACAAGCACCTTGTCGTCAAATTTGAAGGCCTCCGCCAAGGCGTCATCCAGTTCTTCGATTTTCTTGACGCAGACCACGCCTACGGAGGAACCCGTGCGTGCGGGCTTCACGAAGAGTGGCAGTCCCAGATCCTTCTGCAATTCGTCGGCGGGGACGGTTTCGTCGGGGCCGAATGCGTAGAAGGGCGCCACCGGGATGTCCAGCAGTGCGGAAGCTAGGACTTTCGCCCGTTCCTTGTCCATGCAGTTAGCGCTGGAGTCCACATCGCATCCCACGTAGGGAACGGCCAGCATCTCAAAGAGTCCCTGGATGGTGCCGTCTTCGCCATTGGCGCCGTGGAGGACAGGGAATGCGATATCGAAATGGACGGGCTTGCGCTTGCCGTCGGGGAATGCCAGTGCGGGGCCGTCGGCGGTGCTCATGGGGAAGCAGACGGGTGCCTTGGGAGCCAGGGCGACTTCGTTGGGATCCGTGGAATTCTCCAGGAATTCCTTGTCGCCGTAGTAGTGCCAGACGCCATCCCAATCAATACCCGCCACCACGGGGGTGTACTTTTCCCGGTCCAGGGCCCTGTAGACCGAGAGGCAGGAAATCAGGGATACTTTGTGTTCGGGGGATTTGCCTCCGCAGACCAGGAGGACATTTTTGCGTGAAGTCTTCGGCATTGTATTCAGATTGGATTGATTGGGTTGTGATGGTGTAATTGTTTTCAAGATGATTATGTTATAAAATATACCGCCGAGCGGATTCACTTTTCGTCAAATTATGCATAAGATGTCAAAAATATTTGCAGGAATGTCCTGGGGGACGCCTTGGAAACGTGCAAAACAGAAGCGCGTGCTGATTCTGACCCTGTGTGTTGTGGCGGGTGCTCTAGCGGGATTGGCCGCCAGCGGCATGCACCTCCTGGCGGAAATTGTGCGTGAGAAGGCGTTGTGGGTTCTGGAACTCCAAAAGGAGAAGGCCTTCTGGCTGGCTCCCGCCATGCCCGCGCTGGGCATCTTCTTCTGCGTGCTGCTGGGACGGCTTTTCTGGAGACGCCATCCATACGATACCAATTTGTGGACGGCGATTCGGGAGGCGCGCTATCCCCGGCGTGGCATGAAGCCCTATCATGCGTTGAGCCATATCCTGACCTGCGGTGTCTCCGTGGGACTGGGTATTTCCGCGGGTATGGAGGCCCCCAGCGCCTTGACGGGCTCTGCCATCGGCGATACCCTGGGAAAAGAGCTTGGCCTGCCACGGGAAACCCGCACGCTGCTGTTGTGTGCGGGCGCGGGTGCCGCCATCGCGGGCGTCTTCAGTGCGCCTCTTGCGGGTGCGCTCTTTGCCTGCGAGGTGCTGCTGCCTGGCTCATCCGCGGTGACGCTCATTCCGTTGCTGATTGCCTCGGCTTCGGGCAGTATCATCGGTCAGCTCTGTGGCGTGGATGTCCGTTTTCCCGACATCGTCTACAGCTGGAAGATGGCGAATCTCTGGCTATATCTGGCGATGGGGTTGGTCTGTGGTGCCATGTCCGTGGCGGTGATTCGCCTGAATTGCTGCATGTTGAAAATTCGCAAGTCGATTGGCAATCCCTGGGCGATGGCGTTTTTGGGAGCGGCGGTTCTCTACGGCATTTTCCTGCTGTTGCCTGTTCTGAGTGGCGCGGGGTTGGGGTATGTGCTGGATTTCATGCGGGGGACCAACTCGGAGTTGCCATGCGGCGTGTTGAATTTACCGAATCAGAGCGGCTGGATGCTCCTGGGGTGCTTTGCTCTTTGCGCCCTCATCAAGCCAATCTGCTCCATGATTTCCATCCAGTCAGGTGGTGATGGCGGCATGTTCGCCCCCACGTTGGTCACAGGCGCGTTCCTGGGACTCTTCTTCCACTCTCTTCTCGTCATGGCGAATATCACGGGCTTCCCCCTCATCAATTGCATGGCCGCGGGGATGGCGGGTATGCTGGCGGGAGTCATGCACGCGCCCCTGACGGGACTCTTCCTGATTGTGGAATTGCTGGGTGGATACCAGCTCTTTGTGCCGCTGATGATTGTGGTGGCGCTCTCTACCTTCGTCAGCAAATGCCTCTGCCGGGAGAACATCTACTTCACTGCGGCGGAACTCTTCCGTAATCCCGACAAGGACCCATTGGTCAGCGAAAGTGTCGACGCTCATCAGGAGACCCCCGTGGGAGATCTGGCCAGCCGCAACCTCTATACCCTGGCGCCACAGGATACCTTCCGCACTCTTCTGAAAGTCCTGCTTCATAGCCCGCAGGAAATCTTCCCCGTGCTGGATACCCAGGGAAGACTGGTGGGGATCATCCGTGAACGAAATCTCCGCTCCTATCTCCTGGATGAAAAACTCTACGATATCCTTCTGGCGGACGACTTCATGGGCGCCGCACCCATGTCACTGCCTGCGGACGCCACACTGGCCGAGGCAACACGCGTCTTCGATGCCACCGGCGTGGATTTCATCCCCATTACCAAAAATCAGCACTTCCTGGGTATCCTCACCCGAGCGAATCTGCTGGATAGCCACCGTAGCCTGTTGAATCACCAGGAACTGTTTTAACTCCTTCCTACGACGGCGTGGACGCCGTCGGTACACTCCCTACGACGGCGTGGACGCCGTCGGTACACTCCCTCACACCATGGACATCACACAAGAACAAAGCAAAGCGGATGTGCTCATTGAGGCACTGCCTTATTTCCAGGAATTCTACGGCAGCACCGTGTTGGTGAAATTCGGCGGCAGCGCCATGGAGGACATCGAACGCGCCCACGACGTCCTGCGGGATGTGGCATTCATGTCCGTGGCTGGCCTGAAGCCCATCGTGGTTCATGGCGGTGGCAAGGCCATCAATGCGGAATTGGCGAAGGCAGGCGTCCAGCCACGCTTCATCAATGGATTGCGGTACACCGACGAAGATACCATCCGCGTGGTGGACAAGGTGCTCCATAATGTGGTCAATGCGGACTTGGTGAATTTCCTGCGGAACAAGCTCCATGTGAAGACCGCCGCGGTCTCGGGCAAGAATATCCTCCGTTGCGAAAAAATCGGCACGAAGGACGCGGAGACGGGCGCTGACCTGGACCTGGGCTACGTTGGGAAGGTAGTGAATGTGGATACCCCGCAACTGGAGTGGATTCTCTCACGCCATCAGGTGCCCGTGGTTACCCCGCTGGCATGCGATATGAATGGCGCGGTCTATAACATCAATGCGGATATGGCCGCCTGCGAATTGGCTGCGGAACTCAAAGTCCGCAAGCTGGTCTTCCTCTCCGATGTGCCTGGCGTCCTCCGGGATCCCAAGGACCCCAATAGCCTTATCTCCTCCATCCATTGCGATGAAGTGGACGACCTTATCGCCCAGGGCGTCATCTCCGGCGGCATGATCCCGAAGGTCCGTAGCGCCCAGGAAGCCGTCCGCGCAGGCGTCGGACAGGTCCACATGATTGACGGACGCCTACGCCACTCACTCCTTTTGGAAATCTTCACCAAGAAGGGCGTCGGCACACAGATCCTGCCGTAAATGGGGAAATGGGGGATAGAGGCCCATTTATCTTTATGGGGTGACGACGAAGGGGCATTCGTTGCAATCGTGGTCCAGTGCCAGGCAGAAATTTTGGAAGATATCCATCATTCCCTGTTGTTGAGCGGCGTTGGTAATTAGCGAGCGCCATCGTGAGGGCGGGGTGAGAAAGCGCATGGTGGCTTCCTGGAGGAGGTGGTTGGATTGTGGGCGGGGGAGGAGTTCCCAGGCTTTGCATGCCAGGGTCTCGGTGGCGGTATCCCCTGACAGTTCGGCGTGTGCCCCCAGGAATGGCAGGAGCACATTGAGTGCCATATCACGTCGTCGGTCGATGCCCAATAGAGTAGCGGGATGTGGCGCCAATGCGTGTTGGAAATCCCGGATGCCATCCCAGGGGGATTCGTTTTGCAGAGGCGCCAGGAGTTCCTTCAGGAGCAGCTTGGGATTTCCCGCGGAGAGCCCCAGGCATTTGTCTAGCCAATCCAGAGGCTGGCAACGGCATCGATGAAGCAAGAATGCCCCCGCGGCCAGACGCCTGCATACGCTATTCATGGGACGTCCGCCGTAGGTATTCCAGGAGATATTGCTGGCGGTCAGGCCGCTTTGCCACCAGATTTTCCAGGCTTTGGTGAGCCAAGGTTGGAGGGCAGGGAGGACCTGGGTGATGGTGGGGTCCGGCAGGAGTCCCGCTACGCCGAAGAGCAGCGTCAGGAGCGCATCCAGGTCCTGTGCGTAGGGAAGCAGGGCTTTTAAGGGGAGCGAGTGGGCCAGTTGTTGAAATTGCTCGCGGTTCGCAGAATAACCCAGGGCATCGAATATCCTCTCATAGAGGGATTGCCCCAAGTCCATCTCCATGCCACGGCGGAGCAAATCACGTCCATGACGTTGGAAACGAGCGTAGCCCGCAGCCGACAAAATGCCTTTCAGGTGTTCGTCGTCGGATAATGCCCAACGCAAGGCGCAGGCGCCAGGGGGGATTTCCCGGGCGTGGGGATAGAAGGCCGCCTCGACGGACTCAAAGAGACGTTCCCAACCCGCCAGAAGCTGCGAATGCAATTCCAACGTGGGAAGACAGGTCTGCCTCTCGGAGGTGTCCCCTAGGTCGTCACGCCAGACCACATGCAGAATGACTTCCGAGTAGGCGGGGTCGCCCTGGTGACCATGCGCAAACCACTCCGAAGAATACCGGTGCAACTCGATGTCACCACGGAACAATTGATCCCCCAGCAGGATGACCGCACCCTGAAAGTCAGGACCCTTCCCACGATTCCATAAACCACCCGAGACAATCCGTAATTCACGGCCATCCACACAGACCGGACGGGCACGCAAAAAACGCTCATTCCAGATGATCTGCAAAAAACGCTCGCTGAAAGGACAGGGGGTGTCTTTCTTCATGAAAGTTAGAAATATGAAAGTTGATTATGTAGTAATGAAATTAGTAATTCAGTAAAAATATATATCTAATTTCAGTAAATGCAAATAGGTTGCTTTACGCTTTCGGGCTTACTTCTTCGCCCTAAAGGGCTCACACAGGACAGAAGGATCTATCACCTTTTCCTTGATCCCGGGGGGGAGGGGCTTCCTTCTTCCCCGGAAAGCCGGTATAGCTGGAAGATCCTTCTGTTCTGTGCGAGCGCTTTAGCGCGAGGAATTTCTGTGCGAGCGCTTTAGCGCGAGGAAGTTTTATTTTTCCAGGAGATATTTTACCACCGTGTAGATAGCGCAGGACCAAGCGAATAGATTTCCGATGCAGACGCAAAGGACTCCGGCGCCTGCCAGGTCTTTTGCCTTTTTTGCCAGTGGGTGGATTGTAGGGGAGATGATATTCACTGCATTTTCCACCGCGGTGTTGATAATTTCCATGGTTGGCAATGCCAGCCAGCACATCGTGAGGAATACTCTCCAGAGGAGTGTGAGTCCTGGTGCGAGCCATGCGGCTGGCAGAACGACGATACCAATGACCAGTTCCTGTCGGAAGGCCACTTCGTGGAATGCGTCTGCCAGTCCGTGGAATGCACAGGTCAGGGATTGTTTCAGATGTCGTAGGCCAAGAAAATCCATCAGTTCAGTTGGAGCCGCGCGACTTCCACAGGCATCTTTACTGCGGAGGAATAGAATACCATATAGCGATACTCTCCCGCTTTGCTTCCTCGAAGACTATCGGCAATCTGGGAGAAGGTGGGGTATTCCTGCTCGGCGAACTGAAGTAATATATCCCCACGGCGGATGACTTCCTTCCATTGGGCTCCCTGAATGCTGCCAAAAGGCTCTTCCTGGACGTCGCTGACGATGAGGGCTTCTTGGTTTTGACGGAGGCCCAGTGCGCTGCGCATGGCGTCGGTGAGGGGCGCCAAAGAGATGCCCAGACGTGTTCCAATGAGCATTTCGTCGGGTTGTGGTTCCAGGGTGAGGGTGAGCTCCCCGCGATTAGTGGAAAGCATGACCGTGTCGCCGGATTTCAATTTCCAGATGGCATGTCCGAACTCGATTGGGTTTTTGACGGAGTTTCCATTGACCGCGAAGATGCGATCTCCCTCCTGCAATCCCGCTTTTGCCAATGGCGAGTTGGGAATGGGTGCGGGGAGGAGCACGCCAGAATAATCTGCGGATTGGAGAATGGCATTTGTGGGGATGCCCAGGAAGGCATCGGAGAAGTGTGCGGGTTTCAGCCAGAAGGAGAGGAATGGCTCGATGTGTGAGAGGGGGATGGCGAAGCAAATGCCCTGTGCATCGGCACGAATTGCCTGGTTGATGCCAACCAGTTGCCCATCCAGATTCACTAGTGGACCGCCGGAATTGCCGGGGTTGATGGCGGCATCCGTCTGGATGAGATTCTCGAAATCCACATCGCCTTCCTGGAAAGAGCGATTCAGGGCGGAGAGGACGCCTGTGGAGACGGATTGTCCGAGACCGAAGGGATTGCCGATGGCGATGACGGTCTCGCCTAGGTACAAATCATCCACCCGAGCGTATTCCGCGGCGGTCAACTGGGGGACTTCGCCCTGGAGTTTCAGCAGGCAGAGGTCACTGTCCACATCATAGCCCACCACATCGGCGGAGAATGATGTTCCGTCCCAGAGTTGGACTTCGATGGATGATGCCCGTCGGACCACGTGGTAGTTTGTGAGGACCAACCCCGACTCATCCACGATGACGCCAGAACCCAGGGGTGAGAATTGTGTGACCACGCGGCGGGGTTGGTTGAAGAAATCGGTGAAGAAGAGGCTGAAGGGGTCGTTGACTTGGATAATCTGCTGGGTGGTGCCGATGCTGACTACCCAGGGAAGTGCTTTCTTGACGGCTTTGACCGTGGGCGTCATGCGGTTATTTGAGACAATGGGGATGGCCGATGCAAAGCATACCGCGGTCATCACAGAAAGAACCATGACGAAGAAAATTATTTTTTTGGTAAACATCGCTTTCATCTTTATGATTTTGAGACAGTGAAGTTCCGTGAATGCCTCTATGACACGTCCTAAATCAAGATAGTTCCCGAAAAATGGAATCACTTTTTGTAATAAAAGATTCCCTATGGGGTGGGTTCTGTTTGTGTTTTTTTGTGGTAATAATCATCCAACTCTCATTTTCGGGTTACATTACCAAAAGTTGTTTTTGTTTTTCAACCAAATTTACTCGTATGAAAACATTTGTTTTTGCTGCCATTTTTGCTTCCGTGTCTCTCTTTGCTCAGGTTACTGCCTACATCAACATGGAGACGGTCTTCAACGAATATTACAAGACCATCACGGAGAATATCAAATTTGAGGAATCCCACCAGAAATTCACCACTGGTCTGTTGATGCTTCGGGACGAGTTTGAGAACACCCGCAAGGAGTATGTCCAGGCTGTGAACGACGCCAAGAACGACCTTCTGGGGGACACTGCCCGTCAGGCGGCAGTCCAGAAGGCCCAGATGCTGGAGGTCCGTTTGGAGCAGAAGCAGGAGGAGTTGGTGCAGTATCGCCAGGAAGCCATGAAGGAGATTGAGGGCAACCAGCAGATGGCCACCGAGGCGATTGTGAAGGATTTGCAGGAGCAGCTGACCAAATATGCGGCTGACCGGCAGATTGAGGTAGTCTATGAAGTCTCCGGCAAGACCATGAACCGCATGCCCGTGATTCTGGTCTATCCCAAGGACAAGGAAATCACCGACGCTTTTGTGAAATTGACGAATGCGGGTCACGAGTCCGAGAAGACCGAAGCCCAGGCCAAACTGGAGGCCATGCGTGCCGCCGCCACCGAGCAGGCCAAGCAGCTCCAGGAGCAGGCCAAGCAGGCCCAGCAGAAGTAAGAGTCGGGTTATTTCCTTCATTTTTCGAGTTCAGAAATGCTGATACAGAAGAGTGTTGAAGAGTTGGCGGCGTTGGTGCAGGGGCGCATTGTGGGCAACTGCACCCATCCGTTGCAGGGTGTGGCGTCTTTGGCGGAGTCCACGGAAAGCGATGTCGCCTTCCTGGGCAATGACAAATATCGCGAGCAGGTCCCGAATTCCCGTGCTGGCGTGGTGCTGGTGCCTGAGAATTACGACGTGGCGCCTGCGGAAGGCCGCGCCTGGATTGTCTGCCAGGATCCCTCCAATGCCTTCACCAGCATCGTTCTGGCTTTCACCCCCGCGCCAATCCAGTATGCTCCTGGCGTCCATCCCTCTGCCGTCATCGACGAGAGTGTCACGATTCCCGCCAGTTGCCATATTGGCGCAGGGGTGGTGATTGAGGCGGGCGCATCCATTGGCGAAGAGACGGTGATTTTGCCGAATTGCTACATCGGCCACAGCACCACGGTGGGCGCCAAGTGCTTCTTCTATCCCAACGTGGTTATCCGCGAGCGCTGCATCATCGGCAATCGGGTGATTCTGCATCCCGGTGTGGTGGTTGGCGCGGACGGCTTCGGCTACAAATCCGGTCCCAGCGGCCACGAGAAGATACCGCAAGTGGGCATCGTGCAGTTGGATGACGATGTGGAGGTGGGCGCCAATTCCACCATCGACCGGGCGCGTTTCGGTCGCACTTGGATTCAGGCGGGGACCAAGATTGACAACTTGGTGCAGGTGGGTCACAATGTGGAAGTGGGTCGCGCCTGCATTCTGGTGGCCCAGTGTGGCATTGCGGGCAGCACCCATTTGGGCAACGGCGTCATCCTGGCAGGTCAGGTGGGCGTCACGGGCCATCTTCGCATTGGTGATGGCGCGATTGCCATGGCACAGAGTGGCGTTTCCAAGGATACTGCGCCCGGCGCAGTTGTGATGGGCAGCCCCGCCGTCGATCGCCGTGCATTTGCCAAGGAGCGCATGCTGATCAAGCAGGTGGAGACTCTGGCACAGCAGGTCAAGGAATTGACCAAGGCATTGAATCAAAAATGACGATTTCCCCCCGATTGCCGTCCAATTCGGTATCGGGGGTCTTTCTTTTCTTACAAACAAAAATAACCCCACCCCTTAACCGAGGAGTTTCAATCAATGAATGGCAGTTATATGAGTGTTCTTGACTGGGCGATTTTGGTCATCCCAGTGGCATTCGTCATGTTTATGGGATTTTATTCCCGTCGTTATGTCCGTGGTGTATCCGACTATCTGGCCTGCGGTCGTGTGTGCGGCCGTTATGTGTTGAACATGGGTGATGTGGCCAACGCGCTGTCCATCATCGGTCTGGTCACCTACATTGAGATCAAATACAGCACTGGTTTTGCGCTGGGGTTCTGGAATGCGATTATCGCGCCCCTGTCGCTGGTGATTTCTCTGACGGGTTTTGTGACCTATCGTTTCCGTGAGACCAAGGCCATGAGTCTGGGGCAGTTCCTGGAAATGCGCTACAGCCGTTCCTTCCGTATTTTCGCGGCGGGTCTGCGTTCGTTGGCGGAGATGCTGGCGAATATGATCATGCCCTCCATCGCGGCGCGTTTCTTCATCCGCATGCTGAATCTGCCCGACCACCTGAGCCTCTTCGGATTGTCCATCCCCACCTTCGAATTGCTGATGATTCTCTTCCTGACCCTGGCAATCACCCTGATCTGCCTGGGCGGAACGCTGGCACTGGTCATCACCGATACCATCCAGGGCATGATCCTCTATCCCCTGCTGGTCTGCTTCGTTATCTTCATTCTCTGCAAATTCAACTGGAGCCAGGAAATCGTCCCCGTCATGCAGGACCGCGCCGCGGGCGAGAGCTTCCTCAATCCCTTCGATATTTCGAAGTTGCGTAATTTCAACGTCTTCACCATGGTCATCGTGGTGGCGTTCAACGCCATTTTCCACATTGGTTCCTGGATTGGCGCGGGCACTTCCACTGCCGCAAAGTCCGCTCACGAGCAGAAGATGGCGTCCATCCTTGGCTCTTGGCGCTACTCCATGATCAACATCTTCTATATCCTGGTCGCCATCTGCCTGATCACTTTCCTGAACCACAAGGACTTCGCTCCTGAAGCCAACGCCGTCCGCCAGACTCTGACCACCCGCGCTGTCGCGGATGTGCTGAAGGACAGCAAGTATGCCGAGACCCGCGTGAAAGTCCAGGAGGTCATCGACAGCAGCCAGCCCCTGGTCAAGGAGATTGGCGAGGGCATTCCTCCCCAGTCCCAGGACGACAATCTGGACACCCGCTATCTGGCGCAGATCCACGAGGTGCTGAAGGCCGACCGCCGGGATGCGAAGCAGGCGCAGATTGACAAGAAGAACGAGTCCTACGGCGGGAATATCCCCGAGGGCATCCAGGAACTGGACCGGGAGGCGTTGATTGACGCCGAAGGCGAGGCCAACGACCTCTACAAGCAGTGCCGTACCCTCTTCAACCAGCTCTCCCTCTCCGTCACCATGCGCAAGCTCCTGCCCACGGGACTCTTCGGTGCCTTCGCGCTGTTGCTCTTCCTGGCAATGCTTTCCACGGACGACACCCGTATCTTCAGTGCGACCCTGACCATCGCCCAGGACTGCATCCTGCCCTTCTTCCCCAAGGGGTTCTCTCCCAAGAATCACGTCCGCATGATTCGTATTGTTGCAATCTGCATTGGCGTCTTCTTCTTCTTTGGTTCGAAATACATGGGCCAGCTGGACTACATCCAGTTCTTCGTGCAGATGGCATGCGCCATGTGGTTGGCGGGTTGCTGCCCCGTGATGATTTTCGGTCTGTATTGGAAGAAGGGCACCACGAAAGCCGCCTGGACCGCGCTGGTCACGGGTATGCTTCTCAGCTTCATCTACCTGCTGCTCCAGCGTAACTGGGCCGACCACATCTATCCCTTCCTGGACAAGCACGCCATGGTGGACTCTTTTGACACCGCTCTGCGCACCCTGAGCCGTCCCTTCGGCACTTGGATTGTGTGGAAGATGCACCCCATTGACTTCCCCGTGAACGCAGTGGAGTTCAACTTCTTTGCCAACGTCTTCACCATTCTTCTCTACATCGTGGTCTCCCTGATTACCTGCAAGGAAGACTTCAATATGGACCGCATGCTGCATCGTGGCGAGTATGCCGATCCCAACGAGCACAAGAACCTGAAGCGTGACTGGAGTGTCAAGAACATCTTCAAGAACATCATCGGCATCACCCCCGAATACACCAAGGGCGACAAGGCGATTGCCTACGGTATGTTCATCCACAGCTTCGTCTATAGCTTCGGGTTTGCCTTCCTGGGAACGTTGGTGTGGAATATCTTCTCACCGTGGCCCTCCGAATACTGGAGCGTCTACTTCCTGGTGACCAACCTGGTGGTGCCCGGCATCATCGCCGGCTTGACCGCAATCTGGTTCAGCATCGGTGGCGTCATGGGACTCTTCGACCTCTTCCGCACCCTCGAAAACCGCAAGCACGTCAATGTGCTGGATGACGGCCGAGTGGAAGGAAATGTCTCCCTGGCCGACCAGGCACAAAAGGAAGACGAAAAATAGTCCACTAGACTAGCCATACATCAAAAGGGCTGTCTTTTCTCTGGCGAGGAACGACAGCCCTTTTTTGATTCTTGATTCTTGATTCTCGATATACGTCCACAAAACACACAAAAGTATTTTCTTGTGCTTTCTTATCGACCGTTTGTGGGGGAGGGGAGTCAAGGACGTCAAATGACTGCATTACCTTGTGCTTTCTTTTCGACCGTTTGTGGGGGAGGGGAGTCAAAGACGTCAAATGACTGCATTACCTTGTGCTTTCTTTTCGACCGTTTGTGGGGGAGGAGAGTCAAAG
>DCIO01000082.1 GCA_002315885.1 Lentisphaeria bacterium UBA1724
CTGCATTACCTTGTGCTTTCTTCTCAACCGTTTGTGTGGGGAGGGAAGGCAGCGACGGCGGACGCCTGGAAGCTTGCGCTTCCCTCGAAGCTCTCGCTTCGAGCACACAACTGCTTTACCTTGCTCCTTCTTTGCGGCCTGGGAGGTAGCGACGGCGTCCCCGCCGTCGGGAAAGAACCACGACCGCGACGGCGAACGCCTGCTTTACCTCGCTGTTGACTTCGGCGGATGCATCCACCGAAGAGCCAACTGAAGCGGGGATTGCAGAAGAAGCCCGGCATTGCTTTTCTGTGATTTTTTGGAGAAATTTGCAAAATAAATAAGACAGGTTATCTTATAAAAGAAATCTACATGATTTCCATTTTTGGCGTTGAAGGCACTGCCGGTCAGCATTCCGGGAACATGGTCTTCAGCGCCATTTTTGTTTGACTTGAAAATCCAAAAAATATCCAGCGACAGGATTGTTTTTTCAATCCCCGCGGTATGTCTTTTCCATTCTTGAAGACGAATTGAAGGGAATCCAATTCCCCCTATCCTAGGACTATTTTCCAGCGCAATTCGGTCTGCCAGGTCCCCAGGAGAGCCTTAACATCGGTGCAATCCGCCAGCTGGCGGATTTCCGTGTCGGTGGCGTGGAAGATGATTTTTCGCGCCATACTTTCATCGCCCTGATATGCAGTAGCGATATTCGCCAAGGCTTTTTTGTAGATATGATAGCTCCGTGCCTGTCGTAGCACGAAAAAGAGCACCACGGCGCCAAAGACCGCCCAGCCAAGCCAGGGTGCGACTGCAGGCGTCAGCATAGGCAGGAAAATCTGTGCGCACACCAGGAAGAGGCACGCCAGCAGGAAGACCAGACTATCCCACTGGGAGTGCATGATACCGCCCCAGACACGACGGAAACCGCTTTTTGCAGTCTGGTAGGCAATCAGTTCCTCGAATTCCACAGAACCCAACCCCGACCGCGCCACATGGCAGAGCTCGTGGGCCAGGATTTCCTCACGGTCGTAGCAGAGGAATTTCTTCGCCTTGCGGAGCTTCTCGCTGATGATAAATATTGTGAAGAAATCCGGCGGGAAGGAGTATGTGCATCCACCGAATAGCCAACTGAAGCGGGGATTGCAGAAGAAGCCCGGCACCCAGTCGCAACGGAAGCCGTAGAGACCGTCGGTGTGCTTCAATGGCGCCTCGAAGCAAGAGTGCGGAATCCGGTCCTTCGCCACGCAGAGCACGCCATCCAGATCCTTCTGGCCCGACTGGGACAACCCGGTCTCGAATTCCGCCAGGCTATTCTGTAGCGTTTCCAGGCGCCCAGCGAAGGCCTCTGCGTCTTCGCCCACCGCGGGAGACAATCCCCGCTCATCCAGCTTGCGGAGATACTTCAGGTCCTCTTCCCGAACGCGTTGTAAATCCAGTTTTTCCATTCGCTACGAATATTATGCGTTTTGCATTGCGGCCATCATTTCCTCGGGAGTCTCCGCGGCGCGGAGGGCCTCCAGGAGTTTTCCGTCTGCGATGGCAGTGCAGAGTTTGCTGAGCATCTGGATATGTTCTGCGGAATCCGCGGAACAGACCACGAAAAAGAGATCCGTAGGCACGCCATTCGCCTCCCCGAAGAAGACGGGCTTCGGGGTCTTACCCACGGCGATGAAAGGCTGTTCGCAGGTATATTCGTCCCGTGTCTGTGGGTGGCAAAGCGCGATGCCCTCCGCCATGGCGGTAGAGCCCACCTCTTCGCGTTGACGGAGATTCTCCAGGAATTCGTCGGGATTGTAGAGGAAGCCAGAATTTTCCGCGAGCTTCGTCAGCGAGCGCAGGATAGCGGGTTTGGTCTTGCCCTCCAGATTGGGCTCCATGATCTCCACGGAGCAGTAATCCGCCAGACGCATCTCTGTGTCACCGCTTTGGGGCATACGCACCTGTTTCATAGGGAGATGCTTCACCAAATGATCCGTATACCAGTTGTCCACCACGGAATACTCGAAGACCATCCGCGTACCCTGGTTAATGCAGGGCAATTCCCCAGAGGTCACCAATGCGCGGACTTCCTTCGGCTCCATCTTCAGAAAGGACGCGGCTTCTTCTAGGCTCAGCAGTTTTACAGGCATGGCGGTTACTTCTTTATCGCGGATTTCAGGGCGTATTGCAGGGCGTATTGCATCAACTTCTGGGTCAGCGCCTCGGATTGACTATCCAACGACGCGTCAAATTGGAAAACCCGCGCAGGCATCATCTCGTACTCTTCCCGGTGATATTCCGTCACAGGGATAAGACCCTTTCGATGCTCCTTGGGGACAGGAGCGCAGAGCCATTTATCCACGGGGTGGTATTTGCCATCGGCGCCCTCCTCCCAATCCTGGGAGACCACCCCGAAGCGGTAGAAATTCAGCACTTTGAAAGCGGGGCAGTGACTGTGCCCCGTGGAAGGCGCGAGCCACTGCCGCCAATGCCCCCGGGTAAACTCTAGATTCAGGTGAACATGCCCCGCCAGCGCCAGAAATGCTGTGGGGGTGTCATCCATCATCGTGGCGACTTTCGGCGCATCCAGCGTCATAGGCGGTTCGATGGGCTCGTGCTGGACAAAAATCACGGGCTTGTCTCCAGCCGCCGCGAACTGTGCCTTCAGCCACTCCAGGGTATCCGCTTCGTAAAGAGAGCAGCCATTGGATTTGCCGCCGCGGTCCATGGAAGCGCAGATAAACCGATAACCGCCCAGCGTGAATGCAAATTTCGAGGGTCCGAAGACTCCCGCGAAGCCAGCGGGCCAGTTGTCCCCCGGCAGGACGATACGTGGGAGGTCATTCCCGCACGCCGCATTCAGAAATTCACGAAAAGCCCGCTGTCGTGCAATGCCATCCGCGCCAATTCCCCAAGAATCCCCCGTAATCAGCAACGCAATGGGCTTGATTTCCGATTTGATTTGCTGTATCAGCCGATGGTGGTATTCCTTTTTGGCGGTATTTGTGATGTGCATATCCGAGAGCCACACCAGACGGAAGAGAGGGGTTTCTTTCGGATTGGCCCACTTGGGAATTTCCGTGCGAGGCTTGATTTCAAAGCGCTTTGCCATCTCCGTGAAGGTCCCCCGATTCGCACCCAATTCCTGCGCAAAGGAGGTAATGAACAAAAACGCAAATGCAACGAATAGCCTGGCTTTCATGGTCGTCACCTATCGGGAGAGCGCCTCCTCCAACGCGGGGTCTTCCTGGATGCCATTGGAGACCGCCTGGCGATACCACCCCAATGCCTCCTTGCGCATGGATGCCGCCAGACGCTCCAGCGCCTCACGGTGGGCGCTGTCCTTCCGTGCCTGCAATTCCATCTCCGAGGAACGTGTCAGACCAATCATGGCCAGATTGAATGCGGCTTCGCCGTCCTGCCCATTCGCCTCCAGAGCCTTCTTCAACTGTATCATCGCCGCCTCACGCCACTGCATCGTACTCAATGCCTCGCCAAATAGCCGGGCAGTCTGACCATCATGAGGTTGAAGAGCCACCGCCCGAGCCAACGATGCCAGCGCCCACTCGGGTTGCTTCAACTGCAACTGGGAATACCCCAGCGCCAACAACACCTCTGTGTCATCCGGATTGCACTTCGAGGCCAAAGCCAAATACCGCGCCGCATCGCCGTCATTGCCCGCACGAGATGACAACAACCCCATGCGCTTCAATGCCAGGAAATTCTCGGGCTGCATCGCCAACGCCTGGCTGTAATTCCACTGCGCGGCCTCCGTCTTTCCCGCACGCTCCGCATCCACACCCTGACGCAAAAAACCACGCAAAATGACCTGGTCCGTAGCAGACAACGCACTCCTGGAATCCTTCATTGCATCAGAAATCTCAATCTCCTTTGCGGTATTACTCGCATTTTCTTTCAACTCGTGACGATTCGCTTCAAGCTCGTCACTCAATTCCTTCAACGCACGCTCCAAATTCTGCTTCTCCTGCTCCCGACGAACCAACGCGGACTCCAGATTCTGCTGGCGTTTCTGGGCCTCTTCCAACTCCTTCTGCAATTCCTCCGCACGGTCTTTCCATATCTGAGCCGCCGCATCGGATTTCTCGGCAACAAGTGACGAAATATGCTCTTCCGTGGCCTTCTGCGCAGCTTCCATCTGTGCAAGACGCCCACTCAACTCCGTCACCTGTGCCTGCAATTGCGCCGCTTTCGCCTTGGTCGCATCCAACTCATCCTGGGCCTCCCTGGCTGTGGCAACAATCCCTTCTGTCGCAACCGAGGCTGTCCGCAGTTGCTGCAATTCCTGCGACAGACGCTCTTTCTCAGCCAGGGCCTTGAGATTGGCGGCTACCTCTTTTTGGGCCTTCGTCAAATCCGCCTCCATGGCAGCGATTTTTTGCATCAAATGATTTGTCTCCTGTTCCTGGCTGGCCAGGAGTTCCTTTTGGGCGGTAACGGTCTGCGTCATCCGAGTAATCTGGTCACGCAATTCCGCATTCTCTTCGCCGAGATGTCCCGCACGACCAAGTTGTTCCGCCATGGCATTGGCCGTTACATTGGCACGGTCTCGCTCTTCCGCAAGTTGCGTGGACAACCGCGTAGCCGCTTCCTCTGCCTGGGACAACTTCCGGCGTACATTCAGCAAATCCATCTGAGCCGACTGGAACTGCTCCTCTCGATTACGCAACTGGGCCAAAATCTTTTGGTGCTCTCCCTCCAATTTCTGTAATTCACCACGAAGACGACTTGCTTCCCCCTGACTCGTCTCTAATGCCTTTGAACTCGCCAGGGAACGCTCTTGTGTCATCTTCGCAATTTCCGTATTAAGACGACTATTCTCCGTCTCCAAGGAGCGCTGAGAAAGCTGCAATTTCTGAATCTGGACCTCGCTGTCTTCCTGACGACTGCGGGCTTCTGAGGCCACGCGGCGCAATTCCGCAATCTGCTCGGCGTCTTTCTTGCGGCCCTGGGCTTCTCGCTGAAGTTGTGTCAGAAGATCATCCCGAGCGGCAGCCACCTGTTCCAGCGTCCGTCCAGATGACGCCAATTCCTCCTGCGAACGCTTCAGTTGCGTGGTAAGCTCATCCAACTGAGACAACCGCGGATCGGGCTTCTGGGCCTTCTTGATTTCCTCCTGGGCGGCATTCAACTGCGTCGTCAAGGTGCGGACCTGTGCCGCCAGTGTATCACGGTCCTTCCGCATGACCTGCAGATTCTCCTCTGCCGCAGCCTGGCTGGCGGCTTCCGCACGGGCGCGCTCCAACGCCAAGCGGGATTTCTCCAAATCCGCTGTCAGCTGGGATACGCGCTCCTTGACGGCCTGCAACTCCGATGCCTGGCTCGTTAACTGCGCGAAGATTTCATCCTTGGACAGGAACTCTACATTATTGCGATTCGCTTCCTTGATTTCCGCTATCTTCTGCTTGCAATAGTCAATTCGGTAGGTAATCAAGGACACATTCCAGCCAGGATACTGCGCCTGGACTTTCTCAAAGGTCTCCAGGGCATATTCGTAACTGTGCAACGCCGCCAGGGTAGCCTGGTCTCCCATGGACTTGTCCGCCTTTGTCATGGCCTCGTAGCCGCCCATCCAAAGACGACGGGCAGGGTCATTCTTCTCTGCCGCCACAGCAGACGTCAGCAAAAACACCGCCATTACCAAGTAAATACCCAGCAATACCTTTGGTGAAAATCCGTATTTCATAAATGCCATGTTAAGTTAATGCCTCAAAAATGCCTTCAGGGGTGACGAACGGGTGGCGCATTGCTGGATTTTCGCGCGCAGGAGCTCCTCCACATCAGCCTCTGGGAGGAGATTTTCGCCGTATCCCTCCAGCGCGTCCTCCATCTCCCGCAGCGCCTTCCGCAGTCCCTGTTTCAGTTGTTTCGAGCAAAACACCCCCGTCTCCAGCATCTCCTGGCGGGTGAAATGGGGGATTGCGCCAGGGAGTATCTGCGCCCCCGCCAGCACCAGCGCCGAGACGCGGCAGGACAATGCGTGGGCAAGAATGAGATGCAGCACCAGGTCGTGCCCCAGGAATTCCGCACCGGCTTCACGAGCGTGGCGGGCTTCCGCAACCGTCGGCAGATGGAAGCCAGGCACACCGTGGTAGGTGCAGAGTTTCGGGGAATCACCGAATTCCGCCAGCGCGTTAATCAACTCCGAATTCTGGATCTGATCCAATGTCTCCGAGAGATTCGGATAGGGGTTGGGGACCTGCTGATGCAGGCCCTCCAACGGCGAAAACGCGAAGTCGTTGACGAAATCCGTCAGCATCCCCCACTTTCCTGCCTTCAAATCCGAATGGAGGCTGACCGCGGTATCCAGGAAAATGTGATTCTTTGCGCCCATGGCCCAAGCCAACGCCGTGGGGAAAAGCGCCGCGAGGGGACCATAGCCCTCTGCCACGCGACGTGCACCGCAGGCCGCCAGAACTGGGACGCCGTTGCAATGCCCCGCCCGCAAAACCACCTCCTCGCCATCCAGATTCCGTGTGTCGGGCAAATCCTCCGAGAGCTTCCACAGGGGAATTTCCGCAACCACATCCTCAAAGAATCCCCCCATGGCGTAGTCCGCCCCGAAATGCAGATAGAAGAGCCCCTGGAAATCCTGGGGAAGTTCCTGTCGCAGGCGCTGGGCCGCAGTCGCCACCTTGTCCAAGAATGTCTGTGTTTCCAAGGCCATGGCTACTTCTTCTTTGCGCCGAAATGCAGGTGGTTCACTAGAAGCGAACTGACGATGATGATTGTCCCGCATATTGTCCAGGCGTTCATTTTTTCGCCGGCGATAATGACTGCCATAAGACAAGCCAGGACGGGTTTCAGGAGGAAGGACATGCTGGCCAGGTAGGCAGAGATGTACTTCATGGAGCTGTAGTAGAGGTAGTATCCCAGCGTGGTACCCACAAGAATGAGAATGGAAAGAGGCTTCCATCCCACCAGACAGCTATTCCAGACTTCATTTCCCGAGAAGCACAGCGCGATGGGAAGCACCAGCAGACTTCCGAAGAGTGACGAGAAGCCCATCAGGAGCCCCGCGCCATAATTGGCCACCACGCGGCGCGTGATGCAGACGCTGCAGGCGAAAGTCAGTGCGGATGCCCACATCAGTAGAATTGCCCCCAGAGTGCTCATGGTGGGTGTGCCCTTTTCGAAGATGAAACAGGCGATGCCCAGCATTCCGATGGCCACTGCCAGCCACTTCCGCAACGTCCAGGGCTCGCCGTTGATGAAGCGCGCGAAGAAGATCGTGAAGAGCGCGTTGGAACTGAATACCACCGCTGCGGAGGAGGCATTCTCGAAAATCGAAACCGCGAATTGATAAAAACTGATGGAGATGGTGACGCAGATGCTGCCGTTCAGCAGGAAGACGCCCATGTCCCGCCAGGTCAAGTGCCTGCCCTTCTTCACATAGGCGGGATAGAAGAGCGCGATGAGAATCAGCCCCGTCCAGAAGAAACGCTGGAAACAGAGCATGAAGCCATTGATTTCGTTGGCCCCCGCGCCCACCAGATAGCGGGCAAGCCACTTGCAGTTTAGTTCGATGGTACTGAATACCGCGATACCCAGCACACTCAACAGGATGCCAAGCGCAGTATTATTCTTGGGAGGCACAACAGGACTCGGAGAGTTTTCCATGGATGATGACAGAATTTTCAAAAAAAGAATTATCTTATCCCACAACGGATTTCATGAAGAACACCCTCCCGAAAATCCACCAGGGGCAATTTTTACGTAAACACTTAAAATATATCCCACTATGCGATTTCTCACCCACAAAATCCTCCTCTTGGCACTTATCTTTGCCTGCGATTTCTCACTAATGGCGCTGACATTCGAAATGCGACTCATCTTTCAGGAGGAAGGCGACCTCACTGCCATCGTGGAATGCGCCATCCCCGACAAGTGCGCGGGGATGCTCCAGGATTACGCCATGCGCATCTCCAATGGAGATAACCGCGGAATCCTGGACGAAGAGGCTGTACGCAGGCATTGCGCAGAAATCTCCGACGCGGAACTCAAGAGTTACAATGTCTATACCATCCCCGAAGGGCGACGGGTCCGCATCGAAATCTTTGCCAAAGATGCACGAAAATTCCTGTTCACCAATGCGCTAGGACTCGTTACCCTAACGGATTTGACAGAAAGTGACAATACAGCCTTCGCCATTCCCCTCCCCAAGGGGAAATTGTTGAGCGAGCGAAAAAAACAACAAGCCAGAGAATTGGCAGAAATCCTCGGCGGACTGGATATCGTCCTGCGAGTCCAATCCCCTACCCCCCTGACGGAAAGCACGGGAAAATGCGATGCCGTGGACCGTTGCCAGTGGCGTATCTCCCTGGAAGATATCATCCAGGGAAAACTCCCCGAAATCCAGGCCGTCTGGTAACCCCTTTAATTCCGAATTGCAATCGAGACCCCGAATAGTGTCAGGGGAACAGGTGATAGTTCTGCGCCTAGTTCTTTGGGGAGATATTCCACAAAGAAGGGCGCATCACCACCCGCGAACCATACCTTGCAGTCCGCCATTTCGGGCCGTGCCTTTGTGGCACGGATAATCTTCTCCGCGGCGCCTAGTATTCCGATATCCACACCATTTCGAATGCCGTCCTCGGAGGTGCAACCGAAAGGATTGAATTCGTGGGGCGCAGTCACGGCGAACTCGGGGAGTTGCGCGGTATTCCGTGCCAGCGCCTTCAAGGCGGTCTCCCTCCCAGGAAGTATCACGCCTCCCAGAAATACACCCTCTGCGGAAACGCACACGGAATTCAAGGCGGTCCCGCAGTCCAGCACCAGCACCGCCTGATTGGGGCATAGCCGATGGGCACCCGCAATATTCGCCAAGCGGTCGGCACCCAGTCGAGATACATCATACCGAGAACAGTCTATCTCGGGATAGTCCGACACCGAAATGAAATGGATACGGCCTGGAAAACGCGCCTCCAATGCCTGACGAACTGATGGCACCACCGATGCGCCAATGGCATCCCAAACAGAACTCTCCCCTGGATACCAGCGCGTCGCAATTTCCTCCGTGGCAAAATACTCCACGGAAAAATCCGATGCGCCAGGCGTGCCAGAAGCCACCGCCGCACGTGTATTCCCAATGTTCAACAGATATCGCATTCCTGAAATGGGCTATCTCAATCCACACGGACCTTGAAAATCACCTTCGGCATACTGGCACCCTCGCCTATGCAGGGCGCATGGACATCCGTGGGGAAGAAAATCGTAAACTCCCCAGGCAACACCGTGGCGTAACTCGTGGGCGTGGCAGGCCCCAACGCCGCATCCTTCGCATCATCATATTGCAGACTCCCAGGAGCCTTTCCCAAGGGCAACCAACCCATCTGCTCGGGAGTCGCCAAAGGCACCTGTATGTCTATGTATTTGCGATGAAATTCCATGGGCGCATCCACGGCACTCTTGCCTGTGGTGGTCTGGACATTCGCATAGATCTCCCCATCGGGAAGAAGCTCCACGCGACCAGGCGCCAACGCAGACAAGTCCTGAGAACGCAAAAACTCCGCTACAACGGCAAAACGCGGATGCAAAGATACATACCGCTGAAAATTGGACAAGGTATCGTGTATCATCGTTTCTCCATATCCTTCACCGATACAAAAAAGGCGACCAGTGTCTCGAAGACGACGGTCGCCTTTTTTGTCAATGCCAAGTAGGCTTATTATTTGCCTGCGCTGCCAGAAGCAACCTTGATCATCTTCTCGTAGTCGCCGGGCAGAGCCAACACGAAGCGGCGGTCAAATGCCTTCTGATCGGCGGCGGGGATGGTCTCGTCATAGACGGCGTCAACCTTGGTCATGACGACTGCCACGACTTCGGCGCACTGCTTGCCACCATCGGCGAAAGCATAGGTGAGCTCGTCATTGGAGCTGGTGTTCAGGAAACCAACCTTGTAGCCCTTCAGGAGACCCAGGGAGGCGGGCAGCTTGGAATCCATGGGGAACTGATAGATGTTGATGACAGCATCGGGCTTGGCCTTCTTGATCTTTTCGCACATCTTCTTGTAGTCACCACCACTCAGCATGGTGTAGGGCATGACCATCATAGCGGCATCGGGACCGGCGTTCTTGGGTTTGGGACGCTTGAACTCGGGGTAGATGGGGATGATCTCGGAGCCCTTCAGAGCGGCACGGATACCATCGAGATAGTCGGACTGGACTTCCTTGTCCAACTTGTCGCCGTAGGCGTCAACGAAGAGGTTCGGGTCGCAAATCACACAGACCTTGGCGGGGTTGCAAGCCTTCTTGACTGCATCACCCAGGAACTTCGCCTGAAGGAACATGTAGCGCTTTTCACGAGCCATGCCCTTGGAGCTGCCACCAATGAAACCAGTCAGGTTCATGATGGCGCCAACGATGGCGATGAGAGCACCGACGATAGCCAGAGCCTGGCCCCAGGAGGCACCTGCCTTCTGCTTCTTCATACCGAACATGGCGATTGCAAAACCAACGACCATGACAACGATGTACTTAAGATCCATTGTGTTACTCCTTGTTTAGAGAGGGAAAAACGACTGCGATGAGGGAAAAATCCACCGCAACCGCCGATGAACTAAAAAAATATCGCTTATTAAAGTAATTCACAATCGCAAATTTATCAACCTATTCTGCACTTTTTTTTCGTCATTGAAGCCAAATTCCTATTCTCCAAGCAGCGCGGCTATGATGTAATTGATGCCGAGACGCGTATAGAAGACATGGGTATAGTCGCTAATCTGGTTGGAGTCATAATATTGGAAGACGCGCCAGCGCCCCGTCGGCTCGTGAAGCCATGCGGGAAGCGCTTCATCCTGGCAGTAGATATGGTCCATTCCTCCATCCTCCCGCCGGGCCTCGAATTTTGCCCCCAGTGATGGCGCGGAGGTCAAAAGATGATTCAGTCCCTCGCCGTCCTCCAGGACACGCATACGGATTTCCGTGGACCAACCTCCGATGGCATTCCGCCCCCACCCCATGGCGATGACGGGTGTCGCCAGCACCGCGAGCCGTCCCTGGAGCCGAATTCCCACTGCGGAATAAGTGCCATTGGGCCACTTTTCTCGCAAGGTGTACTCCTTGACTGTGGGGGGGAGGCGCTCTCCGTCGGGCAAGCCCTGGTAGAAGCAGGCGTAAATCGGGTCGTCCCGTCCCAATGGCTGAAAATGATTTTCGGGAAGAACCCGCAAAAAGAACTCCCTGACTGCGGGAGACTCCTGCCACTCACTGTAGCTGTGGTGCTGGGAGAACATCCCGCCGGATTTCCGGAGAAATTCCGCGGTGATGCCTGCGTCCACCAGCACATAACCCCCATGTTGGAGGTATTCCCCCAAGGCAGCGACTTCTGCGTCAGGGAGCTTTGACCAATTGTCGCTGTCGTCCCAATTGATGTAGAGGAAGGGACAACCCGCCAGACGCGGATCCTGAAAAGAAGCGATTTGCAGTGGCTCCGTCACAATGGGAAGACCAGAATAGCTCCGCGCACTCTCCAGGAGACTCGGCAACGCGTCGGGATAATTCCGATAGACCCGCTCCCCCGAAGAAATGTATTGTGCCACACGGAGTTCACTCCCGAAAAGAGAAACCGCATATATCCCGAAAAACCACAACGGAAGGAGAATGTAATGGCAAAATTTGAAAAGCATTGAAGGAGAATTATATTTACAGAACTTTCTTTAATTCCGGTTGTCGTGTTTTGGGGAGACTTTGACATTTCCCAACCCAACACAAACATCACCTCAGTTTGCATTAAAGTAACATGTCTTTCTTCGACCGTCTATTCTCTTTCCTGCATAAAGGTGCAGACGCCCCTGCAGCTCCTCAGGCAAATCACGGCAATAACCGTGGCGCGAGTTCCTTGCCTCCCGAGCCCAAGGCAAACAAGAATGTCTATGATGAAGCATTCAAGGTGGAAGTCCCCGAGTGGGCCCAGAGTCTGAACAACACGGATATCGTCCTCCAGCTGAAGGACCATGTCAAGTGCCACTATGCGCCCAATTTTGGTTGGAAGAAAATCATGACCACCAAGACTGGCCCCGATGGCAACCTGCTTCCCGAATACGATGGCGTTGCGGGTGACTGCGGCGCCGTCAAGTCCTACGGCCTGAAGGTTGCACAGCTCCACGGCCGCACGATGCCCTACAAGTATGTTGACCTGAATATGGCATACCGTTGCTGCTGTGGCATCCCCACCAAGTGCCCCTTCCTGCAGCTGGCAAACAAAGAAGCTGAGGCTGTCAACAGCCGCAGACGATAAGCACAAAAGCCATATACAGAAAAAAAGGACCACCGCGGTTGCGGTGGTCCTTTTTTGTTGGTCGGACTGGTCGGACTGGCGGGAAGAATAAGACTTTGATGGAATTCCACAAGCCCTAAGAATTCTGCATTAAATGCCCGGCTCTATAAGTATATTGAGCATTGAAAATTGAAAAAAAAGAGGGGGCATGGGGGATACCTCCCCCATCCTTCATTAAGCATTAAGCTTTAAGCTTTAAGCATTATTTAGTAATTTCTTGGAGTGATTTTCCCCCAGAGCCAGGGCAGGAAGGAACTACCGCTCTTGGCGTATTTTTCCAGCAGCTGGCAGAATATCTTCTGACGCCAGGGGAGATAGCCCAGCATACGATGAAGAATTTCATTCATGCTAGGATCTGCCCAGAGTTTCCGAAGCACCTGCAGTTCTTCCTCCTTTGTCAGCCACCCATCGGCGTATTTTGGATTGAAGAAATAGAGAACCAGCGACCGATAGGTAACGAGCGCCCAAGCCTTACGGGCGTAAGGAGGCATGTCACGATAGTGGTCCTGGTAAAAATCCGCCAGAGAGAGCATACTCAACGGGAAGGATTTGATGAAATCGTCCCGGTATTTCGTTTTCCAGACCAGAGGTCTCTGCACGCACCAATAGGAGGGCAGGAGCTTCCGCATGGTGGAACAGTGGTGTGCATAGAAATAGACCCTGGGCGTCCAGCAATGCGCCATTCGTCCTGGGATATCCTCATCCACAAAGAGCTCGTGGTCAATCAGGAATTGCTTACGATAGCATCCCAGAAAGGCCTCACAACGTAGACGCGTGTCCTCTTGCCCCAGCTTTTCCAGGAGTTTCAACCCCGAGCCCTCGCAGGGCCCCGTAAAGGAGCGCATGGGAAATTTCGGGATGTAATACATCTCCTCGTCCATCCGCCCCACGGCGGCGGTCAGAATCACCACATCCAGGGATTTCTTTTCCGCCAGAGTGGCGAGGATGCGCTCCAATGCGGCGGGCGTCATTTCGTCATCCGCTTCCATGAAAGTCAGATACTCTCCCTGTGCCTCACGGATGCCCGTATTGAAACACTTCCCCGAGGGAACATTTGGCGGCATGGAAATGAAGCGGACATTCGCCTGACCCGCCAAAGCCTGGTGAAAATACGCCTCGGTCTCAGGCGTGCACCGCCACCCCAATCCCAACACCTCGCATTCCGGAGTCAGATTCGCGCAAAGAGACGCTAGACTGCGATGCAAATCCTCTATGACATCCGTCAGAGGCAATACGATGGTAAGTTTCAGCGACATTTCCGCAATTGGGTGAATTCTTCTAGGTGAAGAAAGATGAAAATGGATTGGTCTCTCAGGACACTCCGTCGTCCTGTCATTCGGATAGGATGATTTTTCCGCGGGAGAGATCCTGCAACACCTTGGAAAGAGGGGGGAGTTTTTCTGTTGGGATGGTTCCCGTGATATTCACGCCATCGCCATCGTAATTCTCGGCAGTAATCGAGAAGCCGCCATCCTGCAACGCACGCTTGCCCTGCTCCAGAATGCCGTATGGCAAGGCAAAGGAAAGTGTGCTCATGGCGATGCGCTCACGGGTGACTGCGCTCTCCAGGACGCCCTTTGCGGCGCCAGAGTATGCGTGTACAAGACCGCCTGTGCCTAGTTTTGTTCCACCGAACCAGCGGGTTACCGTCAAGACGACCTGTGAGATTCCGGAGCCCTTCAGGACTTCCAGGACGGGCCGTCCTGCGGTGCCTGAGGGTTCGCCATCATCGGAACACCCCAGAATGGATGCGTTCAGCCCCACTGCCATGGCGTGTACAATGCTGCTGGCATCGGGGTATTTCTCACGTTGAGCGGCAAGAATCGCCTTGCATTCATCGGGAGTGGTAGCCACAAAAAGTTCTGCTAGGAACCGTGAATTGCGGTCCACTAGCAAAAATGGCTCGGATGACACCAACTCCAGCATACTCAACAGGGAATTACTTGTTTTTCTTCATGGGCTGTGCGGGCTTCCGTATCAGCATCATCACGCATACCGCCACAGAAAAACACACCAGGAATCCCAGAAAAGACGCCAAGACAGGCGCGTAGGGGACTGCACTCTCGGGGAGATACTCCGCAATCTTCTCCGACAAAAGGAGCTTCGACACCCAGGCGCCCGCAGAACCGACGGCAACGCAAAGCACGACGCCCACTATCCGGAGGATATAGAGCGCCAGCTTTACGCACAGAAAGAGGAAAAGCAGACCACTGAAGCCAATGATGATGCACTTCCACCAATCCGTGGCCCAGTTGATTGTGCCCTCCTGGAAGGCCAATTCCTCCGTAAAAGTATTGGCGAGGGTAAAGAACATTTAGAAGAGACCGTGGATACGCCCCGTCTCCACATCAATGTCAATGCGTCGATAGGCGGGATCGGAGCCCGTGCCAGGCATCAGCTTGATGTCGCCCGCAACGGGAACGATGAAGCCTGCGCCGCGATAGAGCAGGATGTCGCGAATGGGCAGAGTGAAACCGGTAGGACGGCCCTTGACATCGGGATCGTGGGAGAGAGACAAGTGGGTCTTAACCATGCAGACGCTCAATTTCGCGATTTCGGGGTCATTCTGGTAGAGGTCCAATTTCGCCTGGGCTTCGGGCAGCAACTGGATGTCGGCGGCGCCGTAGACTTCCTTGGCAACTGCCATCACGCGGTCACGGATGGGCTGGCTATTCTCGTAGAAGAAATGGAAGTTGTTGGGCTTCTTCACAGCCTCTTCCACCGCTTCCGCCAACTCCAACGCGCCCTCGCCACCGAACTGCCAGTGCTTGGAGAGCGCAGTCAATGCGCCCGCCTGCTCGCTGAGCTTGCGAACCAGCTTGACTTCCTCGTCGGTGTCGGTGTAGAAGTGGTTGATGCACACCACGGGCTGGACACCAGACTTGCGGATGATCTCCAGGTGCGCCAGCAGGTTCTGGCAACCCGCCTCCACCAGCGGAAGATTCTCGTGGGTATAGACGTCGTCCAATTTGGTGCCGGGCTTGACACTGGGACCACCGCCGTGCATCTTCAACGCGCGAATCGTCGCCACCAACACAACCGCGTCGGGACGCAGACCGCTGGCACGACACTTCAGGTCAACGAATTTCTCGTAACCGATATCCGAAGCAAATCCGCTCTCGGTGACATGGTAGTCGGAGCAACGAACGCCGATTTGGTCGGCGATGATGGAGCTCTGGCCGATGGCGATGTTGGCGAAGGGGCCCGCATGCACCAGAACAGGCTGGCCTTCCACGGTGGAAATCAGAGTGGGATTCAAGGCCTCCGCCAAGAATGCCGTCATGGCGCCATCCACTTCCAAATCATGGGTGGTAATGGGAGAACCGCTACGGCTATATGCCACAACAATCTTGCTGATGCGCTCCCGCAGATCCCGCAGGTCATTCGCCATGGCAAGAATGGCCATCAGCTCACTGGAGACCGTGATGGCAAAACCGGAGTCCATGGGATAGCCGTCCATCTTTCCGCCATTCCCGATGGTGATATTGCGCAGGGCCTGGGCGCAGAAGTCAATGACCCACTTCATCTGAACGCGATTGGGATCGATATCCAGACGACGCAGACCGCGCTTGGCCAACTGCGCATCGTCGTAATTGCGCTCGTGCTGCATACGGCTGGTGAGGGCCACCATGCCCAGGTTGTGGGCGTTGGTAATCTTGTCGATGTCCCCCGTCAACCCCATGGAGAAGGTGGTCAGCGGAATGCACTGCGCCAGACCGCCACCCGCGGCAGAGCCCTTGATGTTGAAGGTGGGACCGCCAGAAGGCTGGCGAATCGCGCCGGAGACGCGTTGACCGCGCTTGGCCAACCCCTCGATCAGACCGATGGTGGTAGTGGTCTTTCCCTCGCCCAGCGGCGTAGGAGTAATGGCAGTCACGTCAATGTATTTGCCCTTCGGCGCATCTGCCAGACGCTTGCGAATCGCCATCTGGTCAACACGGGCAATCTGTCGACCAAAAGGAATCAGCTCTTCAGGGAGCAGTCCCAGCGCATCCGCTAGTTGCTGAGGGGTGCGCATGGTAGCTTCGGCGGCTTCGGCAATCTGCCAATCGGCTAATTTGGTAGGGTCTAGCATAGGTCGGTATCAGGATTTTCGGGGTTATTTGAATTTGTGAAATCGTAACTTGACAAATGTAATGCGATTTGCGGAATGAATTTATCCACAATCATCAAAAAGAAAAGAAACAAGACTGGGGTTACTTTTCAATGATGAAACTCTGGGGGCCAGCAGTGAAGATCTTTCGGAAGACCTGTCCGAGGGTCACTGTCGCAATTGCGGGTGGCAGATGGAATTCGCCAGGCGAGACCGCACGCAGGTGGTATTCGTAGACTGCCGTGGAAACCGCATCCGAGGGCTGCCCAGGCCAGGAAATGGCACCGAACCACTGGAAGGCATCGTCCCCTCTCTCCAGATAGTGCGGAATCAACCCGGTCTGCGCATTGGACACACCTGCCAACTGCATTTCACCTGCGTAACGACCATTGATGCTCGCCTCCTCCAAACGGAAACCACCAGGAATCTGATACTCCAACACGATATCCTCCACGGATGGAGTGTCTATCGAAACTCGGACGGTCACCAGGTCGCCGACTTTGCAAGTAGAAATCTCCTCACCAGAGGCATTTCGGAAACTCTGGGTGAGTTTGAAATTCTGCCCCAACGTACCATCGCATGCCAGACCAGGATCCTCCTCTTTGTAGCGGATGATGACCAGCGGTATCTTCCCCGTGTTGCGCAGACAGTAAGTGCCATTCTCAAAGACCGTCATCGGCATGTCCTCAGAAGCGATCGTATGGCGCACCTTCCCGTCCTCGGGACGCACCAGCAGTGCATGGGCCTGATCTTTTTTCACCACACTCTCGCCACGCGCCAGCAAATACTGCGAAACCGCACCCACAAGCCAGGAATGCACACGGAACTCATGCATGGAGCGAGATGAGATGATATGCTTCATGAATTGATCAAAAAACACATCCAGAATCGGATCGGCAGGCGTCGCCATGGCCGTCAACCAAACCACCATAGCCATGCCGCAAAGGCAATCGCTCTCCTTGCCATTCCGGGCGCAAGTCGCCTCAAAATTCTCAAGGGTCAATTCCTTGATAATCGAGAGACCCTGGCTCAAATAGCCCTGCCCTTCTTCTTCACGACCTTGCGCCTGGGCATATCGGCCGCCAATGACAAGAGCCATCCCCGCGATATACCGAGCGAACGGAGTGATGTCCGTGCCTCCCAGAAGCAGCAACGAATAAGGATAGAAATCGATGTCGCCAATGCACGCCAGGGTACAGCACCCCACCGCCTGGGCCTCGATATCCATATTGTCATTCCGTAGGAAATTCTTCAACGTATGGATGATTTCTTGACGGCGTTCCACGGACATGGGATACCCACAGAAGGTATTCGCCAAGACCTCCAGTGCCAAAGCCTGTGAAGTTCCTCTGAGCCACCCCTCGCGACCTTCCAGATAACGGCTGTAGGTGCCGTTGCCTAGGCGATAGAGCGGCAGAAGATCCATCTTGTCGAATAATCTTTCCTTGGCAGGGCCTCCTGCCAAAACCGGCAGGAGGTTGTTTTCCTCGAGTTTCTGCAAATGGATATGGGTGAAAAGATCGCCGACAAGTTGTTCCATACGATTGTAGGAATCGGTATTGACACACGCCTGATGCGCACGCAGTTCATTCTGCAAAGTGCCAATCTTCACGATGCTCTTCTCGGCTTCGCAAGTCTCGAAGGGCTCGGAAGTCGCTCCCACGGGCACATATTGGAAATACAGCGCCTGCTGAAGCGGAACCGCCCGGCGAATCTTGATTGCATAATCAAAGGACTTCTCTGACTCTTCCGATAGCTTCAGAGTCAGGCGAATGACCAGTTTCCCGGCAGGAATATCCCCGGGAAGAATCAAGTCCTGGGAAATCTCCTGGGATTCGCCCATGGGAATATTCAGAATGCCCTCATAATGGAACGGCAGAAGAGAAGAATACTCGGGGGTGAGAATTTCCAATTTGCAGGGGAACCACTCCGCACTGCTCTGGCGATTCTGAAGACTGACACGGAATACACCCTTGTCCCCAGGAAGCATCGAGGAAGGTGCCTGGATTTTCACCTCCACCTTCTCCTTGACCTGCACCAGCAAGTCGTCTCCACCTACACCCATCGTGGCAGAGGCAACCGCCATGAGCCGGAATTGGCATTCATCCGCAGGGAAGCGAAGATTGACGTAGGTGGGCTCGTCGGGATTGCCAGAGACATCGGCAAAGACCTGTTCCACCATACGAGCGCTGATGGCCTTGTCACGGAAAGTCTTCATGTATTCCGTCATCAAATAACGCCGAGAGAAGACATTCTCCTGGGAATCGTCGCCACCCACGCGGCCATTTTCCACATTCACGACGGGATAGAGCGAAGAATAGGTGGATTGCATGGCAAAGGGGGATTTGGTATTCTCAAAGAGGTCCTTGAAGGGAGTGGGATGGATATAGCCGCTAATTTTCAGGATTGCCTCCTCCACGCCCCAGAGCGCCACCCGCCCCGCCACCGGATTGCCCGAGGCATCCGTCAGAGTAATCTGCACGGGAACGGTGCTACCAGGAGCCACTTCCTCGGGGCAGATGATACCGACTTTCACACGACGCATGGACTGATTCACAGGAATCTCCGCATCGCCTTTGATATATGCCACATCTTTGGTATTTTCGCCAGAGACATCCACCGCCACCGCCTGCATGGCAAGATGGCATGCACCGCTAGAACACTCTTGCGGAATGGTGACCTGGATGGTATTCAGGCCCTCTTTCAAGGGTTGGTGGAAATGCTTCACAGGACTGCCCTGGGCACCAACCAGGAAATGCGCCACCCCGGAGAACAAACTGTCAAAGGAGATGGTCGCCGTCTCGCCAGGGGCATAATTCTCCCGATCCATGTGGAAGACAAATCCAGAGGGATTCAACGGAGGCAGAGAAATATCCTCTCCACCGATGGAGAATGACGAATGGGCCAGGAACTGCCCCGTAGCATGATCCTTCACCAGGAGGCTGTAGTTGCCCGAGGACAAGGTCGGCAACATGAAACGATTGTCCTCCGACAATTCCACCGCACCGCTACTTACGGGATTCTCCACCGGCCGCCAGATACGGCGGCACTTGCCGTCCTTGTCACAGTGCAGTTGATACTCCCACTTGTATCGAGACAGCGTATAGTCAAATGCGCATTCCGCCAGGGGATAGTCTTCACCATTCGGCCGCACTGCACAAAAATGGGCCATGGGTGTGCCACTGGCATCCTCCGACATACGAATGCCCAGATAGTAATCAAAGATATGATGTTGGAATCTCTTTTCCAGAACAATCTCATTGGCGCTATTTTCGATGGCTCTGACTGTGGAACGCACAACAATATCCAAGGGAGCGCGATAGAGCCCATCCTGCATGAAACCCATGGATACCGGCACCGTCCCCGTAAATACGCCATCCTTGTTTGTCTTGTTTTCGAAATGAAGTCCTGGAGAATCCAGCTCTCCCATGATGAAGGAGAAGTCATAATCAAGATATTTTCCGGGAGGAACAAAGTCGCCCCAATCCAGGGACACGGCAGTCTCCACAGTCGCATCGCTTACGGGACGCCCCTGGATATCCACCACTTCACCTTTATACGACCAGATGTCGGAGGCCTTCTGTTCAACGGAAAGCACGGAATCCGTCGAGGCAAACGTGATATAAACCACCTCGAAATCCATCTCTGCGTAGGTGAAAGTATGTCCCTTGGTCTTGCGGGGAGGACGCAGAGAAACATGGTAAAGACCAATGGCCGCCTCGGCATCAATGGACATCTTCGCGCTGACAAAACCGAAGTTGTCTGTCTGGAGCTCCTGGGCAAAGACTTCCTCGCCTTCGGGAGAGGTCACCACAATTTCAACGGGCATCGGCGCGCACACACCGCCATTTCCCTTGCGGAGCAACCCCGTGAAGGAAATCGTAGCGCCACGCTGACAGAGACCACGATCCGCATAAAGAATGGCAGGCATCGCACGTACAGAAGCGTTGGGCACCGTGGGATCAGCCAGGCAGTTTTCAGTCAACAGCCATACGGAGTCCTGTTTTTCCTCGTCTGTCGCCACGACATAATGGGGATGGTCATCCCTATCCCACTGGGGCGGCAGTGAAAGCCGCACATAGCCGTTGTTATCCGTGATATCGTCACAAATCAGCTGCTGCTTTTCGCTATAGAGATAGACAGAAACGCCGGGACAGGGTTTGTCGGGATGCTGCAGAGAATAAACAAAGCAATGATAGTTCTGCCCATTCTGGAAGAGAAAAAGAGACATGTCAGTCAAAGACAGCCGTAGGGCCGCAGGAGTTTTCCCCTGTTTTTCCTGGCCGTAATTCAGCGTCATGGTGTAGATGCCTGGTTTGCCATCCACGCCCATCTCCTTCAGCGAAATAGCAGATATCTCCTTCCGATTGGCAATCCCCTGGAAACGCATCGTCTTCTCAAAGATATTACGCGTCGTCTCGCCATTCCAGACCTTCGTGGAAGAAATAAAGTGCAGGAGAGAACTGCGATAGAGTCGGGAGAGGGAAATTGTCAGAGGTTCACTCACATTGACCTCGGAGAAGGGCAAGGTGTCGCTGCTGGCATATAGTGGATAGAAGAGTCCCGAAGTCAACCATTCCGCATTGGCGGGGACATCATTCGTAATAAAGCGCATGAGTTTGTCTTCAGGAAGACCATCCGCCGCGGAGGCATTCGGGAATCCACGCTTCAACAGAATTTCATAATAGGTGCCTGGCTGGAATTCGCCAGTAATTTTCACCTTGTTGCCAATCCGTATGACGCGATACTGCACGGACGGGTTGATCTCGAGGGCATCACGGGTCGCGGGAGCCCAAGCGCCTTCCAATTCGCCGTCCAGCATAATTTCCAATGCGCCGTCAGGGAGCCATTGGGTGGATTTCACCTGGAGTGCACCTGCCAGGCAGAGTAGACTCGCAAAGAGACAAAAGAAGAAGAAACAGAGTGATTTTCTCATTGTGGAAGAAATCCTGTATTGAGAATTAGTCTTGTCCGAAATACGGATCCATCTTCTCGGTGCCGATGGTCGTTCTAGGACCATGCCCAGGATAGACAATCGTGGAAGGCGGAAGCGCAAAAAGCACCTCCTGGATGGAGCGCCGCAGGGCACTCTCCGAACCGCCCGGGAAATCCGTGCGACCCACAGACCCCGCAAAAAGGGTATCCCCTGTCAAGACAAAGCTCTGCTCTGGGAAGTAGTAAGCCGAACTGCCTGGGGTGTGCCCGGGAGTGGCCAGCAATTCGTAACCGAAGGGCATGGGCGCGCCTTCCGATAATGCGGGTAGATTCTCCACCGCGGAGAACCACGGCGGCATGCAATTTTCAGGGGAGGAGTAAAGTGCTCTATCCCCAGGGGGACACCACACAGGAATGCCGTATTCCTTCACCAGCGCAGGCACTGCACCGATGTGGTCAAAATGGGCGTGGGTCAGTAATATGCCATCCGGCGTCAACTTGCGTTCCGACAGTGCGCGGATGATTTGCGGAGCATCGGCCCCTGGATCGAAAATCACGCAATGGCGTGTGTCGGTATCCCAGACGATGTAGCAATTTTCGTCAATGGAGCCTACAGAAATGCGTTGGAGTTCCAGCATGAATTTTTAGGAGAGTTTTTTGAGAAGTTCCGCCGCCACCGCCTCGCAGGAAACCCCGCGGCAGCAGCGCGTCTCGTCTCCCAGGGGGCAAACCCGCTGAAAACAGGGAGACTTATCACAAATGGAATGGATGACCGTATGGCGACCGACGGGACCGTATGGTCCTGTCAGGGTGTCATCCGTGGAACCGAAATTGGCGACACAAGGCACTCCCAGCAAGGCGGCGATATGCATGGGACCGCTGTCGTTGGTAAAGAGGGCACGGGACCGATGCAGCAACGCCGCCAATGCACCCATGGAAGTCTTGCCTGCCAAATTGGAGACATTCGGCAGACCGCAAAGTTCTCTGACACGCTCCGCACGGGAAGCCTCGTCTAGAGATCCCAAGAGCCAGATGCCAATCTCAGGACGGGCGGCAGACACCGCCTTCAGCACTTCCGAGAAGTACTCCGTGCTCCAGGATTTGCTCTCCCAGCGAGAAGAACAGCCTACTGCCAGCAAGGGCTTGTCGGACGACCACCCCAAACCAGACAAAATGCCATCGGCTTCCGATGACCACGCCACAGGAATCTCCACGGGAATGTCGTAGGATTCCTCCGTCAAAGTAATCCCACGGTCCTTCAAAAATTCCCGAACCAGATAGCGGTTCTTGTCGGCGGCATGACGCAATGAAGAGGGCAACTCCACCGACTTTGTGTAGAAAAGAGTCGCGCCCTCCCGGGCATTGGCAAAGCCGTAACGGACACGGGAACGGGCGCACCAGCTAATCAACCCACTGCGCAAAAGACCCTGAAAATCCAACACCGCGTCAAATTCCGTACTGCGGAGTTGACGCAAGAATCCACGGAGACTCCCGAGGGAAAATTTGCCCAGCGCCTTTCGGGGGAAGGGAATAACCGTAATGCCGGGTGACAAAGAGACGATGGATGCCAGGGAATCATTGGCGACCCAAAAAATCTCCGCATCGGGATAGGCCTTCCGCAAATCCGAAACGGCAAAAAGCGCGTGGACGATATCCCCGAGGCTACTAGGTTTGACGATTAGAAATCTCACGGGGAAATGCTACTGTCCGTAGGAAAGACGAGTCGCGCAGCGCGTTGGCAACCCCGCTTCCAAAATCTTGTTCTGGGTTGTCTCGATGTCATAATCCACACGGATGATGCGGACTAGCCCGATTTCCACCTCATAAATCGCGTAGGAAGCCAATGGATTGCAATCACGGGGCTGTCCAACACTCCCAACATTGATGAGGTATTTCTTGTCGTTTTCCAAAATGATGTTCTCGGAATAATCCGGCTCAACCTGAGTGAAATCCCGAACGAAGGTGATTGGCACATGGGTGTGCCCGACAAAACACAGGGATGTCCACTGGTAATTCATGGAATTTTCCGCGGAAAATTCGTCAGAGACGTATGGCCAGATTTGCGGATGGTCCAGACTGCCATGGACCACAGAAAAGTGCATGGGAGGATTGGGAAGGATGATGTCGCCTGTCAATGGCAAATCACGCAACCACTGGCGCTCATCCGCTGTAAGTTGTTCGCGGGTCCACTTTATCGAAAGAATGGCACTCGGATTGAAGCCAATCATCAACTCCTCATTGGCAACATAATAGTCGTGATTCCCCTGAACCACTGAAAGACAATCCAAATTGCGAATGATCTCAACACATTCATGGGGATTGGCGTTGTAGCCGACTACATCGCCCGTGCAAATAAAACGGTCAACGCGCTGCTCCTTCGCATCCGCCAAGACCGCCTCCAGGGCCTCTAAATTGCCATGTATGTCACCTAATATGCCTATCTTCATGATAAACTCCTAAAAACATCTTACTATATAACTTCAACAATATTTTGTGCTAAATATATGCTAGAAACTAGGGAGCCTAGGAAGCCTAGGAAGCCTAGGGAGCCTAGGAAGCCTAGGGAGTAGCGACGGCGTCCTTGCCGTCGAAGTAGCCTAGGAAGCCTAGGGAGTAG
>DCIO01000086.1 GCA_002315885.1 Lentisphaeria bacterium UBA1724
CGAGGGGCGCACCTACGGGGACCTTCGGTCCCTCCTACATATCCTTGCCAGATACTCTTTCCGCGGTTCTGGGAAGACCCGTTATATTAGGCACGGTAACTAGTTTCGGTTTGGGATATTTGATTTTTGGAGTATTGACGCGCATGAAGAAGATTCTGTTGATTTTGGTGGTGTTGTTTTGCGGGGTGTTGTTTGCGGAGGGCTTTCCTCGTGCGCAGTGGATTCACTATCCCGAGGAGGATGCGACGGGCCTGCAGAAGAAGCGCTATTTCTGGAAGGACGTGTCGGTGCCCGCGAATGCAGACGGCATTCAGATTTTCTTCCATTTGGACGACCGCGGTGAGCTGCTGATTGACGGTGAGGCCATTCCTGCGAGCGCCCTGAAGCAGACCCCCTATCAGGGGAAGAAGCCCGCGGTGTATTTTGATGACTTCGGGCGTTTTGTCCCTGGGACGACTCACCGCATCGAGTTCATGGATGTGAATGGCGGTGGCAAAGGCGGTGTCGTGTGCCGGGTGGCATTTTTCTCCCAGGGTGAGCTCATCCAGGAGCTGCTTTCCGACGTGAGTTGGCAGGCCGCCACGAAGCCCTCGCAGCAGGGTGGCGCGGAGGAGGCGGTGGGGACGTTGTCCCATTGCGATGTAATGGGATTGCCCTTTGGGGCGTATTTTGATCCCAGGCCGATTTTCACGGCGGCGGAGTGTCAGGCGGCGGAGGCGCTGGCGGTCGAGAAAGCCCAGCGCTACGGGGAGTTTCTGCGGGATGTGCTGGACAAGGAGGCCCCCGCCCAATCCAGCGTGGTCTACGAGAATGGCCAGCCCTGGGTGTCCATCAACGGGAAGCTCTATCCGCCCATCCTCTACAGCGTCCACCACTACCAGAATTTCGAATACGACAAATATGTGAAGAGCGCCATCAATTTCCGTGACGCGGGGTTGCATTTGTATGTCATGGGCATTGCGCTGGGGACGCTCTGGACGGGTCCCGGCAAATACAACCTGGAGTCCATTGACGCCTGGATGAAGGAGGCGCTGCTGCAGGATCCAGAGGCGTATGTCATGTTTGAGATTGCCGGACGCACGCTGCCCGCCTGGTGGATTAAGGAACACCCCGAGGAATGCGTGGAATACCTGGGGGACGAGCTGCCTGTCACCACCACCGAGCAGCTCAAGTCACGGTTTGTGGCGCCATCTTTTGCCAGCGAGCTCTATCTCAATGACCTGAACCAGTTCATGAAGGCGCTGGGGGAATACATCGACTCCAAGCCCTGGGGAAAACGCATTTTCGCCTTCCGTAATGACAATGGCATCTACCTGGAATGGCATCACTGGGGAATGGCTGGGGGAATTCCCGATGTCTCCAAGCCGATGCAGCGACATTTCAAGAAATTCCTGCGGAAGCGCTATGGGACGGACGAGGCGCTACAGGCCGCCTGGCATGACCCCGCGGTCACCATCGACACCGCCACGCTGGCCACGAAAGCGGAGCGTCAGGCTGCCCACGCGGGGGATTTGATGGATCCGGTGCAGGACATCCGTGCGGCGGATTCCGTGGGATGCGTCCTGAATGCCATTGCGGATTTCCAGCAGTCCACGAATCACACCCTGAAGGAATCCGTCAATCGCAGATGTCTGGTGGGGAATTTCTATGGTTATTTCTTTGGGATGGGCTATGCCGCGGTGGGGTGGCACCTGGAATTGGAGCGCATCCTCAATTCTCCCGACTCGGATTTCAATTGCCAGCCGCCGCCCTACAGTCCGCTGGTGCGCGGATTTGGTCAGGGGCAGTTCTCCCGCGGGCTGGTCTCCTCCTATCGCCTCCACAACAAGTTGAATATCATCGAGGCGGATACCCGCACTTGCGATGTGCCCATTGGGACGAACCACTCCTTCACTGAGACACCCCAGGAGACCGTGCAGTTGTTGGCGCGGGATTTCTGTCAGGCGCTGTGCTGTGGTGTGGGCTTCTGGTATTTTGATTTCGGGGAAGGGTGGTATACCAGTTCGGAAGTGCGGGAATACCTGGCGAAGCTCCGTCCCATCTGGGAGGACAGGAGCGTGGACAACTCATCCGCCGCGGAGGTGCTTCTCATTGGGGATATGGAGTCCATCTTCTATCAATCCAATGACGATAGCCAGAATACCATCCGGTCCTTCATCGACAACAACCGCATGGAGTTGGCCCATACGGGAGTTCCCTTCGACACAATTCTCTTCTCCGATCTGGAGAGTCCGAATTTGCGTCAGGACTACAAGGTTTATATCTTCATGAATACCATCCTCTACAAGCCCGAACGGCTGGCAATTGCAGAACGGCTGCGTGCACAGGGAAAGACAGTGGTGTGGCTGGACAAGGCGGGATATCTGCAAAAGAGCGTGGGCACTTCCACGGAAAATACACAGCGCCTGACGGGATTCCGGGTGGCGATTCAAGATAAGGAGTTCATCCCCGAATTGGTCGGGGCAGACGGACAGCACCGTTGCGGGACTTTCCATACCCCCGCATCCGCTAAGCCACTCATGGCAATCCAGGATAAAGAGGCGGAGTTGCTGGGCACCACCGCGGGAGTCCCCACATACGCGCGGAAGGCCAATGCCGCGGGAGGATGGAGCTATCTGGCTACCATGCCTTTCCTCAAGAGCCGGGATTATCTGGAGATCTTCCACGACGCAGGTGTGCATGTCTATTGCGAGGACGAGGATGTGGCGGTCTATGCCAACAAGAGCCACGTGATGATCCACACGAATGAGGCGGGGGGACATCTGATCTCGCTGCCTAGGTCATGCAAGTTGGTGCAGCTGCTCCCCGAGGAACGGGTGCTGGCGGAAGATACCCGCGAGTATTTCCTGGACGCCCAGGCTAAGACGACGTACTTGTTCCAAATTAGGAATTAGGAATTCTTCAAATTGGGTCCTTCCCGGCGCTTTCGCGCCGGGCACACGACTAGGGAGCCTAGGGAGTAGCGACGGCGTCCCCGC
>DCIO01000075.1 GCA_002315885.1 Lentisphaeria bacterium UBA1724
TGGGCGGCGTGAACGCCCGTACCGCTTGCAGCATGCTTCGCATCCTGAAAACAAAACAATGGACCAAAGGGCTTGATGTCCCTTTGGTCCTTTGTGTCGCTTGTGTCCCTTTGTTATTCCGAAATTATCGAAGAGGGGGCAAGGGGGATACCTCCCCCTCCAACATTAAGCATTAAGCATTAAGCATTAAGCATTAAGCATTGTTAAGAGAGGTCTCCCAGGTCGAGTTGGCAGACTCTCATGACTTCGGATTTTGTAGTCAGTCCCATGGAGACCTTCTTTTCGCCATCTTCCTTGAGGGAGCGCATGCCATTTTTCTTGGCGATTTGGTTGATGACGGAGGTATCCTGTCGGGTATTGATGGCCTCTCGGAGTTCGTCGTTGATGACCATGAGTTCGAAGATAGCGATACGTCCCCGGTATCCCGAGCCCATGCAATTTCGGCATCGCTTGCCGCGGGGTTCTTCTGGAGTGGGTTCTCCCAGCCAGCCCTTGCCGTGGCATTCGGGGCAGATTCTGCGGACCAGTCGCTGTGACGCCACCGCCAGGAGTGCGGAGGAGATGAGGAAGCCCTCCACGCCCATTTCGATGAGTCGTGAGATTGCGCCCGCGGCGTCATTGGTATGGAGGGTAGAGAGGACCAGGTGTCCGGTCAGGGAGGCATGGATGGCGATTTCCGCGGTTTCCTTGTCTCGGATTTCTCCCACCAGCACCACATCGGGGTCCTGACGGACGATGGCACGCAGACCGCTGGCGAAGGTCAGTCCGATATTCGCCTTGACTTGGATTTGCTGGAGCCCTTCCAGCTGATATTCCACGGGGTCTTCGATGGTGATGATCTTCCGGTAGTCCGCATTCAGCTGCTTCATGATGCAGTAGAGTGTGGTGGTCTTACCGCTACCCGTGGGGCCCACAATCAAAATCATGCCGTGGGGCATGTTGTAGAGCGCGTGGAGCTGCTCCATGGTATCGGGCAGCAGTCCCACCTTGTCCAACTCGAAGACGGAGGAGTCCTTCTGGAGCAGACGCAGAACGATGGACTCGCCATGCATGGTGGGGATGGTGGAGACACGGACGTCGATGGAGTTCATGCTGCCGCTGCCCGTCAATTCGATACGGCCATCCTGGGGCAGGCGGCGTTCCGCGATATTCATGCCGCTAAGGAGCTTGATACGGGAGGAGATGGCGGGGAACTGGCTGATGGGGGGACGCAGGACGGTCTGCAACAGTCCGTCGATACGGAAGCGGATCTGGACATCCTTTTCGTTGGGTTCCACGTGGATATCGCTGGTGCCCGTCTCCTGGGCCCGGGTAAAGATGTCATTGACCAGTCGGACGATGGGTGCTTCCTTGGCCAAGTCCCGAAGGGCCTGTTCGGAATCGCCGTCCAGTCCTGGGATGCCGTCATCTGGGCGGTCATAGACGGCGGAGAGGAAGCGGTCCACGTAGGAGCGTCGTGTGAGGAGGAATTCCACTTCCACCTCGTAGAGATTGCGCCAGGTCTGTGCCAGATGGCCCACATGGTATGGCGTGGAGACCGCCAGAACAGTCTTGTCTGCGGTCCACATCAGGGGCAGGCACATCTCGGCGTTCAAGAAATCGTAAGTAACATCCGGGAAGAAGGGAATGTCCCGTTCTTCCTGTTCGTCCAGCACGGGGATTCCCGAAGCCTGGGCGTAGATTTTCAGCAGACTCTGGTCATCGAGCTTTCCCTCATCCAGGAGCGCCTGGTCCAACTGGGGGGCGCCCGCCTGGATGGTCTCTGCATCGGAGACCTTGAGTTGCTGTGCAATCAGCTCGTGGACCTTCTCCGACAACGCCTTCCCCTGGATGTATGAAATGGTTTGGTTTTCAGCCATTTTCCAACCTCCGCGGACTAGTAGGACTCGCTGGCTTCCTGGTGCTTGGCAATCTCCTCCAGGGAAATCTTGTAGCGACGAATCAGCTCATCCTGGAAGTTCTCAGGATCAATCACATTCACAGTGACCATGATCAGAACCTCGGAACGCTTCTGGGTGGTTACGTTTTTCCCGAAGAGGTAGCCCAGGACGGGGATGTCGCAGAGGTATGGGATGCCGGTGCGGGTCTTCACTTCGTCGTGGCGGACCATGCCGCCCATGAGGATGGTGGTGTTGTCCTTCACCGTCATTACCGTGGAGACGTCCTTCTTGGTGAAATTGTAAACTTTGACGCCACCTTCGGTTGCTTCGTCGCTGGCTTCTCTTGCGGTGACCTCCTGTTCGATCTCCAGGCGGACTTCATTGCCGGCGGTGATGGAGGGGGTGACGGTCATGATGACACCGATGTCCTTGTATTCATAGTTGGTGGAGGTATTTCCCGAGGAGCTGGTGTAACTGGTGGACTGAGTGGGAACTGCGACTTCCTCACCCGCCTGGAATTTGGCCTCCTGGCCGGAGACCACCACGAGCTGTGGTTCGGAGAGGACCTTCGTGCGGCCTTCGCCTGCGATGGCTGTGACCATCGCCAGGGGATCACCTGCATTGTGGATGATGAGGTTCAGACCAGATTTTTCCCAGCTAGCCAGCGCAGAGGTGATTTCCGCGGTGCCATCGGTTAACATTTTCCCTGCGGCTCCCGCGCCTGCCCAGGCACCCGCGGCGGCTGTATCGCCATGAGAGAGCAGCTTGCTGGCGGCGTAGGTCACGCCGAATTCCGTGCTGTCGCTGAGGACCACTTCGGCGATGATTGCTTTGATGGCGACCTGTCGGGAGGCCACGTCGTGGCGCTTCAGGAATGCCTCGATGAGAGCCCAGGCGCGTGGTGTGGTCTTGATGGTCAGGCGGTTGGATTCCTCGTCCGCGAAGACGGTGACATTAGTATCGAAGATGGAGGCGCCCAGCTGCTGGTCCACGGTCTTGTTCTGGTTTCCGCTCTTGTTGCTGGAAGAGGTGGAGGTGCTGTTTCGGGTGGAGTTCGTCCGGCGGGAATTGCTGGAATTGGAGGAATTGGAGGAGGATGTGGAAGAAGAAGATGTGTTTGTGCTGCTAGCGCGGGAGCTGGCGTTTGTGCTTCTGGAGGAGCTGGAGGTTGTGCTGCTGACCGTGACCTCCGCATTGAAGAAGGCTGCCAGTGCGTCGGAGAGCCGTGACGCGGTGGACTTCTCCACGTTGTAGAAGTAGATCTCCTCTTTGTCCAGGAGGTCGCTGCGGTCCAGTGCCTTCACCCAGTTTCCCACTTCCTCGACTACCTCGGGGAGTGCGGCGGAGACCACCACGCATCCCACTCGAGGAATCGCCACCACTTTGATGGCGCCGCCGGAGGTGCCGGAGGCAGTGGCGACGGGGAAGCCCAGGACTGGCAGGAGGCTGTTCAGTTCTGACACGAGGGTGTCCGCGTCCACTTCGGTGCACTGGAATGCGCCGCAGGGCCAGGCACTCTCGCCACGGTTGTCAATCCGCGTAATCAGCTCCCGGAGCTTTTCCATATTGGCGGGTGCCTCGACGATGATGAGGGTATTTGCGTCCGCCATGTCCGTGATGGTGGCTCCTTCGGTCATGAAGGGCTTGACCAGATTGGAGACTTCGGCGCTCTTCTTGTAACGGATGGGGATGAAATCCACCACCACGTTAGGCTGGCCCTGCACCGCAAAGAGCTTCCGCTCCTGGGGCATCTTTTCGAAAGGCAGGATGTGGATATAGCCCGTGTTCATGGATGCGTAAGCGCCCGAGAGCCACAAAATATGTTCGAAGGTATCCCAGGCCTCGGCGGCGGTCATCTTCGTATCCACGGAGATGGTGATGGCGCCCTTGACGGCGGGGTCAATGAGATAGCTGAAATTCAGCAGTTCAGGGTTGGCGAAGGATGCCACCACTTCCGCGAGGTCCGCGGCGTTGAATGCCAGGACCACATTGACTTCGGTGGTGGGATCCGGGAGTCCCTTGAGCAGGTTGTCGGGATAGGGCGTCTTTAGGGCTTCCTCCGTTGTCTTGGAGGAGGTGCGGGTAGGGAGATTTACCGAGCGGAGGAGCATCTCCTTCTTGTCGTCCCGATAGGACTCATCCACATTGATGGGTGTGGTTTCCAGTTTGGCCGCCGTGTGTGTCAGGGTGTCATTGGCGAAGGGCAGGGGGCGCTTTTCGCCAGTGGCGATTTCGCTCTTTTTGTTCTGATGGGCGCAGGAGGCACTCAGAAGCATGGCGCCCAGTGCCAGCCCACGCAGGAAATTTTGGAAGTGTTTCGACATCTTCGTATTTGACAATGAAGAGGATGGATGATGATATGAAGAAATTGTGTTCAGGGCTATTTCTGGGAAGAATTTTCGTTGGAGTTATTTTCTTCCGTGGGTTTAGCGCCATTGGTATTCATACGCTGTCTGATTCTCTCACGCATCTGTTGTTCCCGTTGAGAATCCCCAGTAGTAGCATTCGGGGTGGCATTCCGCCCCGATGTCTGGCCTGCATTTCCGCTGGCGTTATTGTTCGTGGCGCCAGGAGGAGGGGGGGGCGTGCCGGGATTGGCATTGCGCTTGGCCTGTTCGTCTTCCTGTCGCTGAGCGGCCTCCTTGGCCTGCTTTTCCCGGATGGAGACCTGTCGCTGCTCTTCTTTTGCGGCGGTTTCCTTCTTCTTTGCGGCGGCCTGGGTGACGGCATTGCGGCGCTGGTTGGCTTCCTCGCCTGCAAAATTGATGGTCAGTTTGATGGTCTCGCTACCGCGGGAGACTTCCACCATCTTTTGGTCGGGATAAATTGCCTTGATGAGATATCCCGTGGCGTTGATGGAATCCCCTTCCTTGAATACTAACTTTTCTTGGACCTTGGGCTCTGCTGTGGCCGTCTGCTTGGTATTTTGCGAATTGTCACGCCCTCGTCCAGGGCCCCGCTGGCGTTGTTGGTTTCGTGCGTTGGTCTGTTTGCTTCTTAGAATTGCGACGGGAGAGGCCTTTTTCCCTGACTGGGAAATTTGGGCAATGCCCACCAGCTCGAACTCGAAATTCTTTCCCGCCAGGGCCGCGGCCGCTGCGGCGGCTTCTGCCTCGGCGTCTCCGGGTTCTGCTTCCGCCCGTCCAGGCAGGAAGAGGGTCTCTTTCCAGAGTTCATCCAGGGAGGCTTTGGGAGAGAGTGTGTCGGGATGGGCAGAGGAGGTTTGGGCTGCGCCGCCCTGGGATTCCTCCCTCACGGGTTTGTCCGCGGCCTTCAATTTCTCTTCGGAGATTTCCAGCTGTGCGGCAGGGAGTGGCTTCGGGGGAGGCGTGATCGCGACCTTGATGGTGCCGACGATGGCGGTGAGCGCCAGAACGGCATCTAGGATGATCCAGGCTAGTCCAGACATAGTGATAGGCAAGGGAAAGGGGAGAAGGGATGGAGAGTCGTCGCTACTTCTTGGGTGTGGCGGGGGTATTTCCGCGGGATGCTTTCTGGGTATCTGCGGCGGGTGCGGGTGCGCCCTTGTTCAGGCCCAGGAATGCCATGGCGTCATTGTTGAGCACTAGCACCTTGAAGCGTGCCGACATATTCACCGAGGTGGGGGATTTTGCGTTGTCGGGTGAAATCTTGCAGTAGTCCCAGCGGAATTTCCTTCCCATGGCGGAGGAGCGCATCTGGGAGAAGAAGCGGCTCAGGTCGTGCATGGAGACATTCTTGAAATCGGCGGAGAGGACGACTTCCTGGAGGCAGGAGCCATTCTTTTCCTTGTTCACATCCACCTTCTGGGTGCCGGTGGCGGTGGAGAGCTGGGAGAGGCGTGTGATGCGGTTGAATTCCGCAGAGACCTCCTGGTCCACTTTTGCGGCGGCACTGGAGGGAATCCAGAAGGGTTCTGCCAGAGTCTGCATGGACTGGATGGATGCCAGGCGTTCCTGGTAGGTCTTTCGTGCCACCAGCAGGTCATTCTGCAGGGATTTCAGTTCCCGTTGTTTCTGTTCTACGCGTCCTGCGGTGGGCAGCTGAATCATGGGCAGATAGCGTTTGAGGACGAGGAGGCACACGAACACCATCAGGATGATGAGGATAGTCTGTCTGGTCTTGGGCTTCATGGCGTTATTCCTCCTGGGATGCCTCGGGAGCGGGTGCTTCCTCGGTCTCCTCTTCTTCCTCTAGCTCTGCTTCTGCGGCGGCCTCTGCCTCGGCAACGGCCTTCTGGGCGGCCTTCTCACGCTCCAGGCGTTCCTTTTCACGCTGCTTTTGGACTTCCTCACGGGAACGGAGCAGATCCGCCTCGATATCAGTGTCAAAGCGTGCGGTTGCCTCGAAGCGCTGGGTGTATGCGCCATTGTTCATGGAACTGAGGCGTTCGGTGACGTCTCCCAGGAATTTTGTATCTTCCAGCCGTGTGGTGAGTTCCAGGTCTTTTGTTGGTCCCTGGACTTTAAAGGAGACCTGTCCGTCACGCCATTCGAAGGCATCGGAGATCCAATGTGTCGTGGGGACGGACTTTGTGACTGCTAGCAGGACGCTGGGAAAATCGGGCCGATTTGGGATATTTGCGATGAGTTCGTTTTTGATGACCTCGGTTTTTTCGTTGTCCTTTGGGTCGATTTGTTTTTTGAGTTCCGCCAATTCGGCTTTGGTCTTTTTGATTTGCAGGTCGATTTGTCGGATTTGTGCCGCGTGTCCCGAGAGGTTTCCCGCCAGTGAGTAGACCATGAGACCCAGCAGGAATACTCCCAGAACGCCGGCGGTGATTTTGGCTGCGATATGCCGGCGTGCCTGGAAGCGGTCGGGCAGTGGGATGCGTGTCTGCTGGTCGGTGTTGACGCAGTTGGTCAGGCCGTAGATGCCCAGTGCGATTGCGGCGGCGAAGGACGCCTGGAGCTCCTGGGGTTGGTCGGCAATGGGGCCGATCTTGCATGCGGAGGGTGGCAGCGCCTCGGCGATACGCAGCGCGGTGTCATCTTCTTTGGGGGCGATCTGTCTGCCACTTTCTGTGCGGGAGTATTCGTAGGAGCCCGGGATGCCGTGCCCTCCTTGAATGACGAGACTGCCTTCTTCCAGGGCGGGGTCCAGTGCCACGGGGGCGGGGAGCAGTGCATCCACGTGATGAAGGCCATCAATTGCTTTCAGCCAGCTGTTCCAATGTTCATTACGCACATAGTAGAGGCGGACGGGCTGGGTGGTCTCTCCTACCTTCTTGGGGAGGAGTCGGTAACCCCAGCGCAGTCTGTCGCTGGAAAGAGGCGTCTGTTTGCGCAATTCAAAAGAGAGCGCGGCGCGCATTTCCTCTGGTTTGAGTGCGGGCATATTGAGGTCCGCCATGCCCCAACCCTGGCCATTGCCTCCTGCGACGATATAGATGCCGTCATCCCCATCCACGGCTTTCACTGCGTGGAGGAGCAGCTCCGCCAGGGAGGCGCCATCCTTTCCGAGGATGCCTTGCCAGCATTTTTCGACCTGGCAGGCGTTTCCGCTGACCTGAAGTCTGACTGCCTGGCACGTATCGGTTGTCCAGGTGACAGCGATGGATTGGGTTCTGACGAAGGAGGGCATGATGGAATTGAGAGAATGCGAATGGTTTCCGAAGTCGTTACTTGCAAAACGGCAATTTAGCCTGGATTATTGTGCCAGTCCTTCGAGATCGGTATTTTGGGCGAAGATTTCGAGGTTTTGCCGGAAGTCTTGTGGCGTGGGTGCAGTGAAGACGACGCGTTCCCCTGTGACGGGATGTGGTAGTGCCAGTTTCCAGGCATGGAGCATCTGTCGTGGGCAGGAGAATGGCGCCCATTTGCGGGGACCACCGTAGAGTCCATCTCCCAGCACTGGGTGGCCGATATGGGAGAGGTGGACGCGTATCTGGTGTGTGCGTCCCGTGTAGAGTCGCACTTGCAGGAGGCTCATGCCGTGTTCTTCTGCGATGACGCGATACTTGGTGAGTGCCTCTCGACCATCGGGGAGGACTGCCATACGCTGGCGGTTCTTGGGATCCCGTGCGATGGGTGCGTCAATGGCATCGAAGGCTTCTTTGAAGTGTCCTTGGGCGATAGTCAGGTAGATTTTATCTACCTTTCGTTCCTGGAAACTCTGTTTCAATGCGGCGTGTGCCTCTGGGGTCCGTGCAATCACCAGCACGCCTGAGGTATCCTTGTCCAGTCGATGGACGATGCCTGGGCGGTCGGCATCTTCTCCGACACTTGCAAAGCCTTCGGGTTCCCGGAAGAGCAGTCCAGAGACCAGCGTACCGCTCTGGTTTCCTGCGGCGGGATGGACCACCAGCCCTGCGGGTTTGTTGATTGCCAGAATGGCGTCATCTTCATAGAGGATATCCAGTGGGATTTCCTCGGCCTGGAGGGGAGCTTTGGGGAGTTCGTCGGGCAGATTGTAGATGACCTCGTCCCCCAATTCCAGGCGGATGCCAGATTTTCCTGGTTCTCCGTTGATGGTGGCACAGCCCCCGTCGATGGCCTTCTGGATGCTGGTGCGGGAGCGCTCGGGGTGTCTCGACACCAGGAGCATATCCAGTCGTGTGCCCTCTAGGGTCTCGTCAATGGTGATGGAAACGGGTTCGTCCATAATGTGGATGGGTTATTTGGAAGCGGGTTTCTTGTAGGAGCTCCACACCATAACCGCGATGGTGACGGGGATGATCCAGGCTGTAGTCCACTGTGCGGGGGTGAGTCCGCTTGCCTGGTGGTAGTCTCCACGTAGGAATTCCAGGAAGAATCTCCCGATGGAGTATCCCAGAATATAGATGAAGAATCGGCGATTTTTGAGGATGTCCTTCTTTTCGCAGTAGTAGATGACGGCTGCCACGATGAGGCACCAGAGGGTCTCGATGGCTTGTGTCGGCAGGACGGGCAGGGGCGTGGTGGCGTCTGCTGGCACTTGTCCCAGGAAGATTTGTGTCTGGAGGACGTCGTTGTTGACTGCGGGGTATTGGACAGCCAAGCAGCTTGAGCTGGGGGCTCCGAAGCAGCAACCGTTCAGGAGGCATCCAATGCGGGAGACCGCGTGAGCGCAGGGCAGGGCCAATGCCATCAAATCCCCTACGGAACCCACGGACCACTTTTTCAGACGACAGAGGAGCAACACCGCCAGCACCGCCAGGATGAAGCCGCCTTGGAATACGAGACCCCCTTCCCAGATGCGGAAGATGCCCGAAAAGTCGTCCGTGTAGAAATCCCAGAAACGGCGGATGTATTCCAATCGTGCGCCGCTGATGCCGAAGATGGCACATGTCCCCAGCAGCGTAGAGATGTCATCGGCGGTCAGGGGGCTCTTCTTGATGCGGAGAGAGAGAATCAGGTAGGCGGTCAGGAGCGCCAAGCCAGCAAATACCCCGTACCAGCGCAATTGGAAGGATCCGAACTGTATTAGGATAGGTGAAGGCATATTCAATGCTTAATGCTTGATGCTTAATGCTTAATGAAGGAGGGGGAAGTGTCCCCCTTGCCCCCTCTTTTTTGATTCGAAATTCTGAATTGTCGGAGGGGGGAAAAGAGATTACTCTGCGGCGAGGGGGTAGGTTCGGTGTCCGAAGATTGCGGTGCCGATGCGGACGATGGTTGCGCCTTCCTGGATGGCGATGGGGTAGTCGCCACTCATGCCCATGGAGAGTTCCGGCATGGGGATACCCCGGATTTCCTGCATCTGATCACGGAGTGCGCGTAGTCCGCCGAAGATTTTGTGGAGTTCTTCGGGGGAGGCCTCGAAGGGTGCCATGGTCATGAGACCCACCAGCGGCGCGGGGCCCTCCTGGGTGAGCGTCTTGGCGAATTCCACCGCGGCTTCGGGGGTGAAGCCGAATTTGCTTTCCTCGCCGGAGATGTTGATTTCCAGCAGGAGCTTGGGATGGACATCCAGTTCTCCCGCGATGTTCTGGATGCGTCGATAGAGCTCCGGCGTATCCACCGCATGAATCCAGTTGGAAAATTCCAGCGCGGCGCGAACTTTATTCTGTTGCAGGTGTCCAATCAAGTGCCATTCAATGGATTTGTCCAGCACTTTTGCCTTTTCCGTGAGTTCCTGGACGCGGTTTTCGCCGAAGCACCGCTGTCCATCCTGGAAGACTTGCTGAATGTCTTCGGCAGGGAAGGTCTTGGAGACTGCAAGCAATCGCACTTCTGCGGGATTACGTCCCGCATCGATGGCGGCCTGTGCGACAGATTGCTGCACGGAATGAAAATTCTCAAGGAGTTGCGACATTGAATCTAGTGAAAATGTGGTATGTTATTCCTGAGACCGTAAGAAGTCCCAGAAATGCCATGCCATTTGGGATTTTTCTTAAGATAAACTCGCAACGCAAAAATACCCTGTAAATGCTTGGAAAAGATACCCCAGAAGAGCCCCTTGCCAGCAAAAAGCACTTCCCTACGGCTTTTGAACGTCGTCTGGATGCGCTGGTCGCTGATTGGGTGGGTGCGGATGCCACGCCTGGCGTCCTGGGAAAATTCCATCGTCAGCCCAGGCAAATCGGGGTGGCGGTGGAGCGCTTTCTGGCGAAAATCCACCAGGATGGGGATTCTCTTTTGGAGCGTATCGCGGATTCCTGGAAAGAGGTGGTGGGTGAGCAGACATCGACCCAACTCAAGCCTTTGGAAATCAAGGGCGATACCCTGGTGGTGTCTGCCATGAACCAGACTTATCTCTTTGTCTTCCAACAACCTCAGATGAAGGCGCCAATCATCCAGCGATTGAGTGAACTCACGGAGGGACGCATCCGGGATTTCCGCATTGTCTCACAAGGGAGACGATGACTTCACCATTTTTCAGTTTTCGGGGGGATGTTTTTTTGAGGTTTGTTTCTATGAAAAAGATTTTTCAGTTGTTTTCTTTTTTCCTGGCGCTGTGTCTAGGCGTGATGCTTTTTGCGCAGGATGCCCAGAATGTCTCCTCCTCCGCAAAGTATACTCCCGAGGCGCTGAAAGCCCGTCTGGATACCGCGGTAGTTCAGGCGGAGATTCCTTTGCGTGTTCCGACGCCTGCCCTGAAGTTGATTGCGCGGTCGGTGGTTGGAACCTGTGTGAAACTGCATTATTCCCAGGCGACAATCACTCCCAGCCTTTGTTCCGAGTGGTTCAAGGGATATTTCCAGATGCTGGATCCCCAGAAGATCTATTTCCTGCAGAGCGATTTGGAGGAGTTCGGAAAATATGAGGAGTTGATTTATTTCAAGGGACAGCCCAATCTGGATTTCGCCTTCCTGGTCTATCAGCGTTTCCTCGTCCGCATGCGTGAGTGGTGCGTCTATACCTTCCAAGCTTTGAACGAGCCCTGCGATTTCACTTTAGACGAGTCCATGCCCATCTACGACTGGCCGGATGACCACGACTGGCCCGCTACCAGTGCGGAGCGCGAGGACATTTGGCGGAAGCGTGTGAAGAATACCCTCCTGTCGGATCAAATGACCCAGGAGAATATCGCCAAGCAGAAGAGCCAGGAGTCCAGCGATGGGACGGATGTCTCCCATCAGGCGGTCTACACTCCGCCGCCGGTTCGTCAGCGTACTCAGAATGCCACTATCAATGCCTTTGAGAATCGTTTGAAGGTGGAGGACATTGAGGTGGTCAGTTATTTCCTGAACGCCTTCTGTTCTCTGCTGGATCCCCATTCAAATTATCTTCCCCCTGCAGCGAAGGAGGATTTCGACATCGGGATGTCCCTCTCGTTGCAAGGTATCGGTGCCACTCTGACCAGCCGCGATTCCTACACGGTGGTTTTGAGTCTTGTGCCTGGCGGCCCAGCCGCACGGGATGGCCATTTGAAGCCAGGGGATAAGATTTTGGCGGTGGCACAATCGGAGTCCGAGGAGCCGCTGGATGTGGTGGATATGCCCTTGAACAAGGTGGTGAAGCGCATTCGTGGCGCAAAGGGGACCAATGTCTTTCTGACTATCCTCCCCGAGGGGTCTTCCACGACATACGTGTTGAAATTGACCCGCGATGAAATCAAACTCAAGGATGCGGAGGCCCAGAGTTCTATCTATGAGGTCGATGGAAAGCGCATTCTCTGCATCTACCTGCCTAGCTTCTATCGGGATTTCGAGGCCTTTGGACAGAATGCCAATGCCAAGAGCACTACCACGGATGTGCTGAGACTCCTGGCTGAGGCCAAGAAAGAGGGTCCTGTAGATGGACTGATTTTCGATATGCGGGACAACGGCGGCGGTTCTCTGGAAGAGACCATTAGCCTCTCCAGTGCATTCCTGCGAAGCCAGGACAAGCAGCATCTGAATACGATTGTGCAGACCCGCAATAGTCGTGGCGATGTGCAGGTGCGGAATGCCACGATGCTTGAACCGCTCTTTGAGGGGCCACTGCTGGTGATGGTGGACCGTGGTGCGGCTTCCGCTACGGAGATTTTTTCGGCATGTATGCAGGATACGGAGCGTGCGGTGATTGTGGGTGATCCCGGGACCCACGGCAAGGGCAGCGTGCAGTCCGTGGCGGATTTGTCCAGTGTCTTTGAGATTCGTAAGAATGCTCGTTTGCTGGGGGCTCAGGAGCCTGGCAGTGTGAAGGTGACCATCCAGAAATTCTACCGGAATACGGGTGGTGCGACTCAGATTAAGGGTGTCACTCCGGATATCTGTTTCCCGTCCTTCCACATGGCTTCCAAGACTTCGGAGGGTGATTTGCCTCATGTGCTTCCCTGGGATGAGATTCAGCCCGCATACCATACCAGCCAGACGAATCTCAAGGAATACCTCCCGGTTCTCAAGGATTTCTATGGGGAATATGCCCAGAACACTCCCGCGTTTGTTCGATACACGAAGGAAGTGGAAGAGTATCTGAAGATGCGGGACAAGCGTTCGTTGCCCTTGGAAATCAACGCACGTCGCGCATATCAGGAAGAGGAGACTGCGGCGGTGCGGCGTATGCGGCATTTTACGCCAGACCGCACCCCCGATGACGCGGAACACGAGCGTCTCCATGATGCCGATGAGAAGCTCTACGACGATGGCGCGCCACGAGAGGATGTCATCTTTGATGCCTCCCTCGCTATCATGGGACAGATGCTCCGCATAGATGACGAAACCGGCAAGAAGGCCTTCAGCATTTCGAAATAGCATTGAGTCAAGGGTGCCTCACGAGGAATGACGATGAATCAGATTACGGAAAAACTCTTCGCACGCGGAAATGAATTCCTCGGGACGCGTGTGCCGATTTTGTGCGGTGCCATGACTTGGGTCAGCACGCCCCAATTGGTGGCGGCGGTCTCCAACGCGGGGGCTTTCGCGGCCCTGGCGGGAGGCAGTATGCCCGCCACGCACTTTGAGGCGGCGATTGCTCAAACCCGTCAGTTGACGGAGAAGCCCTTCGCTGTGAATGTGATTACTTTGGGGCCCGCCTATCACGACCACCTGTCGGTCCTGCAGAATAACCACGTGCCGTATGTGATTTTCGCGGGGGGCCTTCCCAGAGATACGGAAATTGCGGCCATCAAGGCTACGGGAGCAAAGGTGATTTGCTTTGCCTCCACGGAAAGCCTGGCAAAACGCCTCCTGGCATACGGCGCGGATGCGCTGATTCTGGAGGGGACGGAGGCCGGCGGACACATCGGACCAGTTTCGCTGACGGTCCTGATACAGCAGGTTCTTTTCCACTGCGCGGAGGTGCCTGTCTTTGTGGCAGGCGGTATCGGCACGGGGCGTCTGATGGCGCATCTGCTGATGCTGGGTGCTTCCGGGGTGCAGCTGGGGACTCGCTTTGCGGTTGCCAAGGAATGCGATGTCCACCCGAATTTCAAGCAAGCGTTGTTGCGTGCCGCGGCCCGTGAAGCTCAGCCTACGGGAGAATTCGATCCAGGGCTTCCCGTGGTATCGGTGCGTGCGCTACGTAATGAGGGCACGCGGGATTTCGAGCGGCTTCAGCTGAATCTCCTGAGTATGCTGGATGCGGGGCATATTAGCCGCACCGATGCACAGGCGCAAATCGAACACTTCTGGGTGGGAGGACTAAGGCGGGCCGCCGTGGAGGGCGATGTCCGACGGGGGTCCGTCATGGCGGGGCAATCCGTGGGGCTCGTCAACGAAGAACAGACCGTCCAGGAAATTATTGACCAGCTCACACAGGAATGCGACCAGGAAATCGCTAGAATCCAATGCTTAATGCGTAATGCTTAATGCGTAATGTTGGAGGGGGAGGTATCCCCCTTACCCCCTCTTTTTCAATTCAGAATTCGGAATGCGAAATCTTTTATAAGGGCTCCAAGGGACACTTGAATTTTTCCCCGTAGGGGATGTTTCGGCGCAGCCGACAGATTCCCGAAGATTCAATCCAGAATCAATTCGGCGGTGGCTTCGGCGGGGAAGGGTTCGCCATTGAGGAGTGTGCGCTGATAATCTCGCTGAATATCAAAGGCGATGGCGCCACTCTGGAATAACCTGTCTGGGGGGAGTGATACGGTGAATTTCGGATTCTGGGTTACGGGCGCCTGGAAATCAAATTGAATCCACTGGATGGTTCGGTCGGTGACGATGGTATTTGTTGCATGCAGCTCCTTTCCGTCCAATGCGAGTCTTGCGTTGGTGTGTGTGCCATCCGGGATGGCGGAATTTGCGATACGCAGGAGTAGTCGCTGGGATTTAGGCTCTGCGGACAGGTATTTTTCGGGGACGGCGAAGGACTTTGTGATTTCAGTACCTTCCTTGGGGACTCCCAGGAGGATGGTTCCGCCGAAGCCAAGGGGGCCGTGGTCGTAAATCACCTTCTCGTCATTGTATTCCAAGGCGATGCCATTGGGCTTGGCGGTGCGGAAGAATGCGGGCATGACCAAATCGCAGTAGGTGTCATGGGCGATATCCACCACGAAGAAGGCTACCAGCACTGCGATGCCTCCCCAGGCCAGGCGATTTCGGTTTTGCTGGGTGGGATGGCGTCGTGCGGTCTGGATGCGTCGGATGACTTCCATGATGCCGCCCGCTGCGCCGATACAGAGAATGGGTAGGAAACCGATGCGGAAGCGCGCCAGGAGGTAGAATGCGGAGGTGGCGCCCCAGAATGCCAGCGTCATCCAGGTGGCGGCCAGGCGTGTTTTTCGCAGACACCAGCTATTCAGCAGCAATCCCGCGAAGCCCAGTGCTCCCAGGATTCCCCAGGGCAGGAGAAGCGGCAGATTGAGCAGTTTGCTGTCCTTGCCATTGATGTCGATGCAGACATTGTTTGGGATTTCCGTGTGGTCCCAGAATAGCAACAACGACCGTACCTCCAATTCCAGGAAGGCCGCGGGTTCTTCTTTTGCCCACTGGAGGATATGGCTGAGGACGCTCTGTTTGCCCGACTCCTCGTCGGCATTCCAGGCGTAGTATGTACGTGGGTATTCCAGGCCACCCGCGGGTGCCTCGGGGGAATTCCCCAAAGAGAGGACCTTGTTTCCCGCAACGGATGCTCCACAGAAATGGCCCATTGCCCGGGAGTTGTGGATGGAGTATGGGGCAATCGGCAGGACATACGCTAGGATGAAGGCCGTCGCCACTAGCGCCAGCGGACGCCATTGCTTCCAGCCGCGCCAGAGTATCAGCGCGCCGATGCCTGGCAGCCACAGAAGCGCATTGCCGCGGGTTAGGAGCGCTCCTGCACAGGCAAACCCCAGCAACGCCGACCACTTCCAGGAGAATTGACGCATCAGTCGCACGAGGGCATAGAGCACCAACGCTGCCCAGAATGCGAAGCAGACCTCCAATAGCAGGAAGGGCGTGTAGAAGATATGGAAACGGCTGATGGCCAATAACGCACCCGCTAGATAGCCACCGCGACGCCCGAATAGCTGTGCGGCGGTCAGTGCGGCGAGGACACAGGTCACTGCGCCTACCAATGCCTGAAGAAGCATGGGCGCCCAGGCGGAACCATCCGGCGAGAGGAAGTATGCGATGGGCAGAAATACCGTGTAATAGAAGGGCTGGTAGTCGAAGAACGCCGGCCAATTCCCCTGACGAATTGCCAGCGCCAGCTCCTTGTAGGTGGCCATGTCCGTGACGCTGGCGGGGGTATTCACCGCGCTGGTGTCACGGAGCTCCCAGCATACCACAAGGCGCAATGCCAGTGCGACTGCAAATATAATCAGCAGACCTTTGCCGAAGGAAATACGTCTTGCACCAGTTGTCATTGTATTTAGGGCAGAATTCTTATGGCTCCCATCTCCAGCAATTCCGAATTCCGAATTGAAGAAGAGGGGGCAAGGGGGACACCTCCCCCTCCTTCATTAAGCATTAAGCATCAAGCATTAAGCATTGATTAGTGTCCGGGTGGGAGGCCGCGGAATTTTTCGTCTCTGCGGAATCTGCTGTTGTTGGTGAGTTGTTTAAGGAGTCTTGCCTTAGAGGTCTTTGTGAGCAGATAGACATTCAGACGTTCGATATAGGCGTAGTGATAGGTCACTTGGTAGCCATTTTCCAGGAATTCCTTCGAGCCGTAGTAGGTTGTGTCGCCCTGGTTGAAGATATCCGCGGCGATGGTCTGAATGGATGGCGGGATATGGGTAAGTGCCTCAGTAGCGTAACTATCCGTCAGGACGAGGTCGTTCTCCTTCTGGTGGAAGAGCACCCGCCCATTCTGTGTCAGCATCCACCGTTCCAGGACATATTCGTGTGTGGCGGCATTTCCCAGAATCATCTCTTTCATGGATGAGACGCGCATCTTGAAGGAACAGGCACCGAGGAAATTCCCGTATTGACTGACAATGGGGACGGTGCAGTTCAACACATAGCATCCCGTGGTATTGTCCATATAGGGCAGGGTCCAATGGGGATCACGCAGATTTTTCTTTGCCCGTGCCTTTGCTTCCTGATACCAGATTCGGTCGTGGTTGTCATAATCGCTGGTGTAGGCATTATGACCTGGGAAGCAGATTTGGATATGGCTGTCTTCCAAGGCGATGTAATCCTGGAAGACGGGCATGCCATCGTCGGCGCAACGCGCACGCAATTCCTCGTTGTCCACATTGACTGGCGGTGTGAGCAAGGGAAAATTCGAGTAAAGCACCAGTTGCTGGAGTTGTTTTGCCACGGGACGCATTCGCCGGATGATTTCCTCGGTATTTTCGCGACTCTGGATTTCGGGTTGCTGGTAGGTGCAGAAATCCATACCGATTTCACGATTGAATATGGTGGAGTAGACACTACCGCGGTCGGTGACTTCTTCGCTTGGGTAGATTGGCAGCGAACCGGGATAATTCACCGCCTCCTTCACATCCAGATAGGAGCCCGCCTGCATGGCGATGTTGCTTAGGGCGTTGGTGAAGGCCACCAGTTTCCCCGACAACCGAGATGCGTTGTTGTTGGTCTGGTCCTCTATCTGACTCACCAATTCCTGGTAACGCTGTTCTTCTGCCTGCTTCTTCAGCAAATCCACATTCTTCTGGGATTCCCTCAGGCTGGCCTCCACCTGCTTTTCCTGGGCACGCAAAGTCTCCAGGGAGACCAGCAACGCTGAAATCCAGCCCGCCAGTGCAAGCATAATCACCATCTTGCTATGACGACGCAGGTAACGAGCCAGGAAACGGAAGTAGTTGTCGGGACGGGCGTCGGTCTCGTCGTCATTCATCAGTCGCTGGACATCGGCGATGAGCTCCTGGACGGTCTGATAGCGGTCGGTGGGGTCGTATGCGGTTGCCTTGTCAATGATGGCGATGAGGTCTTTGTCAATACGGAAGCCGAAGCGGTGTGCAACAGGATTGCGTTCGCCAGCGCGGACTTGGTGGATGACCTCTTTGATGGAGTGCCCGTCATATCCGCGACGAAGTGTGACCATCTCGAAGAGAATTAGTCCCAGTGCGAAGATATCCGCTCGTTCGTCTCGGGGGACACCTGCGTATGCCTCTGGCGGGATGAAACGCGGTGTGCCATCCAGTTTGGGTTTTGCGTTGGGGGAGTTGGTGCCTATATCGATATGCAGGTTGACACGGTCTCCTGCATTGACGTCAAGCAGACTGGTGGAAACGGTTGTATCTGCGGGGAGGCGGATACTGAAGGACTCGTTGGCAATCGAGGAGACCGTTCCCGTCATCCCATTCAGCATAACCTGCTTGTTGGTTTCCAACAGGAGATCCACATCGGGGTCACGCTTCACCACCAGCTCGAAACTGCCCTCTTCTTCCTTGATGGATACCAGGGGGATGGCGCAGTCAATTTGCTGGATGTCTCTTCGGGCATCCAATTTCTTTGCCAGACCCCAGTCCATGACGAAGACTTCACCGTATTCTCCCAACATGACATTGTCGGGCTTCAGGTCGCAGTGGATGATGTGCCGGCTGTGTGCGTAGGCCAACGCTTCGCAAATCTTCACGAAAATACCCAGATTTTCTTTGATACGGGCATTGAAACTAATCTGTGAGGTCACACCCTTCACATAGTTGTCCTGGACATTTTCCAGATACTCGTTGAGGGTTTTCCCTCGCAGGAGCTTCATGCTCAGGTGGATGCCATTCTTGTCATCCCGCAACAGCGAGTAGATGGAGATGATGGCGGGGTGGTCCAGCTGCGCGGTAATCAGTGCTTCTTCAATAAAGGCCCGGCGGATGTCCTCTTTGTTCAGATGCTCTGAACGCAGGGATTTGACTGCCACAATACGACGAAGCATCTTGTCCCGGGCTTTTGCCAAAACGCCCTGGCCGCCTTTCGCAAAACGCTTGATAATCTCATAGTTGTCCGACAATTTGGGCAAGGAGCTCATGTCGGGTGGGGTCAGATTGATATCCGGCATCGAATCCGTGACACGGCCGTCGTGACTCAGCAGGAGGCTGGAGGAGGAGTCGGGCTTGTCGGGGATCAGTTCGTTGTGGACATAGCGTATGACGGTCTCCAAGGGATTCGTGAGTGAGCCTTTGGAAATGTTCGTACCGTCGACGTTTGTCTTGGAGATAGAGGTATTGCTCTCCCCTTCCACCGCCGAAATGAGTGTCTTGGAATTCGACAGCAGAGTCTTTGCCCGTTCGAGAATATTCTGGGTACGCTCCACTTTGGGCACACGGGCTTCGAGGCGTTCGTCTCGGACTGCGTTCATCAGTTCGAGGTCATCTGCCTTCAGAGTGCGGTCCAGTGCGCCTGGATCTTTAATGTCTGGTTTGGGCGATGTGGAAGCCATCTGTTAAATCCTTTATCGTTTCAGCAACACAGCGGTCTCAAAATGAGCTGTCCTGGGAAACATATCAAAAACTCCCAGTTTTTCCAGCGAGAAGGGGCCCTCTGTTACCAATTTCTTTAAATCTCTTGCCAGAGTGGAGGGATTGCAGGAGACATAGAGGACGAATGCGGGACGATTTTCCAGGATGGTTTTGAGGACTTGTTCCTGACATCCCGTGCGTGGGGGATCCAGCACCACCAACGTCTTGTCCTGGTCGTATTTTTTCAGATGCTTGGGGAGTGCCTTTTCGGTGGCATCGGTTAGGACCTGGCATCCCAGCATTTTCTGTTGGAGGTTGTATTCCGCTGCCTCGGTGGCGGCGTGGTCATTTTCGATGAGCAGTCGGTCCCGGAAGGGCTTTGTGAGTGCGCAGGCGAAGGTTCCCACGCCGCAATATGCGTCAATGAGGCTTTCCACTGGCAGGTCTTTGATCCATCCATCGACGGTCTGGAGGAGCTTTGAGGCGACGGGGGGATTGACTTGCCAGAATGACCCCACGGGGACGCGGTATTCCACACCAGCCAGTTCTTCGCGGAACCACCCCAGGGATGGTGCGAAGCCGAAGTAGTATTTGATTTCGCCTTGACTGTCGATGCGCAGTGTCACCGCTCCTGGACGCTCGTTCTTGTGTTTGTGGGCGTTGGATTTTCCCCAGTCGCTTTTAATGGCGTTGGGCAGTGCCTTGTTGAGTTCGGTGCGAGCCAGTCGGCAGCCGTTGATGCGGAGGAAAGTCTTGTTGTCCGTGGCAAAATATCCGTAGTCCACCTGAGGCGGTTCGCCCCGGGGGACAGGGATGGGATGTGCTTCCAGACGCAGTTTGTTGCGGTAGCCGTAGCACTGTGGTGCAGGGAACGCGGTATCCAATTCGGGGAGGTCCTTGATGCCTCCCAGACGGGACAGGCAACTGACCAGCTGTTTTTTCTTTGCCTCGAACTCAGCCTGGTAGGTGAGATGCTGATATTGGCAGCCGCCACAACGCTGGTAGTGTGGGCAGGGCGGTTCCTCACGGTCGGGACTGGGGGTATTCAGGGCAAGCACACGCCCCTTGGCAAAATTCTTTCGGACATCGGTGATTTCGACAAGTGCCTGGTCGCCGACTGCGGTGTATGGCACGAAGACCACGCACTCTTCTGTACGACCGACGCCGTCCCCGCCAAATGCGATATCCTGGATGGTGAGATTGATTTGAGAACCGACTTGCATACGAGAGAAAGGATTTTACAGGCAGATGGCGCGGAGGGCATCCGCGGGGGCGGTCATGGGCGCTGGAAGAGGCGCGTACTTCCAGGGCAGCGGGTAGAGTCTGTGGCAGGAGTACGGCGCGTATTCGGGATGATTTTCGAAGAGACCCGTCTCAGGGAGCTCTAGAATCTGGAAGGATTTGCCCAGTAGGTGCGATGCTAACTCGCAGAGTTGCTGGAATTCCAGGGGGACGGGGCCCGCGCAGTCAATGGCGATGCCATGGGATTTTGGCACCGAGGGAGTCGCCAGAGCGATGCGTGCCAAATCCGTGGCGGCGATGGGCTGCACCAGGAAGTGCCCTCCTGAAAGCATTGGCACGCCACGCTCCTGTCGGAGGGCGTTGACGCGGTGGACAAAGGGTGGGAAGTCATCCAGGGATTCCCCGTCAATCAGTGTGAGGGTAGGGCGCAGGATGGTCCAGGTGATTTCCGTGGAGAGGGTGTTTTGCAGGAATTCCGCCTCTGCCTGCCGCAGTGCGCTCCAGGGTGAGTCGGGATCGCAGATGAATTCGTTGTCCGGTGTGGTTGGGAAGCCGCGGTGTTTGGGTGCGTAGACCAGGTCGTTGGATACAAAGACGATGTGTGTCTTCGGCAGAGCTAGTTCTTCCAGGTCCTGGCGAGCGTGGCGGGGTTGCGTTGCACCGCAGTCGATGAGGAGTTGGAAAGCGGGCGCATCTTCTTTATCCCGCAGAATGGGCGCGATGGCCAGGGAGAAGTCATCCGCATCTCGGTCGGCGATGAGCTTCGCGACGCCAGCGGGGAGTGGGCGGTCCACGGCGGTTACCATGGTGACGCGATGTCCTCCCTTCAGGGCTTCCTTTGCCATCACGTCAGCCAGGCGCCCGTGGGGGCCATCCGCCAGGATGAGTACGGCGAGGGGGCCACTGCGTGCGGGGCACTTTTCCGCGGCGGGAAGTGTTCGTGGATCAAATGCGATGGCGGTGGCTTCCTTGCATGATGCACCCAGGATACGGGTTTCCGCCAGAGGTAGCTCGGGGGAGGCGCCGATTTGGATGTCCTGGATGTCCGTCATGGAAAGGGAATTAGCCTAGGAAGATGTTGTCAATGAGGCGTGTCTTGCCGATGTATGCGGCGATGGCCAGCAAAGCGGGGCAATCCACAGTGTCGATGGGACGGAGGGTCTTGCGGGACATCAGGTCCACGTAGTCAATCTGCTCGGAGGAAACGGCTTCCAGTTCTTTGCGAACCAGCCCTTTCAGGATTTCCGCAGAACGCTCCCCGGCATCAAATGCGGCCTGGGCCTTGTTGAGACCACGGGACAACGCCAGGGCACGGACGCGTTCCTCGGCAGAGAGGTATTTGTTGCGGGAGGATTTCGCCAGGCCATCGGCTTCGCGAATCAACGGCGCCTGGATGATCTGGATGGGGACGTTCAGGTCACGGACCATCCGCTCGATGATCAGCGCCTGCTGGGCATCCTTGCGACCGAAGACCGCCACATCCGCTTCGGTGATGTTGAAGAGCTTCAGGCAGACGGTGCAGACGCCACGGAAGTGGATGGGACGGAA
>DCIO01000123.1:0-8558 GCA_002315885.1 Lentisphaeria bacterium UBA1724
CCTTGTGCTTTCTTCTCGGCCGTTAGTGTGGGAGGGAGGGTATACGGCGGACGCCTGGAAGCTTGCGCTTCCCTCGAAGCTCTCGCTTCGAGCACACAACTGCTTTACCTCGCTGTTTCTTTTCGACCGTTAGTGTGGAATCCACATTCGCGACGGTGAACGCATTACGGTCAGTTTGGCGGTGCCTGGCAATGAGCAGTTCCCTTCGTTTGCTATACAACCATTTCCTTTTTTACAAATCGTCGATGGGACGAATATCCTAGAATGCGATGGGGATGGTGATGAGTTCTCCCTGGGGGACCTTGATGCCTTCGCCGAATTTCCAATGCTCGGGTTGTGAGAAGACTGCGGTATTTTTGCGGGAGGTGACGACGCGGCCGTCTTTCAGAGTGACTTCCAGGTAGAAGCCCGTGACTTTGAAGCAATCCTCATCGGGATTTTCCAGAGTCAGGATGTTGTATTTCCTGAGGCTCTTGAGTGCGTTCTGCGGGAGTTCCACTGGTGTGTTATCTGACCAGGCATTGTTATCTTCGTTCCCGAAAGCGCATTTAAGCACACCGATTTCCGCGTCGTTGATTTTGGCGTAGGTGGGGTATTTTTCGGGTGTGCTATTGAGTCCCTGTGCCTGGTAGATGAGCCGTGCGCTTCTGGCGTTTGCCAACTCCTCCTCGGTGGGGAGGGCTGCGTTGTCATCTGGTTTGGACATCTGGAAGATTTCGTGATTAGGCGCGAAGGTGGTGTGGATGCGTTCCTGGTCACGGATGATTTCCATATCTCCCCAGCATCCCCAGTCGCCCTCGGAATTCTTGTTGGGGCCGCTGTCGGTGATGAGCCGCAGGGTGACATCCTGACCGCGCCATGGTGTTAGATCTGCGGAAATCGGATACCAGTTGTGGTCGGGAACCAGCACTTCGGCAACAATTTTCTCTTTGCCGTCCTTCGGGGTGACGCCCAGCCAGTATCGCAGGCCATCGCCGGGGTAGGAGGAGTCCTTCTTGCCCACATAGCCCTGGAAGCGCAGTCCGTCCACGTCGGGCAGGGTGACCTTGTGAATGGTGTATGTGATGCCCAGCACGCCATCTCTCCATGGGGGATGCATGAAGATGCCGTGGCGTTTTACGCCGCCGCTGTAGACGTCCTCTTTCATGACGCTGGCGCCCAGACTGAAGGGTGATGCCTCGGTCTTGGTGTTCAAGATGTCGGAGCCCTTGGCAAAATTCCTATCGAAGCCATCGAAGACCACGTCTTTGCCGAAGGAACGAGTGATACCGCCATACCAGGAGATGGCCTGGCTGTCGTTGGCAAATTCGAAAGCGACGGGGAAGGTCCCTTCGGCCATCTCTGCGGGGATGGAGTAAGCGACGGTGGCTTGTCCGAAAGACCCCAGTGAAATCTTCTGCGTATTCGCGTCAAAACTGCTGGATACGGTGAGTTCCACGGGGGTCTCGCCGGGGTTCTTGAGGAGGCAAAGCAGGCTCTCTTCGTCCTGGGAGATGGAGACCTGGTAATCCAGGAGTCGGCGGATGACGAAGCAGATATCCTGTCCATCAACGTTTACCCAGATGCGCTCTCCCACGTCGCCGTGGATGATGGTCTCGTAGTCGGGGGCATTGGGACGATGGATGGCGACCCAGGTGTCGGAGACTACGTCGTAATCTTGGCAGGTGAGGGCGGTCTCGGGCGTCTCCGCCGTGGCATCCACCTTGTAGCTGAATGCGCCTTCCACGGGCATCACATAGAGCATGCCGCGGTAGCGGACGGTCCTGGCGGGACCCAGGTCGTTGCCGTCGTAGTCGAATGCGTGTGCATCGCCGCCAGGGATTGCGAAGCCCACCTGCGCGCCTTCGTATGGGATGATTTCCCAGTGTGTATCGTCGTCTTTTCGGCAGACTGCGCAGCCCACGCCATCGGCTTTGGGCATGACATGATGGAGTCTGTCCCGTCCGTCGAAATAGATGTATTCGGGGGATTCCACATAGTCCACGCGCTGGCCGTTGTGATCTCCGCTGAAGACATAGACTTCGCCGTCATCCGTCCAGCACAGGAAGGAATTTGGGATGAGTGTGAGGTTCTTTCCTGCGTGGTTTGCAGTGAAATTCCTGGTGGGGTTTCCATTGATGAGGAGGTGTGTGCCGTCTTCGTAGTCGATGGCCAGGTGGTTTTCCTTGTAGGCGCCATTGATCAGCGCCTGTGAGGTGGGGTAGAGTTGTCCCTGTTCGTCGCCGTAGAGGATATTTTGGACTTTGCTCTGGGTGTATCGGGACTGTATCTGTTGCATGATGTGATATGAGCGCAGGGCGCCGCGGATGCCGTCCTCCATCACCAGGAAGCCCGTGTGACCGAATGCCAGGGTGGCTGCCAGGAAGCGGTCGATGGTCTTTTCACGCATCTCCTTGGTCTGGGACCATTCGTGCCCGCCATTGACTTCCTCGCCATAGAACATGGAGACATTGCCGATGCCGAAATCGCACTCCTTCTCGTTGATGCGACGCAGTGCGAAATCCACCAGCCATGGCCGGGAGTAGATGCGGTAGGTGCGGTCCTGGCCGTAGTTGCCGTCAGTCAATCCGGCGTAATAGCAGAAGTGTGGTCCTTCGGAGTAGACGGGGCCATCCCAGGCGGCCTTCTGCAGGAGCATAATTTCGCCGTATGCGTAGAAGACCTGGTTGAAAGTGCCTGCGCCGGGGGTGCGTGGATCGAAGTCGGTGCGGTCCCAGGGCACGCAGGAGGTATGCACATCGCAATACGCGGTGCTGAAGTGGAATTGCGCTTCGTTGATGGGCGCCTGGATTTTGCAGAATTCCACGCCGCGGAGTGCCTTGGGGGCGTAGCAGCGACGCCAGGCGTGCATGAGCTGATTGCTGGATTCGCGTATCACCATATCCGTGTCCCAGAACTCATTGACGGGCGCGAAATCGGTGAAGTTGTTGTAGGGGCCGTAGACGAAGCCCAGGGTGTTCTGCATATAGTCGGAGTAGTCCTGCCAGCCTTCCACGCCGCCTTTGCCAGGTGCGGGTCGTGTGCGGAAGGTGAAGCTCTCTTCACAGTCGCGCCAGCCGGTCTCGTGGTCGGTAATGAGGCATTTCCGCATGCCGTAGCGCCAGACTTTGCGCCAATAGGCCTTGTCGGCATCCCGGTTCTGGGCGCCGTGGGCACGCCAGATGACCGTGCCGGTGACGTGCTTCCAGGGAGAGGTGGGATTGGGGATGACGGGCAGGTGCTCTTCGTATTTGGGGGAGATGGTCACGAAGAAGCGCTCATAGACGTCGTTGCGTGTGCCGTCGGTCTTGGGGATGTATGTCGCCTGACCATTGACCTGTGCGTGAGTATCGTAGGGGAATTCGCCACCGATGAGCTTGCTGGCGTTGGAGAGATACCAGTCCGTCTGACCGCTGACGAAGAATTTTTGGTCGCCAGTCTGGATCAACGCCACCGCAGGACGGCCATTGCTGTATGCGTAGTCGTAGAAAGGCGTCTGGAATACATCCAGCACTTTCTCCGCCTTGATTTCGCCGTATGTCACGCAGTTGATGACATTCTGGACATTGGAGGCCGTGGTATCCAGGACCAGAGTCTTGCCCTTCAGACAGAAGGCGTAGGTGACTTCGTAGGAGGAACCACCCTGGATGAATTTCCACACCGCACGGACTTTCCCATCAGCGTCCATCTTGCAGGAGAGGAGCTTCGGCACGATTTTGGCGGGATTGGTGGGCTTTGCGCCGCCGTTGTTGAGGGGCTGGAATTCCGGTGCGCCATTCCAGGAGACGGTAAAGTCGTCCCACATTCCGGTTTTTGGGGAATAGGTGACTTTCAGGGTTCCGTCTTCGCCCTGGTAGGTAAATACGAATGCGTTGTCCTCCTGTGTGAAATCCACGCTGGAGTTTGGTGCGGCGCTATCTGGGAGGATGGTATCCAGTCGATTGGGGAAGGGCAGGACTTCCGTGCCGGTATTTGCGCCGGGGTCCTGTCCTGGGAAGAGTGGTATGCCGCGTTGTGGGCGTTCCTCGAAGGTCAGGGGCTTGTATTCTTCGGTGTAGAGGCACAGGCTATCCAGATAGATGGTGCGGTTCGCCATGATGTTTGAGGGTTTGATGGAGAAACCGATGACCACGGTGCCAGGCTGATTCAGACGTGCTTTCTCTTCTTGGCTCAACTGGTGGTGGCACATGTACCACTGGTGCCAATCCAGACGATACAGAGGCATGTGGTGAGTTCTCCCATCGGGAGTGCGGAAGACCACGTGCAGAATTGCGGCACCCGCCTTCTTGTCCTCGTAGATGGCATGGGAGTCGCCATAGCACCACAGGGTGATTGTGTCGAACCCCTCGGCGGGGACAGGAATTGGCTTCTCCGCCAGAATCTGGTGGGTCTGACCACCACTGACGGTGTTGTGATATGTGACCTTCAGAACATAGTCCCCAAATAACTGCTGCTCGCGGCTGCGCTGGACTTCCGTTACACCGCCCTCGCAGAACCCCGTCCAATTCTCGGGTTTCTCAAAATCCACGATGGCGGGATGGGCGTCCTCGTAGCGGTTCGCCCAGTCCATCTCGTAGGGCCGTACGCCGATGACTTCTGCAAAAACACAGCCCGCGAACAATAATACGCAAGAGATGGCAAGGAGTTTCTTCATGTCAATGGAGATTTAAGCAGAAAGTGGATGGGGAATTCCTTCCTCATCCACCTTCATTGAGCATTAAGCATTAAGCATTAAGCATTGAATTAGATTCCCAGCACCTGTCGCATGTCGTATTTACCGGGTTGTGCGGTAGCCAGGAATTTCACGGCTCGGACTGCGCCCTTAGCGAAGGTCTGTCTGCTGGAGGCCTTGTGTGTGAGTTCCACGCGTTCGCCGTTGGTGGCGAAAATTACCGTATGGTCGCCCACTACATCGCCGCCACGGAGTGCGTGCATGCCGATTTCGTTCTTGGTGCGTGCGCCCACCAGGCCCTTGCGACCGTGGCGGGTGTCATTTTCGTAGGAAAGCCCCCGGGCTTTCGCCAGGATCTGACCCAGCTTTTCGGCGGTGCCGGAGGGTGCGTCCTTCTTCTGGTTGTGGTGCATTTCCACCACCTCAATGTCGTATGCCTCCCCCAGCAACGGCGCCACCTTCTCGCACAACGCGAAGAGCAGATTCACGCCGACAGACATATTCGGGGACTGGACAATCCGGGCGCCTTTGGTGGCCAGGCCTTCCAGCATGGCCAGGTCTTCCTCGGAAAGTCCCGTGGAGCCAATCACCATGGCGACGCCCTTCTCGGCAATCTTCGGCGCGATGACACGGGTGACCGCGGCGGCGGTGAAGTCGATGACGCAATCCGCGTCCTTCAGGGCTTCCTCAAAATCCGCGGTGATTTTCACTCCGCAGGCATCCAGACCCGCCAGTTGTGCGGCATCGGCGCCCAGGAAGGGGCACTGCGGGGCCTCCAGGGCTCCCGTGAGCTGCAGGCCCTCTGTGGCCAGCACTTCGGCAACTAGCATTCTTCCCATGCGCCCTGCGGCGCCATTGACGACGGTCTTGATCATGATGTTACTTCTCCTCCTGGGAGGGCTGGGGTTCTTCGGTGGATTCGTTTTCCGCGGGTTGGGCCTCGTCGGGCTTCTTTTCGCCATCGGCCATATCGCCATAGATGTCGTATTCGTACATGCGGTATCTGCGATTCTCGTCTCGCTGCCACTGGGGCAGGACATCGTCATAATCCCCTTCGGGCTTGCCTTCATAGACGGTCCATTCAGCGCCATCCGCGAAAAATTTCAGTGCAGTCTTGATATTGGGGTCCACCTGGTCGGATTCCTGGTTCGACTTGGCTTCAAAGATTGCCTTGATGTCCTTGCGGGTGAGCTTGTCTTCGATGTCGGGACGAATTCCCAGGCCCTGAATCGGCGTGCGGAGTTTGGTGTAATATTTCGCCACGGTGAATTTGACCGCGTTGCCGCCAGGCAGGTCCTTGATGTCCTGGACTAGCGCCTTGCCGAAAGTCCGTTCTCCGATGAATGCGGCGCGGTGGTAATCCCGCAGGCAGCTGATGGTGATTTCCGCGGCGGATGCGGTGCCTCGGTTGCCCAGGACCACGATGGGAATATCGGCGGGGAAGCGATATCCCGTAGCATGTGTGGTGTATTCGTGATTCATCTGGGGGGTGCGGCCCTCCAGGGTAGCCACCAGGGAATTGGGGGGCAGCAGGTAGCTGAGGATATCCACGCTGGAATCCACCTGTCCGCCTGGATTGTCCCGCAAGTCGATGATGAGGGAGTCAATGCCCTGGACTTCCAGGGATTTCACGGCCTCCTCGAATTGCTTTGCGGTGGGCTCCAGGAAGGTCTCGATGCGCACATAGCCGGTCTTGGTCCCCTCGATGATGTGCTCTCCAGAGACACTGAGGTTCTCAATCATCGCGCGGATAATCTCAATCTTGATGGGCTCGGGTTCCTCGGAACGACGAACGGTGATGGTGACCTTCGTGCCAGGCTCGCCACGCAGGAGCTTCACCACGTTCTCCATCTTCATGGAGGTGGTGTCCGTGTCATCTACGGCGATAATTTGGTCGCCTGCCAGGACACCAGCCGCTGCGGCGGGGGTGTTCTTGAGGGCGGAACTGACGGTGACCAGGCCGTCCTGCATGTGTATTTGGACGCCTATACCGCCGAAGGTGTCGTGGGATTCACGCTGGAAATCCTGAAATTCCTTCGTATTCATGAATTCGCTGAAGGGATCCAGCGAAAAGACCATGCCCTTGATGGCATTGTCAAAGAGTTCGTCAATGTTGATATCTTTTTCATCGACATAATTCGCCCGCACCTGCTGGAAGACATCCATCAGCAACTGGAGTTTCTCCATGGTGACTTCGGTGTCTTTCGGCGTTTCACGGCTGTAGAGCCTGTAGCCAAAAAAAGCATTGCCGATAAGCAATGCCGATAATAACACATAGATGAGGTTCTTCATCATTAATTCGGAATGCTGAATTCGAAATGCGGAATGAATTAGGATGGGGAGAAAGGATTCTCCGCCCCTTCTCAATTCGGAATGATTAAGAAGGGGCGAAGGGGGATTCGCCGCGAGTCCTGTGCGCCGCAATTTTGTTGCGGCGAAGCTTCGCGGCGCACAGAACCTTACGCGTGGATCATGGCGAAGAGTTTCGCGGGCAGATCTGCGATGGCGACGCGCTCCTGCTGCATGGAATCGCGGTCACGGACGGTGACTGCGTGGTCGTTTTCGGAGTCGAAATCGTAGGTCACGCAGAAAGGCGTGCCGATTTCGTCCTGTCGGCGATAGCGCTTACCGATGGAGCCGGAGTCATCGTAGTCGGTGCGGAAATCCTGCTGGCGCAGGACCTTCTGGAGTTCCTTCGCGGGGGCTTCCAGTTTTTTGGAGAGAGGCAGGATAGCGACCTGGACGGGTGCGATCATGGGCGGCAGGTGCATGACCACGCGCACATCTTCGTCCTTGCCCTCCTTCTTGGTGGCGGCGGTATCTTCCTCGTATGCGTTGCAGAGCATCATGAGGCAGATACGGTCCAGACCGCAGGAAGTCTCCACGACGGTGGGGAAGTAAGTCTCCTTGGTTTCGGCGTTGAAGATGGAGCAGGCGGGGGTGTCGCCAGAGAACTTGGCGTGCTGGGACATATCCCAGGTGCCGCGGTGGTGGATGCCCTCGATTTCATCCCAGCCGAAGGGGAAGAGGAATTCGATATCCACGGCCTTTTTGGCGTAGTGGGCCAGCTTTTCGTGCCAGTGCCAGCGGAGCTTGTTTTCGGGGATGCGGAGGACCTGTGTATAGAAGTTCCAGCGTTCCTTCATCCAGTAGTCGAACCAGTCGAAGGAGTCGGAGTCATCGCAGAAGAACTCCATTTCCATCTGCATGAATTCGCGGGAGCGGAAGGTGAAGTTCCGGGGGTTGATTTCGTTACGGAAGGCCTTACCGGTCTGGGCGATACCGAAGGGCAGCTGCTTGCGGGTGGCGACGCGGATGGTGTTGAAATCCACGAAGATGGGCTGGCAGGACTCGGCGCGCAGATAGGCCTTGTGGTCTTCGTCAAAGACGGGGCCCACGAAGGTCTTCATCATCAGATTGAATTCGCGGGGCTCGGTCAGGTTGTGGCTACCGCAGGCAGGGCACTCGCCCTGGACGGGCAGCTGGTCCACGCGCCAGCGCTTCTTGCAGTCCTTGCAGTCGGTCATCTGGTCGGAGAAGTGGTCCACGTGACCGGATGCCTTCCAGATTTCGGGATGGCAGATGATGGTGGAGTCCAGCCCGACGACGTTGTCACGATCCTGGATCATATACTTCCACCATGCACGTTCGACCGCACGCTTGATGGGCGCGCCATTGGGGCCGTAGTCCCAGAAGCCGTTGAAGCCGCCGTAGATTTCCGAACTCTGGAAAATCATACCCCTGCGCTTGCAGAGGGAGGTCAGCTTGTTCATGAATTCAGTGGAATTGACCGCAGTGGTTGCAGCGGTATTCTCTTCGTTTGCCATGGTGGTGGGGTTCCTTATTGTTGGTTTGTGGTGAAGCACAGACGGCGTCTGCGCAGAAAAATGCTTAATGCGAAGGGTGT
>DCIO01000123.1:8593-17637 GCA_002315885.1 Lentisphaeria bacterium UBA1724
CGAAGGGTGTCCCGACGGCGTCCCCGCCGTCGAAGGGTGTACCGACGGCGTCCCCGCCGTCGAAGGGTGTGCCGACGGCGTCCCCGCCGTCGTGGGTGTACCGACGGCGTCCCCGCCGTCGTGGGTGTCCCGACGGCGTCCCCGCCGTCGTGGGTATCAGTCTGTATCAGTCTTGTATGACGATTTTCGTGATACTGTCGCTCAATTCGTCCCGGCGACAGACATGTCCCCATCCTGCGAAGCCTTTCCAGGGGCAGTTTTTTGCGATGGAGTATTCTGGCTCATCCAGGATTCTCTCGCCTTCCGGGACGATTGCGACCATTTTCTTGGGCAGTGGAATGCCCAGGATTTCCGCGGGGCCAGTGGTGAAGCGGTTGATGAGTTCCAGGAGAGTCATCTCTCCGGAATAGACCAGGATTTTGTTGCAGACCGCGAAAGCGCTTTCCAAGCCCAGGATGCCATTGGGTGCCTGGTCGAAGGATTTCGCCTTCTCCGCCATGGAGTGTGGCGCGTGGTCTGTGGCAATTGCGGTGATGACGCCCGAGACCACGGCTTGAATCAACGCCTGGCGGTCGGCTTCCTCACGCAAGGGCGGCGCCATCTTGGCGTTAGTGCCCCAGGTCTTTAGGGCGGCTTTTGTCAAGGCAAGATGATGCGGGGTGGCTTCCCCAGAGACTCTCAGGCCGTCCTTGCGGGCATCCGCCAGCAAGGCTACGGCTTCCCTCGTGGAGAGGTGCTGCAGATGAATGCGGACGCCAGTCTCCTGGGCAATGCGGATGTCCCGCTCCACGAGACGAATTTCGCCCTGGCGGGTGCAGGACATGTCCTCGCAATGGTCCACTAGAAGCAACCCCGCTTCCGCTGCGCGTGCGGCGACCTCCTTCATGACGCCATCATCCTGGGTGGTGGAGCCATCATCTGACAGGACGGTGACGCCCGCCTTTTTGAGCGCCAGGACATCCGTGGGTTCCAAACCCGCGCGATGCTTTGTCATGCAGGCACTCTGGATGACATGACAGGCGGCCTTCTCCTTCAGCAACTTCTGAACCGCCAGGAAGCGCTCGGGGGTGTCAATCGCGGGTGTGGTGTTTGGCATGGCCACGATGGTGCCGAAACCGCCGGCGACGGCGGCGCGGGTCTCGTGTGCGATGTCACCCTTGTGGGTCTGTCCAGGCTCCCGTAGGTGGACATGCAAGTCGATGAATGCGGGGGCAGTAATCATGGAGTTACGGTGTTGCGGGGGGCTCGCCCGTATTGAAGTCCAGGCCGAGGAAAGGCATGAGGTATGTGGCGACCTTGAAGTAGATGAGGAGTGTCAGCAGGTCGACCATGGTGGTCAGGATCGGACTGGAAAGAAGTGCCGGGTCCAGATGGAAGAGTCGCGCGATAATCGGTAGGGATCCGCCGATGATTTTGGCGACGATGACGGTACAGAAAATGGTGATGCTGACAACAACGGTGACTTGCCAGTCATCGGGCGCCCAGATGATGCGGGCGAGATTGACAATTCCCAAAATCGTCGCACAGAGGAAGCCCACTCGGAACTCCTTCCAGACGACCCGTAGCCAGTCACTGGTGGAGACCTCGCCAATGGCTAGACCGCGGACCATCAACGTGGCGGCTTGGCTGCCAGAATTGCCGCTGGTGCCCATCAGCATGGGAATGAATGCCGTGAGCATCACCATGCCGCTAAGCAGGTCCTCATAGCGCTGGACTACCATGGAGGTGAAATTCGCGGAAATCATCAGCACCAGCAGCCAGATGATGCGGTTGCGGGAGAGTTCCCAGGCCGAGGAGTCCAGGTAGCCCTTTTCGGCGTGGCCCATACCCGCCAAGCGCTCCAAGTCCTCAGTCTGCTCATCTTCGATGACATCCATGATGTCGTCGACGGTGATGATGCCCACGATGCGGGACTCCAAGTCCAGGACGGGCATCGCAATCAAGTCGTATTTCTTGAAGTCCTGGGCGACCTGCTCCTGGTCCTCTTTCGTGGTGGCGTAGACGAAATCCGTGTTCATGATGTCACGGATCAGTGTGTCGTCTTTGCTGGTGAGGATTTCGCGCAGGGAGACGATGCCCGTCAATTTCGTGGCCTTGTCCACCACGTAACAGGTGTAGATGGTCTCCTTCTCAATGCCGCTGGAACGGACATACGCGATGGCTTCCTTGCAGGTCTGAGTCTCAAAGAGCCGCACGAACTCGACGGTCATCAGACTTCCTGCGGAATTCTCCGGGTATTTCAGGAAAGTGTTGATGAGGTGGCGGATTTCGGGTGCGGCGCCGTCGGTGATGGTCTTGACCATGTCGGCGGGCAATTCGCTGAGGAAGTCCACCGCGTCATCCAGGTACATGTCCTCTACCAATCGCTTGGCTTCTTCGGGTGTCAGTTGCCTGGCGATGGTCTTGTGGTCATTTTCGTCCAGATAGGCAAAGACTTCGGTAGAGAGGTCCTTGTTCATCAGACGGAAAATGCGGATCATATCCGCCGTGTCCATCTCGCCCAATTCATTGGCGATGTCCACGGGGTTCATCTCCTGCAGAGTCCGTTGGAGTTCCGCGAGGCTTCCCTGTTTTAGGAGTTCATCCAGTTTGGCCATTTTTCAGCGTTCCAGGTGAGAAGCGCGATTGTTCTCACGACGAAGGAGATTACTTCACATGGGGCAGCCATTTGACTGCCGCAAGAACGAGACCGATGAGCAGCATGATGCCTGCCGCCATAAGCGAGTATACAACAACGAGCGTGGTATTCTTCTCTTGGCGCACTACCGTATTTCTGCGGGAGACTTCCTCTTCGCTCATAACGACGACAGCGCGTCGTGCCGCAAAGTCCATGCGTTCTACTTCCACGGGGAAGCCATTCATGGTGAATGTGTCACCTGCATTGATGGGTTTGGCCCCCTCGATGCGTTCGCCGTTGACTTCCGTCTCCAAAAACGAGTTAAGGGGAGTCAAGACGAGTGTGCTGCCACGGACGGCGATGTTTGCGTGGAAACGGGCCACATTGCCCAAACGCACGGTCACGTAGTTGTCTCGGGATGCGCCCACAGAGTTGTCACCTTCCCAGAGGTATCCGAACTCGGTCGTCCCGTCTTCGGTTGTCCACTTGAGGCGATAGTGTGACGGGCCGCCTTTTTCGCCAAAGGCGAAGAAAAGTGTTCCGAAGCGGATGATAGTGCCGTCGTAGAGGGGCGCGGTGTCAATCTTCTTCGCATTCTGATGGATACCCGCATGGGAGTCGTTGTCATAGATGGACCACTGTCCGGTGATGCTTTCCTGGATGTAGAAATGCTGTCTGGAGATGCTGCTTTCCGCGAAGGCCTTCAGGCAGACTTGGCATTGAGACGAGCGCCCGAAGAAGATTTTCGAGTGTGGAAGAAAGACATCCGTAGTGCACTGGGTCAGCTCTTTTCCCGTGGAATCGAAGATTCTGCAGACTGGCATGTGGTTGTCCTCTCTTGGTTTAAGGAAAAATGTGAAAAATCATCGGCCGGCCGGGTATCCTGTTGCCGTCCGAAAGGGGAAATTATGCGTTCAGGGCATCCAGTTCCTGGCGGATTTCCGCCTGGAGCTTTTCAACGAGTCCCTCCAGGGGCAGCATCTGGGAGTTCTTGCCCCAGTCGCGGTGCTTGAATTCTACTTCGCCGGTGGCGAGGGTCTTGGCGGAGATGACTACACGCAGGGGTATGCCCATCAGATCGGCGTCCGCAAATGCGCTGCCGGCCTTTTCGCCTCGGTCGTCCAACAGGACTTCCACGCCGGCTTTCTGCAGGTCGGCGTAGAGCTTCTCGCAGGCGGCCTTCACGTCGTCGGTGTATTTGAGACCGATGATGTGGACTTGGTAGGGGGCGATGGACATGGGCCAGATGGGGCCATAGTCGTCATGGCACTGTTCCACGATGGCGGCCATGGAACGCCCCACGCCGATGCCGTAGCAGCCCATCACCATGGGCTTGGACTTGCCGTCCACATCCAGGAAATTGCAGCCCATGGGCACGGAGTATTTGGTGCCCAGCTGGAAGATGTTTCCGATTTCGATGCCGTGGAGCAGCTTCAGTGGTGCGCCATCCACAGGGGAGGGATCGCCGTCCCGTACGCAGGCGATGTCGGCGATGGCGATGTTCGTCTTGTCAGCTACATCGCGGTCGAAATTGAAGTTCTTGTAGTGGAATTCTTCCTCGTTGGCGCCTACCACCAGGTTGTTGGAGTTGACTACGGAGGGATCCACCACCACGCGGATCTTGGAGAGGTCCAGACCATAGAGGGATGCGTAGCCAGGGACAGCGCCTGCGGAACGGATGAGCTCGTCATCCGCAAAGGCGAGGTTGCCATCCTTCACGACTTTTGCCAGTTTGGTCTCGTTGACTTCCAGGTCGCCGCGGATGTTCACGAAGACCAGTTTGCCCTGGGAGTCCTTGTAGAAGACTGCCTTGCAGGTATGCGCTTCGTCCAATCCCAGGAACTGCGCCACCTCGGCGATGGTCTTGGCGTGTGGGGTGGCGACCTTCTCCATGGCGGCTTCCGCCTCGGGTGTGTAGACCAGTTTGGCGCAGGCCACTTCGCGGTTGGCCTGATAGTTGCCGTTGGGGGAGACGAAGAGGGTGTCCTCACCGCAGTCGGCGATGGCCATGAATTCGTCGGAGCGATTGCCGCCGAAGATACCGGAGTCGGCCTGGATGGAGATGAAATTCTTGAAGCCGATGCGCTGGAAGATGCGTGTGTATGCCTTGTGGCAGATGACGTAGTAGCGCTCCAGGTCCTCCTGGGAGGTATGGAAGCTGTAGGCGTCTTTCATGGTGAATTCGCGGGTGCGGATGAGACCCGCACGGGGACGCGCTTCGTCACGATACTTGGTCTGGATTTGGTAGACCATCAGAGGCAGCTGCTTGTAGCTGCTCACATTGGCACGGACGGCGTGGACGCAGGCTTCCTCGTGAGTCATGCCCAGCATCATGTCCTTGCCATTGCGGTCCTTGAATCGCAGGAGCTCCGCGCCCACGCTTTCCCAGCGTCCGGACTGCTGCCAGAGGTCTGCGGCCAATGCCACGGGCATCAGGAGTTCCTGCCCGTCAATGGCGTCCATCTCTTCACGGATAATCTGCTCGATTTTCTGGGTAATGCGATAACCCATGGGCAGGAGGGTGAAGATACCCGCGGAGACGGGCAGGCAATACCCGCCGCGTGCGAGGAATTTATGGCTTACAGTCTGTGCGTCACGGGGTGCTTCCCGAAGGCGCTGTCCAATCATCTGAGAGATACGCATGGCAAAAAAGAATTTGGGAGGTAGCTACGGCGTAGTGCCGTCAAGAAACGAAAATGAGACCGTATGGGCACAATGACCCCATACCATTGACGCAATTTTCTAAAATATATCTTCTGAAAAGCACTCTGACATACCCCACAACTACTAAAAGGGCATTAAATTATTCCAATGCTTTTCCTGTCGTAGATTTTTCACGAGGAAACACACAATGAAAAAGACTCTCCTTGCCATTTTGGGCCTGGCGTTGATGGCTGTCATGGTCTCCTGCGATGGTGCACCGCCGCCTCCACCACCGAAGGATGCTCCGAAGAAGGCCGCGCCTGCGAAGCCCACTCCGCCGCCACCTGCCGCCGCACAGCAGCAGGAGGGCTGGAAACCCGGTCAGCAGACCAAGCCCGTCACGGATGGCGTCATGCAGACTCTGGACTACGGTGTTTCCGTAGGAAAGGCCTACAATAACTCCAAGCAGAAAATCAAGAACATCAACCAGCAGCATAACCAGCAGCTGGAAGATGCTCTGAAGGAATAGTTCGGGGATATTTCCCTGAAGGTCGTTTTTGCGTACTCTCTGCGCATGCTTTTCTCCCTCTCCAATCCAACCACAACTACAAAAACAAACCATGGAAACTACTGCTCTTCGTCTGTATGGTGTCAATGACCTCCGCCTTGAAAAGTTCGATCTGCCCGAATGCGGCGACGACGGTATCATCGCCGAGGTGATCTGCGACTCCATCTGCATGTCCACCTTCAAGGCTGCCGAACAGGGTCCCGCCCACAAGCGCGTTCCCAATGACTGCGCCACCAACCCCGTCATCGTGGGGCATGAGTTCTGCGGCATCATCCGCCAGGTGGGCAAGAAGTGGCAGGACAAGTTCCAGCCCGGCGAGCGCTTCGGCATCCAGCCCGCCCTGAATTACAAGGGCTCTCTGGACGCACCTGGTTACTCCTTCCAGACCATCGGCGGTGACTCCACCCTCATCCGCATTCCTTCCTGCGTCATGGAAATGGACTGCCTGCTGAAATACACTGGCGAGGCATTCTTCATGGCATCCCTCTCCGAGCCCATGAGCTGCCTGGTGGGCGCCTGCCACGCACAGTATCGTCTGGAGCGCCCCGGTTACTACGAACACACCATGGGCGTGAAGAAGGGTGGCAAGTGCGCCTGCCTGGCATCCGCTGGTCCTATGGGTCTTGGCCTGGTGGACTACCTGGTCCATGGTCCCATGAAACCCGCTCTGGTGGTTGTCACCGATATCGACCAGGCCCGTCTGGACCGCGCCGCTTCCGTACTGACCGTCGAGGATGCCGCCAAGAATGGCGTGAAGCTGGTCTTCCAGAACACCGCTGCTCCTACCGCAGTGGCAGATCTGATGGCTCTGACCGACGGCACCGGCTATGACGACGTCTTCGTGCTGGCTCCCGTGGCTCCTGTGGTGGAGCAGGGCGATGCCATCCTGGGTCGCGGCGGCTGCCTGAACTTCTTCGCGGGTCCCATGGATCCCAAGTTCTCCGCCAAGTTCAATTTCTACAACGTCCACTACGCAGGCACCCATATCGTGGGCACCAGCGGTGGTAACACCGACGACATCCGCGAGGCGCTGGATCTCATGAGCAAAGGCATCCTGAATCCCTCCATGATGATCACCCACGTAGGCGGTCTGACTGCCACCAAGGACGCCGTCCTCAATCTGCCCAATATCAAGGGCGGAAAGAAGCTCATCTACACGCACCAGGACTTCCCGCTGACCGCTATCGCCGATTTCGCCGAAAAGGGCAAGACCGATCCCATCTTCGCCGAACTGGACGAGGTCTGCAAGCGCCACAACGGCCTCTGGAACCTGGAAGCCGAAAAAATCGTCCTGGAGAAGATGCCCAAGCTGGCATAATCCCTAGAATAATCTAGATAAACAAAAGGCCGACTGCCCAATACGGACAGCCGGCTTTTTTTGTTAATTCGGAATGCGGAATTCGGAATTGTTATAAGGATGGGGGAAGTTATTCACCCATGTCCCCTCTTCTTCAATTCGGAATCAAGAATTGAGAATTGAGAATTGAGAATTGAAAGTCCTACCCCTTGATATTCGAAAGTCCCGCTAGCAATTCGTTGCGCCAGCCCGTGCAGAGTTTCCCGGATGGCGTTTTGCGCTGCAGGAGCGCCGAGGCGTATTTCTCGGCGTCATGGCGCGCGCCGACGATGGCGGAGTCAATCTGCCGTTCTTGTGCGCGTTTCCGCAGGAAATTCAGGATGCGGTCGGAGAGGTCATTGAAGGCCTGGCGGGAGTAGTTCGGTTTCTTCGGTTCTTGTGGCGCTGGCGGTGGATTAGCGATAAGCGCCAGTAGTTCGTCTGCGTAGGGCCGTACGCGCTTGGGCCAGCACTCGGGCATCTTGAGGAGCTCGGCGGCAGTCGTGGGGGCGTTGCTGGCGCACCAGTAGATTTGCTCGTCGGAGAGAATGCGTGGCCGCGCCACATTGTTGGTTCGTGCGGTGTTCTCACGCCAGATGGCCAACCCAACCGCACGCTGGCGTGCCAGGGCGTTCTCCATTTTGCGGATGCCGCCCAGGCGTTTCCAGGCATCGGCGGTATCCGGCAAGTCGTAGGCTTCGGGACGGCAGTGGGCGGTGTCCATCTCTTCTTGGAACCAGGCCAGGTTGCCATTGTCCTTCAGTTTCGCCTCGAATTCCACTGCCAATTCCGGCAAAAGCACCACGTCATCCGCGGCATATTCCCGTTGCTTTTCCGTAAGAGGTCGGATGGTCCAGTCGCTGCGTGTCTCGGTCTTGGGCAGGGAAATCCCCAGGTGGGTCTCAATGATTGCCTTGAGACTCTGGGTGCTGGCTTCTCCGCAGAAGCCCGCCGCGGTCTGCACGTCAAAGAGGTTCTTGGGAATGACGCCCTGGCATGCGCGCACCAGAATCGGCAGGTCGTTGCTGCCACTGAAGAGGATTTTCCTGCGTGTCTCGTCCGCGAGTATTTCTGCCAACGGTGTCCAGTCCGTCACCGCCAGTGGATCCACCAGCGCGGCATGCTCCCGGTCAATGCCGATTTGCAGTAGCGCAAATTGCGGGAAGTATGTCTTGGTCCAGGCAAATTCCGTATCCAGCGCAATGGGCATTCCTGCGGGGAGAGCGGCGCAGAAATCCCGGAATTTCTGGTTTGTATCAATCCACGGATGCATGGCAGAGGCTAGTCTTTCAGGACGGGAACCAGGATGTTGCAGGAGGAAGCCCCACGCATGCCTACAATCTTCTTGCGGAAATCCGCGATGTTCGGACCCGCCAGGTGCGCATCCAGCAACTCCTTGGTGGTCCAGGTCTCAACCATGGTGATGACGGGCGCATGGCTACCATCCGCACTCCAGTCAAAACAGGGCTCGTATTGGATGCAGCCCTCCTCCGCACGGACTTTCGGAACCAAGTCCTTCAAAATCTCAATATACGCATCCAGGCACTCGGGCTTGATCTCGGCACGGGCATTCACATGTATCATTTTTTTGCTCCTTAAATTGAACGGATTCTCCGCTTGAAACCAGTAACGTGACAAAATATAACCTACGCAAGGGGCATTGCTTCTAGGACGCCTAGAACGCCTAGGATTTCGACCCCGGATGGGGTCTGTGAACACAGACCCGGGTGAAACCCGGGGAAGGACGGCCCGTGTCATTCTGCGCCCGCCGCGCCGCCCGACCGGGCGGCGCGGCGGGCTCGAAGAATATCATATTGGGTCCTCCCCGGCGCTCTCGCGCCGGGCACACGACTAGAGAGCCTAGGGAGCCTAGGGAGCCT
>DCIO01000060.1 GCA_002315885.1 Lentisphaeria bacterium UBA1724
AATATAATGTATCACTATTACATTGCAAGCATAGTTATACAAAACGGATAACTATTTTACTGGATATCTTGACAGGGGGGTTCTGAACAGTTACGCTTTTTTTGACAAAATATCAACTCCCGAAACAGTTTTTTTGCAAGCATTTTCGCTAAGATTTAAGAATGGGAGAAATCAGAGTTTTCCAAAAAGCGGTTATGTTACCTTAAATCGCCATAAATCAAGTCCTTTTCAATACTTATCGACATACGATGAAACGCATTCTTTCCTTCCTGTGCCTGCTCTGTCTATTTGCCTATTGCAACGCAGCAGATTGGCGTGCGCCCTTCACCCAGAAGATCCTCCAGCCTGGCGAGGCGATTTCCTCCCTGCAGGGGGAGCTCTCCGAAAGTGGCGAGGTACACTGGAAGATCGACTGCACGAGCGAATTGGAAGCCAGTCTTTCCTTCTATGATATCGTCGGAAAGTTCATTGAAACGCGGGTTCTCCCTGCCAAAGAGGGAACGCTCCTTCCCACTGACGAGCCTGCGAGCTTCGTCCTCACCCTCAAGAATATCGGCACTGAGCCCATGTCCATCGGCTATCTGGGGGTAGAATCCGCCAGCAAACGCACGCCCTTCAAGACCGCGTCATGGATTTGGGCTCCCAAGCTGGGAGAGACGCCCGGCGCATACGCAATCTTCCGCAACAATTTCAAAATCGACGACATCCAGGAGTTGGACTCCGCATTCTTCTATGTCACTGCGGACGACCGTGTCAGCACATACGTGAACAACACGCTCTTCGAGGGTCCACATGCCGGGGGGTATGACGTCAGCGACTCCTTCTCCGTGCTGGGCGCCCTGAAGAATGGCAGCAACACCATCACCTGCCGTGTCCTCAATGGCGGCGGTCCAGGCGGGTTGCTCTGCGAACTCCACCTGATCTTCAAAAACGGCAGAAAGCAAATCATCCCCTCCTCCTCTGGATGGAAATGCGGCGCAGTCAAAGCAAATGACAACTGGAAAGGCATCCCTGCCCAGGACGACCCCGTTTCCCTGGGAATGGCGGGCTGCGCACCCTGGGGAAATCTCTTCTACTTCCCCGTCACACAATTCACCGCGCGTCTGACAGGCCTAGGACTACCCCGGGAAGCCGATGAAACCACGGTCTGGACGCCACGGCCCACGATGCGTCTGGCGGGAAACGACAATGTCTTCGGCGCAGACTGCCTCCTGACCATTCGCCTCCGGAACAACCGCACCGACATGCTGGCGGATACCGTCATCCCGAAGGCAACCCTGGAGGCCCTGAAAGACGGCCCACAGACCATTGAGTTGAATCCCATCCATTTCACCTATATCCCCGACGGAACCTATACCGTCGAGGTGAAGTTGGACAACGCCATCCTCATCACGGAAACGCTCCACAATGTGGTCGTCAAGCGCTCCCCCGACCAACCCCATGGTCTGCCTGCCGTCAAACTGGTGGACCAGGAGCTTATTCCCCAGTTCCTGGTGGATGACACGGTGAAGATTCCCGTCACCCAATACCTGGTGGATCCCGCGGGGTCCAAGGCTCTGAGCGAACAGCAGCGTGCATTCCGCGCGGGCATCCAGACCCTCTGGATTCACCATGTCATCCAATACGACCAGGATGGCAACCCCGACTTCAGCAACCTGGACCAGATCTGCCTTAGCGCCCTGGCCCGTTCTCCCCAGGTCTATTTCGTGGTCAATCCCGCTCTGGATTGCGTCCAGAGCCCCACCATGACCAAATTCTTCGAGGAGAATCCCGATGAGTTGTGCCAGAACGACCGTGGTGAGACGGGCATCTACAATGACCCCGCTCCGACAGTCAAGCCCGTCAAATGCAACTCCATGGCCTCCCAGAAGTGGCTGAAGGAAGCGGAGCGGGTGTTGGGGCTTCTCATCGACCACCTGGAAAACACCCCCTACGGTCGTCATGTAGTCTGCATCGCGCCCTCCAGTGGCATCACCTGGGAGTGGATGTACTGGGGCAGCGAACGGCTGGACGAATGCGCTGACTACAGCACTCCATTCCTGCTGGCTTTCCAGGACTACCTCAAGCAGAAATACCAGACTCTGGATGCGCTATCCAAGGCCTGGCGCCGCCCAATCTCCTCCTTCTCCGAGGTCAAGATGCCCACTTTCGACGACCGACGTGTGCACCCGGAAACCGACTTCCTGGATCCCGTCCTGCACACCAATCTGATGGACCTCTATGATTTCATCGCGAAGGTGATTTCCGACGACATCATCCGGCTGTGTTCCTTCATCAAGACCCGCACCCAGGGACGCACGCTGACCGCAGTCTACTACGGCTACTACAACATGATCACCCCGCCACGATGGATGCAGGGCTCCGGTCATTGGGCGCTCTCAAAAATCCTTGCCTCGGATGCAGTGGACATGATTCAGGCGCCCTCCACCTACAACGAACGGGGGCCAGGCGAACCCGGCGGTTTCATGCCTCCCGAAAGTGCCATCAATGCCGCAGGGAAGGTCCTTGTGGATGAAAGCGACATCCGGACCCTCCATACCACCTCCGCACTGGGTCGCTGTGCCACCCTGCAGGAAAGCCGCGGTGTCATCGAGCGCGAATGGGGCATGTGCCTGGCGAACAATGTCGCCTACCGCTACTACGATTTCAGCCTGGGATGGGTGTTCAGCGACACGCGCCTGGTGGACTTGGTGAAGAAACTCAACCAGGCAGAAGAAGAAATCCGGAATGCGCAACCCCGCCTCCGCGCTCCCGAGGACGCCATCGCGGTGGTCATCAGCGAGAATTCCATGCCCCTGTTGAGCTACCACAGCAGCCTGAATTCCGGCTTTATTGCTCAGCAGTATCGGCAGTTCCCCCGTATAGGCACCGCCTTCAAGGTCTATATCACCCCTGGTCTCCAGAACATCCCGCGGGAACACAAAGTCTGGTTCTTCGAAAATCCCTACAAGATGTCCCAGGAAGAAATCGATTTTGTCAAGACGGAGCTCCTGCAGCCCGGCAAGACGGTCATCTTCGGCTATGGCACAAACATCCTGGATGGGGATAGCTTCACCAGCAAGACTCTCAATGAATTCACGGGACTGAATTTTGCTTTGGACTACAATGCCAATTCCACCATCGCCACCCTCACGGAAGAAGGGAACCAGGTTCTGGGGAATCCCCCCGTGCAGAGTTCCACGCCGACCGTCCCCTTCTCCCCGAAATTCTACCCCATGGGCGAATGCAAAATCCTGGCGAAGGACACCGCAGGCAATACCGTCCTGGCGGAAACGGAAGTCAATGGGTGCCGTGTGATTTTCTCCACCCTGCACACCCTCCCTGCCTCCTGGCTGCGGAGCATCGCCAGACAAGCGGGGCTGATGGTCTTCAACGAGACTGAGGGGGATATCACCTGGGCTTCTGGCGATGTGGTGACCGTCCATACGCCCGCCGCGGGTCCCCGTGTCCTTCGTACGCGCCACGAAACCGGCGTTGCCAAGAACCTCCTCACGGGGCAGGAACTCCCCGTAGCCGACGGCCAGTTCTCCTACGATGCCCGTGAGAAAGGCACCGACATCTTCCTGGTGAAATAATCTGTTTCAACTCAATCATCCATGAAAAACCATCTCCGTATCGCGGCTCTGCAGTGCAATTTCCAAAGCGAGGAACAGACCCTCGCCATGCCGGATTTCTGGGCGAAAAATGGCTTCAATACCGAGCAACTCCTGCATACTCACGCGGATCTGTATAGCGCCATCTACGACCCCGCACGGCACCAGCATATCATGCGGGAATATCTGAAGCGCTCCAAGGACAATGGCATCGGCACCATCGTCTATATGAACTGCCATATCCTGGGACCATCCCTCACAAATCACTTTGAGGACTGGTGCATCCGTCACGAGGACAACTCCACCACGAAACTCTACAACACCTACCCCGCCGCATGCCTGAATTCCGGCTGGAGGGACTACTTCTTCCAGTGCATCGAATCCCTGGGTGAATTTGACATCGAGGGCATTTTCTTCGATGGTCCCGCCTACAACGACTGCTATTGCCCCGCCTGCCAGAAGCGTTTCCTGGAAGCCACGGGCAAGCCCATGTCCCAGGCCACGAAGGAAGAGATCCACGAATTCACCATGGCATCGGTGTTGGAGTTCAAGCAGACTCTGCGCAAGAAGGTCAAGTCTGTCAATCCCAACTGGGTGATGTATTTCAACGAAGGGCTCTACTCTGGTCATCATGACAAGGCGGTTATGAAGGACCACCTCCTTACCAACGACCTGGTGGGAACCGAAGGCGGCTTCTTCTTCTACGACAAGCCCCGCACCCTGCCCTATTGGCGTTGCGGGGTCTATGCGAAGATTGCGGAGTCCACCGCCCAGGGCCGTCCCAGCGTCATCTTCTTTGCGGCGGACCACAAGCCCTGGGGATGGTATCTCCATACCCCCACGGAATTGCGCCTGTGCTACGCGGACGCCATCGGCAATGGCGCCAGTGTCTGGCTAGGCATCCACTCCAATCCCGACAACTACCGCACAAACGGCGGTGAGGCAGTCATGGAGATGGTGAAATTCGATGCCCAAAACGATGCCTGCTACCAGAATACCACCAGCGTAGCGGAATGCGCGGTCTTCTACAGCTACAACACTGCGGCGCACTCCAACAACTGCCCCGAAGAAAGCGATTTCTACGGAAAGGGCTCCCAGGACGAAACAAAGCTAGGGAACTACCATGACGAGGTCAATGGCGCCTTCGCAGCCCTGGAACACCTGAATATCGCCTACGATGTGGTCACCGACCTGAATCCCAAGGACATCCTGAAATACAAACTCCTGCTGGTGCCCAACGCCACCTGTCTGGATGAAGAAACCCTGGATGCCCTCAAGACTTTCGTGGAACAGGGCGGGACACTCCTGGCGGATGGAGTCTTTGCACGGGCCGACGGCAATGGCATCCCCCGCACAACACGCCCCGCTTGGATTGGCGCAGAGGTGACTCCTGGCGTATTCGACCAAAAGCGCTTCAACTACATGTCCCTGAAATGGGAGGGCTTTGAGGCGGACAACGCATTTGGCTACCAGCCATCCCCATCCTGGATGTTCCGTGTGGAACCCACGGCGGATGCCGAAGTCATCGCACGGATTCCCGTCCCCCTGGAGGGATGCTATGCCGCAAAGCCCGGTATCCCCAAGATCCCCGTTGGCATTCGCAACCGCGTCGGCAAGGGCGTCTTCTGCCTGGTGGCAGGGGGGCTCTTTGAATTCTACCGCGGCTTCGAACACACCGCAATCCGCCGCTGGTTCAAGGCGATTGTGGATAGCGTGGGCCTTACCGCCCGTCTGGAAAACGCCCTGCCTGGCATCTCCATGACACTCCGAAAGACGCAGGATGGGAAATTGCTGGTCCACCTGACAAACCACATCGGCGCCACACGCCCCCTGGATGGCATCCCCGCCCTGGCAAATACCACGCTGGTCCTGCCCAGCCAATGGAAACACGCCACCACACTCATGGGAAATGACGGCATCAAGGCCCTGGGAGACGGACGCTTCGCACTGCCACCCCTCCAGGATGTCACCATCCTCCTCTTCGATGAATGACGACAAATAGAAAAAGAGGGGCCTCCCCATCCTTCATTAAGCATTAAGCATCAAGCATTAAGCATTCATGAACCTGATTCCCGCACCCAAGAAAGCCACCTATGGTGACGCATTGTTCTCCTGGAACGCAATTGAGGACATCCTCCTCCCTGCCAGCTACGACCACCCGCTCCTGCTGGCGGCACTGAATCTCGCCGATGACTTCCAGGCGCTCACGGGCAAACGCATCCGTTTTGCATGCGGACAGGCTATCGGGCTTCCCATCCGTCTGGAAATCTCCGCAAAAGTCAAGGGGATTGACGCATACATGCTTCGTGGTGACGCCAAGGGCATCCTCCTGCAAGCCGCTACGGAGACTGGTCTCTTCTACGGCGTCCAGACCCTCCGCCAGATGCTACGCCAGGGCGAGACACAATACCCGCAATTTGAAATCAAGGACTCCGCCGACTATCCCGTCCGTGGCTTCTATCATGATGCCACCCGTGGTGCCATTCCCACCCTGGACACCCTCAAGCAGCTGGTGGACAAGATGGCCTTCTACAAGATGAACCACCTGCAGCTCTATGTGGAGCACACCTTCGCCTGGGCAAAGCACGTCGACATCTGGGAAGGCGCCGATCCCCTGACCGCCGAGGAGACGCTCCTGTTGCAGGACTACTGCGAAGAGCGCCACGTGGAACTGGTGCCCTCCATCGCCACTTTTGGCCACTGCTATATGGCCATGCGCAGCAAGCGCCTGGAAGACATGAGCGAAATGGATATCAAGGGCTCCGAATATCCCTTCTCCTTCCGGGACCGTATGGCCCACGCCACCCTGGATCCCTCCGACCCGCGCTCCATCAAGCTGGTGGAAGACCTCATCGGCGAATACCTGCCTCTCTTCAAGAGCAAATACTTCAATATCTGCGGGGACGAGACCTTCGATCTGGGACGCGGCAAGAACAAGCGCTTCGTGAAATCCGAGGCGGACATCCAGCGCATCTACGTGAATTTCCTGAAAAAGATCATGGCGATTGTGTCCAAGCATGGCAAGACGCCCATGTTCTGGGGCGATGTCATTGGCGACAACAGCGAGTTGATTCGGGAACTCCCCGAGAATGTGGTCCCCATGGAATGGGATTACGGTCCCAATGTCACCCGTCGCGATACCGCGAAACTCTCCGCCGTCACCCAGAATTTCTGGGTTGTCCCCGGCACCTCCTGCTGGAATCGCTGGCTGGCGAATATCGATATCGCCCAGCAGAACATCCTGAATTACGCCAAGAAGGGCCTGAAGTATGGCGCCAAGGGCTTCCTCAACACCAACTGGGGCGACTACGGCAATATCAATCTGCCCGCCACCTCCTGGCACGGCTTCGCATACGGCGCGGCGTGCGCCTGGAATACCGCGGCCTCCGAGGATGTGCCTGCCTTCAACAAGGTTCTGGATGCACTGGAATTCGGCGCCAATGGACTCTGTGACGCGTGGCTGAAATTCGAGAAACTCACCACCGCCACATGGGTAGAGGCTTCTCAGTGGGTGGATCCCTCCCCCGAAATGGACTTCGAGAACGACAGCAAGCGCTGGGTCAAGTTCGATGCCGCCAAGAAGGCCATCCCACAACTGGAGAAGGCATTCGCAAAATTCGACAAGTGCCTGGCCACCGCAAATCCCCAGGACCCCTACGCCAAGGAAGAGCTGCGCTTCGGCGCGGAGATGACCATCCTGATGCACAAGCTTGTGGCTACCATGAAGTATCATGATGACCAAGCCGCAAATTGGAAACTGGCGGATGAATTCCGAAAAAAGGAAGTACAGTTCTGCCAGCTCTGGCACAAGCGCAACAAGCCCTCCGAATACTACCGCGCAAAGGAGGCACTCCTCCGCATCGCACAAAAACTGGATTCGCTGTAAATGTGAGTGTACCGACGGCGTCCCCGCCGTCGAAACATACGGGCCCCTCACGGGGCCCCATTCCCCCCCACCCCATAGGTCCCAGCAGTCCCAGCACTCCCAATTGCAATATTTTCCTCAAATGCTAGATTATACGCATTCGACGAATTAGCGCGAGTGCTCTTTTATGAAGAACGTAACCGTACATGCGAAGAAATACTATTGGTTGTGGCGATGCTCCGTCACGACCAGCTTTTGCGTGTAATTACGGCTAGCGGTTCTTCCGCAAGCAATAGCTTCCAAAAGGTCGGGACGGCGCGATGAGATACAACTCGGGCCGGCCCGCTTTTTTTTGCGCAAAACAATCTGTCGTGGCGGAGAAAAAAATATCGCTTCTCCTCACCTTCGAACAATTTCAAAAAACAACCAAAGGAAATGCCTCCCATGCTCACAACTGAAATTCCCTACAAGACTTACCTAGGCGAAGACGAACTGCCGAAGGCCTGGTACAACGTCCGTCCTGTGATGAAGAACAAGCCCGCGCCGCTTCTGAATCCCGCGACGCATCAGCCTGCCACCCTGGATGAACTCTCCCGGGTCTTCTGCACTGAACTGGCCAAACAGGAGTTGAACGAGACAGACGAATACATCCCCATTCCCCAGGAAGTCCGGGATTTCTACAAGATGTATCGTCCCTCCCCGCTGGTCCGTGCCTATTTTCTGGAGAAAGCCCTGGGCACTCCCGCGCACATCTACTACAAATTCGAGGGTAACAACACCTCTGGCAGCCACAAGCTCAACTCCGCCATTGCCCAGGCCTACTACGCAAAGAAGCAGGGGCTGAAATCTGTGACCACCGAGACTGGCGCTGGCCAGTGGGGCACCGCGCTCTCAATGGCATGCGCTTTCTTCGGTCTGGACTGCCATGTCTACATGGTGAAGTGCTCCTACGACCAGAAACCCCATCGCCGTGAAGTGATGCGCACCTACGGCGCCTCAGTCACCCCATCCCCCTCCGACACCACCGCCGTGGGTCGGAAGATCCTGGCGGAGAATCCCGGCACCGCGGGCAGCCTGGGTTGCGCCATTTCCGAAGCCGTTGAGACTGCCCTGAATACACCCGACTGCCGCTATGTGCTGGGCTCCGTGCTCTCCCAGGTGCTTGTCCATCAGACCATCATCGGTCTGGAGACCAAGGCCGCCCTGGAAAAGAATGGCGTCACTCCCGACGTCATCATCGGCTGTGCTGGCGGCGGTTCCAACCTGGGCGGTCTGATTACCCCCTTCGTGGGCGACTTCATCCAGGGCAAGAACAACTGCCGTTTCATCGCCGTGGAACCCGCGGCCTGCCCCAGCCTTACCCGAGGCAGGTACGCCTACGACTACTGCGATACCGGTATGGTCTGCCCATTGGCAAAGATGTACACCCTGGGTTGCACATACATGCCCGCCGCAATCCATGCAGGCGGTCTGCGCTACCACGGCATGAGCTCCATCCTCTCGCAACTCTACGACGACAAGATTCTCGAAGCCACCTCCGTCAAGCAGACGCAGGTCTTTGAGGCCGCACGCCTCTTCGCGCGCACCGAAGGCACCCTCCCCGCCCCGGAAAGCAGCCACGCCATCTACGCGGCAATCCAGGAGGCCCTCCGTTGCAAGGAGACCGGCAAGGCCGAGAACATCGTCTTCGGTCTCACCGGCACGGGATACTTCGATATGATGTCCTACCAGAAGTTCAATGACGGCATCATGACCGACTACGTCCCCACCGACGAGGAAATCCTCAAGAGCCTCTCCCGACTCCCTAATGTGTAACGGGGAATGGGATTGACCTCGCCCCCGGGATAATTCCCGGGGTTTTATCGGCTACGCCGAAACATCCCCTACGGGGAAACTACTTTGGATGGAAGATGCTGCCTTTGGGGGCACATCTTCCATTTATTCTTTTCACGCTTTTCGCGCTTTTCGTGGTTAATTCCCAATTTCTCTAAGACGTAGCACATGGCCATGAAACGAATCACTCTTTTCCTTCTGTTCCTCGTGTTTTCAGCATTCGCGGAAGAAGTGTCATCCGTCAGCATCATCTGGGCGGGGATGGAGGACGGCGTCAACCGTGTGGGGACTCCCATGCACTTTTCGGTGCTGCTGGAGAATTCCGCGTCCACCGCAACGCCGGAGGGCGTCATCCGGCTGGCGCTCCCCGCGGGAGTACGTGCCGACGCCACCACACCCGCAGAGGCGCCGCTGCCGTCCCTGGACGCCTACGGCTATCGTTTCTTTCACTTCCTCCTGGAAGCCGACGCGCCAGTCTCTGGTGTCATCTTGGTCCAGATCGAGTATCCCGGCTGCAAAGCGTGTTCCTACGAGGCGAATATCCTCTTCACGGCGCCGCTGGGGCTGCCGAAAGCCGACTACGTCCCCGTGCCTCATCCCATCAGCACTGGCGAATACCAAATTGGGGCACTCTATTTTCCTGGTTGGGATGGCGAGAGCAATGGCGGGTGGCAGCGCATCTGGCGGCGCACCCCCGAGCGCAAGCCCATGCTGGGCTGGTATGACGAAGGCAATCCCGAAGCCATTGACTGGCATATCAAGTGGCTGGTGGAAAATGGTATTTCCTATCTGGCGGTGGATTGGTATTGGGATCGCGGGAATACCCACCTGGACCACTTCCTCAATGCCTTCAAGAAGTGCCGCTACCGCAGTTACATGAAAATTGCGCTGATGTGGGCGAACCACCTCACCGCGGGGGCACACTCGGAAGAAGACAGTTATGAAGTAGCGCGTCACTGGGTCAAGGAGTATTTTTCCATGCCCGAATATCTGAAAATCGACGGCAAGCCTCTGATTATGATTTGGAGTGCCGAGGGCATGAATCGTGATATGAAGGAGCACGGCGGCGTGGCGCGTGTCAACCAGATCTTCCAGGAAGTCGCCAGGGAAGCGGGCTATCCTGGGGTGCATATCTGCGGCATGAAACTCCCGGAAGCGCGTACCAACAACGCCCAGATCCAGCGTCTGAAGGACCAGGGCTACGACTCCACCTTCATCTACCGATACAAGGATGCACGAAATGTGGCTCCAGGAACAAAACGCTACTCCTTCCAGGAATTGGTGGATACCTCAGCCGATTACTGGTGGGAGCGCTTCTGCGTGGGCACCCTGCCCTTCTTTGTCAATATCACCTCCGGCTGGGATGACCGCCCCTGGAACAACCACCTGGAAATCTACGGCAAGACCCCCGAGCGCTTCAAGGCAATCTGCCAGGCGGCAAAGCAATTCGCGGACGACATGCACCTGGAGAAGTGGATTATGCTGGGTCCTGTCAACGAATGGGGCGAGGGCTCCTACATCGAGCCCTGCACCGAATACGGCTTCGGGATGTACGAGGCAGTCCGGGACACCTTCGGCGTCAAGCCCGCAGACGGCTGGCCCGTCAACTACGCCCCCTCGGATGTGGGGCTGGGGCCATACGACCTCCCCCACGCACTCACCTCCGAGGAATTTCTCGGCGACTGGGATTTCACCGACCGACTCCATGGCTGGAGGGGACGGGCACAAATCAGAGAGGTGGTCTTCGAGGATGGCGCCATGTCTTTCACCACCTCCGGCAGAGACCCCATCCTCTATACGACCCAGCCATCCCCCTTCCCCGCTGAAAAATATCACAAGGTCACCATCAGGCTGAAGGTGATCCCAGACCCCGAAACCAAACAGGAATGGGCACAAATCTTCTGGAAGACCCCTACCGAAAACTTCACCGAAACCAAGATGGTCGGGACATCCTATTCACCTACTGGCGAATACCAGGAGCTCACCTTCCAGCTGGATAAGCATGACCGATGGAAGGGCCCCATCACGTCAATCCGCTTCGACCCGCTCACCCGAAAAGGCGCACGTATCTCCATCGATCGCATCTGGATCGAATAACGAAATTAGAAGAATAGCATAATTGCGGCGATTGCGGTCAGGATTTCCATCCAGCGTTTGAAGCGGTTATCAGAGAGGCTCTTGCTCAAGAGCAGTCCCAGACCGCAGCCAATCACCACCGAGGGCAACAGCTTCAGGTTGAATATCAGGCTATCGCCATTGATCATACCGCGGTGAATCATAAAGGGCACCTTGATCCAGTTGAGCACCAGAAAGAGCCAGGCATTCGTCCCGATGAATTTATCCTTCGGCAGACGCATGGCCAGGAGGTATATCAGCGCCACGGGTCCCGCCGCATTCGCCAGCATGGTGGTCAAGCCCGTCAGCACCCCGAAAACCACCACCATGGTCCACATCTGCCAGCGGTGGTCGTTGGCCCCCGCCACCATGGCATGCAGGTTGTCCTTGAAGGGATTCAGCACAATTAGCACCAGCACAATGCAGGCAATCACATACCGGATGACCTGGTCGTTCATCCATTCGCACCCAAGCAGTAGGTAGCCAATGAAGATCCCCGCGAAGGCCATGGGGATCATCTTCCACAGCAACCGCCAGTCGGCATGACGACGGAAGCACAGCGCGCCAATCAAATCCCCCGCCACCAGCATGGGCAACAACGCCCCCGTGGCCATCTTCGCAGGCAAGATGCTCGCCAACAACGGCACCGCCAACGTCGCCATGCCAGGGATGCCGCATTTCGACATCCCTACCACAATCCCGCATACAATTGCGAGTATCCAACCACATATTCCAAGCTGATACATCCTTTTGCTCCTGAAGAGTTATTTTTGCATTTTCCGTACGATAACACTTGGACTGAATCCCGCGAATGAATAGGTACCCTTTCGACGGCGGGGACGCCGT
>DCIO01000115.1 GCA_002315885.1 Lentisphaeria bacterium UBA1724
GGGGAAACCTCCCCCTCCTTCATTAAGCATTGAGCATTGAGCATTGAGCATTGAAGAAGAGGGGGCAAGGGGGAAACCTCCCCCTCCTTCATTAAGCATTGAGCATTAAGCATTAAGCATTGATTATGAAAGCTTCCCGCCTATCTCGTCGTTGGACCGACATAGAATGCATCTGTGGACTGCCGAGCCGCAAATTCACTTGTGTGAATTATGTGGGGACGTTCCTATTGGGGATGGTCTTTTTCGCCATCTTCTACGGAATTCTGCTTTGTTTCCATGATGGCCACAGCCAGTGGATTGAGATGTTCTTCCATGGCGGCGAAGACAATCGTTCCACCATTCCCTATTTCACCGTATTTCTCGGCACATGGTCCCTGGCGATTCTGCTGGTGAAATCCTTGAAGCTCAAGGCACAGGCCAGGGCTTTGTCGCTGAATGTCCTTCCCGAGGACCCGAATTTCGTCCTGACCTGCGCCACTGCGCGACAGATCATCGACAAAATCAATGACCAGGTGGCGGATCCCAAGGACTTCGTGTTGCTGGACCGCATTCTCCGTGCACTGATGAATTTGAAGAATCTGGGCAATGTCAGCGCGGTGGCGGAATGCCTGAAATCCCAGGCGGAGAATGACGACGAGACTCTCCACTCCTCCTATACCATCCTGAAGGGCTTCCTCTGGGCAATTCCCGTGCTGGGCTTCATTGGAACCGTTCTGGGCCTTTCCTCCGCCGTGGGTGGCTTCGGGCAAGTGGTGAAGAGCGGCGTCACGGATCCCCATGCGCTGATTGATAGCCTGGGTGGGGTCACGGGCGGTCTGTCCATCGCTTTCGAGACGACGCTGATTGCGCTGGTCATCGCGTTGGTGGTGCAGCTCTTGATGACGGTCGTGGTCAATCGGGAGGAGCGCTTCTTGGATGAGTGCTCCGACTACTGCCACAGAAATATCATCAGCAAAATCAAGAGCATCGATTTGATTGAATCCACCCAGGAATAGGGCATACCGCCATGGCACGGAAAGACAATTCCCCCGCCATCTCATTTTTCAGCTTCCAGGATATCATTACCTCCGTTACGGGAATCATGTTCCTGGTGATGCTCCTATTGACGCTGTTGCTGTTGATGCGGGAGGCCGTCAACGCCTCTCCGGAACAGACCGAGGCACGCCGTCTGCAGGAGGATGTGCGCGCCCTTCAGGAACGCCTCTCACAGATGACCTCCAATTCGGAGGAAATGCGCCAGCGCCTGGAGGAACTGCGGAAGTTGGATGCCAAGACACTCCCCCAGCGGAAGGAAGCCCTATTGCGTCGATTGGAAGAACTCCAGCGGGAGATGACCCAGGCATTGGCGGATGAGGAGACCACAAAGAAGGAGAGCGAGCGCCTGCGCACTGTCATTGCGGATGTCCGGGAGAAGGACGCCCCCGTGGTGGAGGAATTGACGGAACTCCAGAAGGAATTGTCGGCTTTGGAGGCCCAGAAGGCGAAAATGGAGGACGCGACGGAGAAATCCAAGCGGATGATGCGCTTTACCTGGGACGGCAATATCTCCAAACGGCCGCTGTTGGTGGAGTGTTCTGGGGACGCCATTCTTGTGGGAACCAACGGCGTGGCAACGCCTCTGAAAGTCTTCCGCAAGAAGCCAGGGGCAGCCCCCATGCAATTGGAGAGTGAGTTTCTGGCCTGGGCGAAGCAACAACCCGCTTCGGAGGTCTATTTCGTCTTTCTGTCCAAGCCTTCGTCTTTCACATACGCGGAGAGCCTGGCAAGGATTCTGGGTGACAACGGCTATCAGCGTGGGCGGGAAGTCCTGCCCAATGACGATGTCCGCGTCTTTGAGATGCCGGGGGAGGGGCAGGGCAAATGAAAGAGGAGACTGAGTCCAGTCTGGAATTGCTCCTGGATACCATGTGCAATACCTTCGGCGGCGTGATTTTCATCACAATTGCGCTGGTGGTAATCATTTCCATGACCAGTTCGCTGCGTCAGAAGAAGTCGGATGACAGCGTAAGCCTGAAGGACGTGGAGGAGCTCAAGGTCATTCTGGCGGAATTGCAGGAGCAGCTCCGTCAGGCGGATGTGCAGAAGACCGACCTGGAGGAACAACTGGATACCGCCTCTTCGGATCCACGTCTGCGGATGATGGAGGAAATCGCGGCGCTGGAGAGTGCCGTGGAGAAGCGGTCGCTCCTAGCCGAGGTGCAGCGAACGGCTCTGGAGAATAGCCGTCTGGAGGCCGCGGTGCTGGAGAAGGAACTCCAGAATGCCCAGGATGACCTCCAGAAGCATTCCGAAGAAATCGAGAAGGATGTGTTGGCGCGCCAGGAGGTCACGGCACAACTGGAGGCGTTGCGACAGGAACAGGAGGCCTCCAGGCTGAATATGGTCTTCACCACGATGAAGGGACGAAAGGAACTGCCATACTACCTGATTTTGCAGAACGGAAAAGTGTGGCGCGTGGGCCCCGATGACGAGGAACTCCTTCATCCCAATGCCGATGTGGATGCCAGAAGTCACGCCATGGAAGACGGACAGATACAAGTGACGTGTGTGCCAAAGAACAATGCCGGAATATCCGTCTATGCAGGAGAGAAACTCTCTGCGGAATTCCGCCAATGTCTCGCATCGCTTCCAGGAAACCGCGTGCCCTGTTTTTGGGTGACACCCGAAAGCGCGGAGGTCTTCTATGCGTTGCGGGAAGTCCTGAAGCGGGAGGGAAAATTCCATGGTTTCCGCCTGCTAGAAGACCGCGATTCCTACGGCTACGCCATCATCCCCAGCAAGAACGGTAAGGTCTATGAGTATTAAGGAACTCAATTTCAAGATTGTCGGCAGTCTGGTTGTCTTCTGGGTGCTGGTCTTCCTTCTGGGCTATTTCCTGCTGACTTCGGGCGGCATGGGCCTGGGAGGCGGTAATGGAAACGGTAGCGGTAGCGGCAACGGCACGGGTGGTGCAGGCGAAGGCACTGGCACTGGCATGACTGCGGAACAGACCGAAGATGGCACGGGCGCGGGATGGTCGGGCGAGACTTTCGCTGGCGGCGCACCAGAGTCCGCCGAAATGGGCGAATTGCCTCAGGAAAGCGCCTCCGAGGAAGACGGCATCCCGCAGAATCCCCCAGAGACCAACGCGGAAACTGCCGCGGAGGAACCCCTGGACGAAAGCTCGTCTGCGGGTGCCCAGGCGGGTATCCAGGCCGCTCAGAAGGAACTCCAGAAAGCGCAGAAACACAGCGAGCCGGAACTCTATGGCGAAAAGGCGAAGGACTCTTCCGCGGATAACTCTCCCCAATCGAAAGTCATTGGGCTGGACGAGGCAAAGAAGGGCTTCTTTGGTGTGGAGACTTCGGGGCGTTCGACGACCCTGTTTCTGCTGGACATCTCGGGTTCCATGGACTCCCCCACCTCCGAGAGATACTCTCGACTGGAATTGCTGAAACGTATCCTAATTGCCGAATTGGACCGCCTCCATCGGGCGGCATCGCAGAATGAATTGCAGACGCAGGTGGGCTCCTTTGTGCTGGCGACTTTCAGCGATGACTTGCGCGTTTTTCCGCAGAATCGGACATTTAGTTATGGTTCCACAAACGACATCCTCGCCGCAAAACGTATCATTGCAAATATCTCAACCGATGGGGGAACGAGCATGATGGCGGCCTGGCGGAATCTGGCGCCATCCCTGGCGAGAAATCGCTGGTGCGATGTGGTATTCTTCCTCTCGGATGGCGATCCCACTGATTGCCAGGAAGCCGAGTTGGTCAATTTCCTGGCAATGAATCTGAGAAACCTCCCTATCAATACATTCTCCCTGGGGACTCATTCATCCATGATGGAAAATATCGCCCGAAACCATCGCGGAAAATATCGCGAAATACGATAATTTATACGGGCGTCCACGCCGCCCAATTGGCGCACGGGTGCAAGCCCACGTGCGCCGTTTGCGCCGCCGTTCAAATACCTCCCCTCTTGTGGGACATATTGGGGGACGATGGAATCAATGCAATCCCATTCCCCGAAGGGGATGTTTCGGCGTAGCCGATAGAGCCCCGGGATTGTTCCCGGGACGAGGGAATCAAAACAATCCCATTCCCCGAAGGGGATGTTTCGGCGTAGCCGATCGAGCCCCGGGATTGTTCTTATTTTGTGATAATAAAGCCGTAGGTGAGGTATGGTTTTGCCTCGAAGGTGCCGTTATGGGGTAGGGTGGTATCCTGGAGTGGTCCCAGGATGCTCTTAGCCTTGTAGCCCTTTGGCAGGGAGAGTTTTTTGGTGCCCGCCTTGCCTGCGTAGATGAAGAGCAGGTCATTGCCCACCCAGACACGGTCATCCAGTCCCTTGACGTAGCGCTGGATGCCGCATTTGCCCAGGAGGTCCCCGTAGAGTTCCGCGGGCAGGTTCATCAATGCGCAGTAAAAGTGGTTGGCGTTTCCGATGGCTTTCCGGACCATCCAGGGCTCGCCGTTGTCGTCGGTGCCCACGATTTCATCGAAGCCCGCCACGGGTTGGAACCAGGGCATGGAGGCGGCGCGGTTGGCGCAGCGGATTTCGCTGTATTCGGGGATGGTGGTCATCTTGGGTTTCATCTCGTCGGTGATGAGCTTGGTCTGGATGCCCAGGAAATCCGCGTTGGCAGTGGCGTCGGCGGGTTTGCCGGGGTAGAAGGGCGCGGCGCAGTAGAGCCAGAGGACGGTGGCGCCTTCGGCCTCGAAGCGCTGCATGAGGGCCTGTCGTTTCTGCTGGTCCAGGACCAGTGTGGGGAGCATGATGTAGAGTTTGTGGGGGGCGACCTGGATGGTGGGATCCAGCAAGTCGTTAATCAGCATGCTTTCGTAGGGGACTGCCAGCTTGGAGATTTGGCTGAAGAGTCCCTCGATGGCGTTGGTGTAGATGCCCTTTGCGTCGGGATTGGTGGTGTAGTATGGGCTGTCGATGTCACCCACGATGGCGATTTGGCAGGGTGTGGTGCCGGCCACGGGGGGCAGTGCCTCGTAGAGTTTTTCCTGTTCGAGGATGACGTCATCCAGGGCTTTTTCGTAGAGTGCGCCCGCGCAGAGATCGAACCAGTATCCCGCGATGCCGGTGGTGATGTTCATGCCGAAGGCGCGGTCGAAGTGCCCCACGCTTTCGTATGCGGTGGAGGGTTCCCCCACATAGTAGCGCATGTCGTTTGGTTCGGGGATGCGGTAGTATCCCGAGCGGTAGTCCATTTCGTTGAGGACCATCTTCCCGTGGAGTGCCAGGGAAGTCCAGGGCTGCATGATGCCGTCGGAGTCGCCGGTCTTGCGGTAGCTGTATCGCGAGGGCGCGCCCAGGAAATCCACATTCTTGGACTGGAGGACTTCCCAGAGGTCGTTGTGCCCCGTGAGGAGCAGTCCGCGGTAGTTATTGCAACCCAGTTCCGTCAGGTATCCGAAGTATACGCCAGTGAGCCACTTGCTGTCGGTGGCATCCTTGACCACGCCAGTGAAGTAGTTGATTGCGTGGGAGAGCGCGATATTTCGGCTTTCCAGCCAATCCATGAGCCGCTGGTCCTTGGTGGGATCCATGAGGACGCCCAGGGCGCCCTGGCGGGTCAGATGCCAGTCGGGGAGTGCGTCAATGCCGTCGATGGTGGCGGCGGGGTCATTCCATGCCTGCTGGAGCGCTTCGTCAGTGCCGTATTTTTTCCGGAGGCACTCCTTGAAGAATTCGATATCGCATTTGTTGTAGCCGCCCCAGTCGTATTGGCGTTTGGAGCCCAGGCAATCCCAGAACCACTCGCCGTTGTTGCCTTCGGCAATGGAGATGCCCCAGACCCGGTCCGCGTAGGATTTCTGCTTGATGTGGTCGATGAGGGCGCGGATGGGCTTCTCGCCGTCGGTGAGCCACTTCTGGGAGGCGAAGCTCTGCTTGTATTGGTCGGCGAAGGAGAGGGTGCCGTCCATGAAGCTCATGACTTCCTCGGGATTCTTGTTCAGCCACCACTTGGGCATCTGCATGTTGATATGTACGCAGAAGACCGCATCGGGTTGCGCGGCGAACATCTGGTCCACTGCCTCGTCGAATTTGGTGAAATCGTAGGTCTCCTCGTCAGTCCAGTAGTTCTGGATGTTGGCGGGGATACGGAAGTTGTCGGTGCCCAGTTTTTCCGCCGTGGCGAATTCGTGGAAGCGGTGTTGGCGGACGGTCTGGATGGCGTGATAGAAATAGGGGGTGATCTTGCGGTCACCCAGCATGATGAAGGGACGGGTGCCCACATCCACTAGGCGAGCCTGCTGGATCTCGGGGATGGGCTTTGCATCCACGTGATGGGTGCCAAGGCTCTCGATGCCTGTCAGAGCGACGAAGTCGTCATCGGAAGTGATGGCGTAATCGCCGCTTTCCAGAGGCGGAATACGGTATTCCACGGTGATGGTCTCGCCGACCTTCCAGGCGTAGGATGCGGGCTTGATGGGGAGGCTGAAGGACTTCTCCTGACCATTGGCGTCCTTGAGGATGAATTTCAGGGTCTGGATGTCCTCGGGGGGGAGTTTGTCCACCACTGCGGTGAATTTTCCTTCCTCCGTGGCGGTCACACGCAGTTCGCCGCGGGGCCCCGCATAGCGGTAGCCCAGGCTGCCATTCCAGGGTGCGGTGGTGTGGGGATTGCCCAGGACTACCACGGGCTCCTCCACGACCTCGGGAATCTTGTGGGGCTGGTTCAGCTTGGATTCGCAACGCCAGGACGCGTCGGTATCCAGGTAGTAGTCCTTGCCGCCTGCGTGGACATAGACATCGGCGGCAAATCCCGCGGCCTGGGAGCCATTCTTGACGCGCACCTGGATGCGGTTGTGGCCCTTCTTCAATGCGTGGGTGATGTTGCTGCGGACGGGCACGTGCCAGATTTCGCTCTTGCCGCAGTAGATGCGGTTCACGTATATGTACGCCACGTCATCCGCCGCGAATGCGATGACGGCGTAGTCGGGGGCCACCTCCAGGTCGATGTCGGTCTCGAACCAGGCGTTGTAGTCATCGGGGCCTTCTTCCTTCTGGAACCACAGCCAATTTCCGCGCCACTTGCCCTTGGTCTGGAACATGGGCGTGTAGGAGAGTTGCTGGATGACGGGAAGACCCGCCGCTTCCCCATTCACGGTGGCCTTGGTCAGGATCATCTCGGCGGGGGTGGTGAATTCCACGGATTTCTGGCCCGCAGGCAATTCCACTGCGCTTGCGGGAATTTCGTTCATCTTGTAGTCATAGAAGCGCAGGGTGACGCCGGGGCAGGTGCCTTCCCGCCAGGAGAGACGGCATTGTGCCCGGGGGCGCAGGTAGGGCGCGATGGCGGGTTCTCCCGCGATGATGGCACTGGCATTGGGAAGGGCATTGGTATAGGGGAGGGTATCCATGGATTTCAGGCCGATGTGTGCGCCTTTGGGACCCAGCCAGGAGAGTTCCCAGTTGGTGAGAATGCCTTCCCAGGCGGAGTTGTTGTCGAATTGGAAGGTGTAGGTGCGATACTGTCCATCGGGGATGACGGAGGCGATGGTGCATTTGAATTGCGTGCGCACGCCGTCCTTCTCCAGATTGCCGCTGAGGCGGAAGTAACCCGGTTGGTCGCTGCAGGCGGTGATTTCAATCTGCTTGATGCGCGCGGTATCCCAATTCTGCTTCATGTTGTAGAAACCGCTGGAGGCATAGCCATTGGAGAAAACCTCGATGGCGTCCGTGGCGGGGATGGTCTCCTGGGTGCCATAGATGGACGCGGTCGCCTTCAGGGCTGCGCCTTCCAGACGATAGCCGTCAGCGACGCGCTGTTGCTGGTCGGTTGAGGTGCCTGCGAAGAGGATGCCGATGCAGAGGGAAAAGAGTGCGATGAGCGATTTTTTCATGGTAGAAGTGGAAGTAATACGAATGAGGTTGAGTGAATTTCGTCTTGCCACAGAATATAATCGTTGCGTGATGGTCCCGAGGTTGGCGCGTAACCGAAGAACGTTCAAAAAATGGCCATGGCTGGAAGTCTGTGGGGCATCGTTGTTCTATATTATGGAGGAAGGTCCAACTTCTTCGCCCAAAAGGGGCTTTTTCTTCGCCCAAAAGGGGCTTTTTCTTCGCCCAAAAGGGGCTCCTTCTTCGCCCTAAAGGGCTCACACAGGACAGAAGGACCCCCAGCTTTCCAGGCTCCTTCTTCCTCGGAATCCCGGATAGCTAGAAGACCCTTCTGTTCCGTGCGAGCGCTTTAGCGCGAGGGAACTTCTTCGCCCTAAAGGGCTCACACAGGACAGATGGGGTTTTGAGTAAACCTATTTTTGACGTACGCGCGCATGAGAATAATTCTTTTGGTAATTCTTTGTATTTCCTCTTTTGGGGGAATTGTCTTTGCGGAGTCTGCTCCCGAGGTGGAGATTCTTCGCCAGGAGTTGACGGAGTCCCGTGAGGTCCAGACGCAATTGCGGGAGGAAGCCGAACGGCTGGGGGCGGACAACGCCGCTCTGCAAAAGGAATTGCTGGAATTGCGGAAACGCTACGCGGACATCCTTCTTGCCAGTGATGAACTATCTGGAAAACTTGTGGCGACGGATTTGGCGGCGGCGCAGCTTCTGCGAAAGGAAAATGATGTGGATTTGGAAAAGTCCGAGGGGGCTCGCATGCTGGAGATCCTCGGATATTGCCGCGGTCGTCTTCAGGAATTGGGGGATGAAATGAAGAAGCATCGGGAGACCGTCCTAGCCGCTTTGGAGGCAAGCCAGGCCTCGTCCGCCATTCGCCAGCAGACGGAAAAAAGCCTGGATGGGGTGGAACAAAAGCTGGAATTATGCCTGAAGCCCATGGAATTGGCCACTGATAAAACCCTGGCCACCACTGCGGGAAGCTGCGCTATCCTGAAACTGGATGCGCCGACACAAGTCGTGATTCTGGACCAGGGCACTCTCCATGGACTGAAACTGGGAGACGAATTCACCTTCCAGAGGGATAACGAAATCGCCGCTACCATCAAAATCATCGCCGTAAGACCTGCCTTCGCCGCCGCAATCCTGACCAGCGGGGAATTCAATGCGCTGGTCTATGGCGCATTGTTGCATAAAAAATAACGCCTTTGGCGCCTCGCTACACGAGGGGCGCACCTAGGGGGTATCCTTGCCAGATTCCATAAAATAATTTGGTGTGAATAGTGACAATTATTGACAAAATCCGCAAAAGATAGCGCGGGATGTATAAATTCCTGTCCTTCGGTTGGACAATTCAGAAAAGAGGATATATATTAACCGAAATGCACCTGGATTTCAGGTGAAAAATCGGGTCGCTCCCGATTTATGATACCGCATTTGTCCGCGCCGAATCCCGGCCGGGCGGGGTTTCTCGCCACGGTTGGACAGGCCTCCCGAGTGGTGTATTTCGCCATACCGCGAGGCAGGGCAAGGACCCTTCTTCAGCACAATCCGAAGAAGCTGTTTACGGCAAAATGCTGGGGAAAAACGCCTTTGAATTTTTTGTTTTTTCGTCATTCGTCCCAACAACAAGGAACCCTAAAGCACAGCAAAAATGGAAAAAATCGCCATTTCCAAGTATGTGCGGATTTCGCCCTGCAAAGCGCGTGAAGTCACGCGTCTGATCCAGGGCAAGCCCGCCATCACGGCGTTGAATACCGTGGCGCTGATTCCGCGTAAGGCCGCCCGTCTGGTGGAGGCTACGCTGAAGTCCGCCGTGGCCAACGCGGAAAACGCAGAGCAGGGCGGTGTGAACCGCTCTCAGCTCATCGTCAAGGAAGCCACCATCGGCGAAGGCCCGACCATGCGTCGTTTCTGGGCCCGCAGCCGTGGTTCCGCTAGCCGTATCCTCAAGCGGACCAGCCATATCCGCATCGTTGTCACGGATCAGCAGGCATAATCAGGAGGAAATCACTGTGGGTCAAAAAGTAAATCCAATTGGCTTCCGCCTGCCTCTCCGCAAGGACTGGAAATCCCGCTGGTTCGCACGCAGCAAGGAAAAGGCCGATAGCATGAACAAGTCCTTCGGAGAACTCCTCCAGGAGGACCTCCGCATCCGCGAAAAGCTGGACGTCCTGCTGAAGAACGCCAGCGTCTCCAAAGTCGTCATCGAGCGCTTTGGTCGCCGTCTCCGTCTCACCATCTTTACCGCCCGTCCCGGCATCATCATCACTGGTCACTTCGAAGAGAAGAATGACAAGAAGGGTGCCAAGGCCGCAGCCGCTCCCGCAGCGGACGCCAAGGCCGAGAAGAAGGGCGCTGGCCTCGACATGATCAAGGACGCTCTGAAGAACATCGCCAAGGACGAGGAAGTCCTGGTTGACGTCAAGGAAGTCCGCGTTCCCGAAGTGGACGCCATGTTGGTGGCTCAGTCCATCGCTCAGCAGCTGGAGCGCCGCGTGGCATTCCGCCGCGCCATGAAGCGCGCCATTCAGACCGCCATGGAGCGCGGCGCCGAGGGCGTCCGTATCCGCATTGCCGGTCGTCTGGCGGGTGCCGAACTGGCCCGTGTCGAGCAGTACAAGGAAGGCAAGGTGCCTCTGCACACCCTCTCCGCCAACATCGACTACGGCTTTGTCGAGGCTCACACCCTGGCTGGCCTGATTGGAATCAAAGTCTGGATCTGCAAACCCGAAAATTGGGAGGAAATCAACAATGCCATTAATGCCAAAACGCGCAGAGCACCGAAAGGTGCAACGCGGAACGCGCGCGGGCCTCGCAACGCGCAATAACAAGCTGGACTTCGGCGATTACGGCCTGCAGGTCCTGGAGCGCGCCTGGCTGACTGGTGCTCAGATTGAGGCCGCTCGTGTGGCCGCCACCCGTCGCATGGAGCGTAAGGGCCAGATCTGGCTGCGAATCTTCCCCGACAAGCCTGTTTCCAAGAAGCCTCTGGAAACCCGTATGGGTAAGGGAAAGGGCGCTCCCGAGTTCTGGGTCGCCGTCATCCGTCCGGGCAACATGATCATCGAACTCTCCGGATGCTCGGAGAACGTCGCAAAGGAAGCCCTGGCCCTGGCCGCAAGCAAGCTGCCCGTCCGCTGCCGTTTCCTCACACGTTACGTCGCCGAATAGTTAACGGAACCCGTCGCTGGGGTTCCTAAAAAAGCTCCAGCGTCGATCCCAATGAGGATTTCCAAAAATGAAAGCATCCGAGATTAAACAGAAGACCGACGACGAGATTCTGCAGCAGCTCGACGCGACCCGCCGCGAAATCTTCCAGCTCCGTCTGAAGTTCCAGACCAGTGAGTTGAAGGACACCGCCCGGATCGGCAAGCTCCGCAAGGACATCGCCCGTCTGGAAACCGAGATGACCGCCCGCAAGGCGGCCAAGAAGGCCTAAACCGAACAGGGGTAACAAAGATGTCAGAAGAAATCAAGAATGAGGCCCCCGCCCAGGTGGAGGCTCGTGAAAATCACCGCAAGGTGCGCATTGGCACTGTGGTCAGCGACAAGCAGGACAAGACCCGCGTCGTCACCGTTGCCCGCACCGCTCCCGATCCCCTTTACAAGAAGGTGATCAAGCACACCAGCAAGTTCTACGTTCACGACGAGAAGAACGAGTCCAAGGTCGGCGACGTTGTCGAGATCATGGAGACCCGCCCGCTGTCCAAGATGAAGCGCTGGCGCCTGGTTCAGATCCAGAAGCACGCCGCCACCGACTAACCCACAGCCCAAGGAGAAAGAACAATGATTCAGATGCAGACCACACTCGAGGTGGCTGACAACACTGGCGCCAAGGAAATCATGGCGATCCAGTGCCTCGGGCAGGGCAAGGCGATCGCCCAGATCGGCGATATCATCCGTGCCAGTGTCAAGGAAGCTCAGCCCCGCGGCGTCGTCAAGAAAGGCGATGTCGTCAAGGCGGTCGTCGTTCGTACCGCCAAGAACATCCGTCGTGCTGACGGCAGCTGCCTGCGGTTTGACCGCGATGCAGCCGTCATCATCGACGATTCGAACAACCCCCGCGGCACCCGTATTTTCGGGCCTGTCGCTCGTGAGTTGCGCGACAAGAACTTCACCAAAATCATCTCTCTTGCCCCGGAGGTGCTCTAATGTCCAAATCTAACATCAAGAAGAACGACGTTGTTGTCGTGATCGCGGGTGCCGAGAAGGGCAAGAGCGGTAAGGTCCAGCGGGTTGACCGCAAGGCTGGCCGGGTTTACGTGGAAGGTCTGAACATTCAGAAGAAGACCATCCGTCGCAGCCAGGAGAAGCCCCAGGGCGGTATCATTGACGTGGAAGGCCCCATCGCCATCAGCAATGTGATGGAAGAGGAGCGTTATCGCGCCCGTCCGCAGGTTGCCAAGAACAGCAAGGCATAAGGGCGAGGAGGATACACTGAAATGAATACGAATCCGCTCTACATCAAGTACCAGGAAGAGGTGATCCCCGCCCTGAAGAGCAACCACGGCTACACGAATCCCATGCAGATTCCGAAGCTGGTGAAGGTTGTTCTGAACAGTGGTGTTTCCACGGACAAGGATCGTGAGACCCTGAATGAAGTGGTTGACACTTTGAGCAAGATCACCGGCCAGAAGGCCATCATCACCAAGACCACGAAGAACATCTCGCAGTTCAAGCTGCGTGCTGGCATGAACGTGGGTGCTTCCGTGACCCTCCGTCGTGAGAAGATGTACAACTTCCTCTACCGACTGGTGAACATCACGCTGCCCCGCGTCCGCGACTTCCGCGGTATTCCCGCCAAGTCCTTCGATGGCGCCGGCAACTACACCTTCGGTCTGGCCGATCAGTCCGTCTTCACGGAAATCGACATGGACAAGGCGAAGCACACGGTTGGTATGAACATCACCATCGTAACCACTGCCAAGACCGACGACGAGGCACGCGACCTGCTGGCGCTCTTGGGCATGCCTTTCGCCAAGAACTGAGGAGGATACCACTGTGGCTAAGAAGAGTCTAATCGTGAAGTCCCAAAGGACCCCGAAGTTCAGCACCCGGGCATACACCCGCTGCGAGCGCTGCGGTCGTGTCCGCGCCGTGTACCGTAAATTCCACCTGTGCCGTATCTGCCTGCGTGAACTTGCCAGCAATGGCATGATCCCCGGCGTGACCAAGGCGAGCTGGTAACCCCAAGGAGGCAACAACCATGAGCATGAGCGATCCAATTGCTGATATGCTGACTCGGGTGCGCAACGCCTCGACTGCAAAGCTGCCCACCGTTTCCATGCCTTCCAGCAAGATCAAGGCCGCACTGGCCGAGACCCTGAAGGAGACTGGATTCATTGACAGCTACGAGGTTACGGACCTGGGCAACAATAAGAAAGCCCTGAACATCACCCTGAAATACAAGGGCAAGAACGCTACTCCTGTCATCGAAGGCATCCGGCGCATCAGCCGTCCTTCCTGCCGGGTCTATGTGAACAGCTCCGAGATCCCCCGGGTTCTCGGCGGTCTGGGCGTGGCCATTCTGACCACTTCCCAGGGTCTGATGACCGACCGTGTTGCACGGAAGCGCAACATTGGCGGCGAGCTGCTCTGCTATGTCTGGTAGCACTAACTAGGAGGAATAGCAGAAATGTCTAGAATGGGTAAAAAACCGATCGCACTGGATCCCAAAGTGAAGGTGGAGATCAAAGACGGCGTCGCAACCGTCACCGGCCCCAAGGGCACCCTGAGCCAGGCCATCCCCGCCGGCATCAGCATCTCCTTCTCCGAAGACGGAAAGGAAGTGTTGGTTTCCCGCGAGAGTGAAGCCCGTCAGATCAAGATGAACCATGGTCTGATGCGCAGCCTGCTGAACAACATGATCATCGGCGTCAGCAAGGGCTTCAGCATTGAGCTGGAGTTCGTGGGTGTCGGTTATCGTGCCGCACTCCAGGGCAAGACCCTGACCATGAACCTGGGCTACAGCAACCCCCGCGTGCTGGAAGTCCCCGCGAATGTCACCATCACCGTGAAGGATCCCACCCATCTGCTGCTCGAGTCCATCGACAAGCAGGCCGTGGGCCAGGTGGCGGCTACCATCCGCAGCAACCGCGTCCCCGATGCCTACCATGGCAAGGGTGTCCGCTACGCCGGCGAGCAGCTGACCCTCAAGGAAGGCAAGAAGGTGTAGTAGTCCGAGGCGTTTGGGAACCAGCGGCATGATTGCCGTGAGTTCCCTGCGTCTAAAAAGGAAAACAAGCACGCTGCGAACTGCCTGGTGTGGTTCGTGGCGGTCGCCGTACCAAGCCGGCGGCAAGTGTCAACACAAGGACATAGTAGAACAATGAGCAAACTCAGCAAGAAAGAACAGCGGATTCGCCGTCATCGCCACATCCGCAACAAGGTGGCGGGCACCGCAGCCCAGCCCCGTCTGTGCGTCTGCCGCACTGACGCGCACATTTATGCACAGGTAATTGACGACGAGGCAGGCGTCACCCTGGTGGCCGCAGCGACGGTCGAGAAGGATTTCCGAGCCCAGAAGCTCGCGGCGAATATGAAGAGCGCCGAAATCATTGGTCAGGCGATTGCCGAGCGCGCCCTGGCGAAGAACATCAAGACGGTGGTCTTCGACCGCGGTGGCTTCCCCTACCACGGCTGCGTCCAGGCTCTGGCCGACGCCGCCCGTAAGGCCGGTCTCGAGTTCTAGTAACTAACTTAAAATGGAGACAACAACCGTGGCAACTGAAATTGAAGAGAAAGTGACCGTGGCCGAGGCTGCTCCTGAGGCAACCGCCCCCGCGGCGCCCCGCAAGTCCGAGGGCCGTCCCCAGCGTCGTGGTGGCAATGACCGCCGTGGTGCTGACCGCCGTGAGCAGCAGGAAGAGAAGGATGATTTCGAGGAGCGTACCATCACTGTGATGCGTTCCACGAAGGTCGTGAAAGGTGGTAAGAACTTCTCCTTCGGCGCATTGATCGTCGTTGGTGACAAGAAGGGCCATGTTGGTCTGGGTTTTGGTAAGGCGAACGAAGTGTCCGACGCCATCCGCAAGGGCGGTGAGCAGGCCCGTCGTCATCTGATGACCGTTCCCACCAATGGTACCACTCTGACCCATGCCGTCGAGGCGCGTTTCTGCGCGGCCCACGTCATCATGAAGCCCGCCAGCCAGGGTACTGGTGTGATTGCGGGTGGTGCGATGCGTGCCGTTCTGGAATTGGCCGGTGTCCAGGATGTCCTGGCGAAGTCTTTGGGCAGCAGCAACCAGAGCAACGTGGTCAAGGCGACCTTCGAGGCTCTGCAGATGCTCCGCACCAAGGCCGAGATGATTGAGAAGCGCGACATCAAGGCGCTCTAAGGAGGAATTTCCATGAAGCTTCACGAACTGCAGAATACGTTCAATCGCCAGGCTCGCAAGCGCGTGGGCCGTGGTGACGGTTCCGGCAATGGCCGTACCGCTGGCCGCGGTGACAAGGGTGCTGGTGCCCGTTCTGGCGCCAAGCGTCGTCCCTACTTCGAAGGTGGTCAGATTCCTCTGATTCGCCGTCTGCCCAAGCGCGGTTTCAACAACGCGAACCACATTGAGTTCGAGGTTGTGAACCTGGACATCCTGGAAGCCAACTTTGAGGCTGGTGCGGAGATCAACCGCGCGGTCTTGGAGGAGCGTGGTCTTCTGGGCAAGGAGCCCCTCCCTCTGAAGGTCCTCTCCATGGGTGAATTGACCAAGTCCTTCAAGGTCACCGCTGACAAGTTCAGCGCCCAGGCCAAGGCCAAGATTGAGGCCGCTGGTGGCACTGTCAACCAGCTGATGCTCTCCCACGAGGAAGCGAAGGCCGCGAAGCACGCCGCTCACGTGGCATGCAAGCACAAGAAGGCTGCTCTGGCTGCAGCCGCTGCCAAAGTCGAGAAATAGTCTATTTTAGGCTATTCATTGATTGGACAAATTCTCGGTGTCGCGGTATATTGAATGATTTCCGCGGCACCGAGGTGTCCCTCGACTGGCAATTTGATAATTTTCACAACAATTAGGAACTGATATGCTTTCCGCCTATCTGAACTGCTTTAAGATTCCGGAACTGAAGAAGCGTCTTCTCTTCACCTTTGCGATGATTGCGTTGGTGGAGTTGGCTGCTGCCATTCCCTGCCCTGGGATTGATCCCGCTCGGTTGAAGGAGCTCTTCGCCAATCTGAACGGCAATGCCGACAATTCCGGCATCATGGGGATGTTGAACCTTTTCAGTGGCGGTGCCATGGAGAAGTTTGCCATTGGTGCATTGGGCATCATGCCTTACATTTCCGCGTCTATTATTCTCCAGCTGATGACTCCTGTCATTCCCGCGTTGAACAAGATGATTCGCGAGGGCGAGAGTGGCATGCAGCAGTACAATTTCATCATGCGTGTGATGACGGTTGTGGTTGCCATCATCCAGGGCATCATGTTCTCCATGGCGATGATGGAGCCCGCCCGCCTGGGGTTGGGCGATGTCTCGGTTGTCACCAATCCTGGCATTGGCTTCATGATTCGCACCATCATCATCCTGACTGGTGGTTCCATGCTGATCACCTGGTTGGGTGAGATGATCACCGAGCGTGGTGTGGGCAATGGTGCTTCCCTGATCATCACGGTGAACATCATCGCTCGTATTCCCAGCTCTCTGATGAGCCTCTATCAGATGGTCTTTGTTGGCAGCGCCACTGGTGAGAGCCAGCTGACCATCGTCCACTTGCTCATCATGGCTGCGCTCTTCATTGGCGTGTTGGCTGGTGCCATCATGCTGACGGAAGGCATGCGGAAGATTCCCGTTCGTTATGCCCAGCAGCGTTCCGTGGGTTATGGTCGTTCCACTGGCGTGACCACCACCTATCTGCCTCTGCGTGTGAACTACGCAAACGTGATGCCCATCATCTTCGCGGGCGCCATCCTCTCCTTCATCGAGATGATCCTCCGCTTCCTGCCCGCCAACTCCTTCACCCAGTGGCTGATGATTCGCATGCAGTATGGCTCTGTCAGCTACATGGTTGTTTATGCTGTCCTGCTCTTCCTCTTCGCTTTCTTCTGGGTTGCCAACCAGTTCAACCCCATCCAGATTGCGGATGACTTCCAGAAGAACAATGGCTACATCCCCGGCATCAAGCCCGGCAAGCCCACCAGCGATTTCCTGGATCACGCCATGACCCGCATCACCCTGGGCGGTGCTGTCATGCTACTGGTTCTGGCAATTCTGCCCATGATCCTGGCGACTTCCTTCCTGAAGATCCCGCACAGCATCGCGCAGTTCTTCGGTGGCACCAGCCTGCTGATCATCGTGGGTGTCATGCTGGACACCATGCGTCAGATCCAGACCTACCTCATCAGCCGCAATTATGACGGATTCCTCTCCAAGGGCATCCTGCGTAACGGCAGAATGATGTAATCCAGGTCATAGAGACTTCAAACGCCCCGCGGGAATCCCCGCGGGGCTTTTTTGTTGCTCGTGGATTATTTCGCGACAATGATATTGCCGCGCACAGGACCTTAGCTGAATTATCTCTGGAGCGTGCCGATGATTTCGGTGATATTGGCGATATTATGTGCGTCAAGCCACTGGTTCATCTGCTTTGGAATCTCCAGCAGGCACTTGGGATTGGCGAAGATTGCGGTGCCGACGGCTACTGCGGTGGCTCCTGCCATCATGAATTCCAGGGCATCTAATCCATTGCATACGCCCCCCATTCCCAGGATAGGCGTGTTTGGGACTGCCTGGTGTGCTTCATAGACCATCCGCAGTGCCACGGGTTTCAGGGCGGGGCCAGAGAAGCCGCCTGTGAAATTCGCCAATTTGCTCTTTCTGGTTTCCAGATCGATGGCCAGTCCCGTCAGGGTGTTGATGAGGGAAATCATGTCGCTTCCCGCATCCACCACGGCTTTGGCAAAATCGCCGATGCGTGTGACATTGGGGGAGAGTTTGGTAATCAGTGGCAGGCTGGTTGCCTGGCGTACAGCGGAAACTACCTTCGCCGCCTGGACGGGATCCGTTCCGAAGGCGATGCCACCCGCCTTCACATTGGGGCAGCTGATATTGATTTCCAGGGCGGCGATGCCCTCCTTCTCCGCTTCCAGCCGCGCGGCGACTTCGGCGTATTGTTCAATGGAACGCCCCCACATATTGACGATGACGGGGCAGGGCAGAGTCCGTAGCCATGGCATGTAGTGTTCGTTGTTGAGGAATTTGTCGATGCCTGGATTTTCCAATCCAATGGCATTGAGCATGCCACCGAATACTTCCGTCGTGCGTGGCATGGGGTTTCCTGGATTCTCGAAGGGTGAGACGCCCTTGACGGTGATTGCGCCCAGTTCTTCGAAGGGGACAAGTCCTGCGTATTCTTCGCCATAGCCGAAGGTCCCCGAGGCCGTCACAATGGGATTGCGGAGATTGATGCCGCCTAGATTCACAGAAAGGTTTGCCATGATGATATGCTTTAGATTTCTAGATTGGCTTTTCCAATTCCACCGCGGGATTCATGAGAGCCGCCGCGTGGCAGATGGTCAGTGCAAGTGCGTCTGTGGAGTCGTTGGCCAGGTTGTCAACTTCGATTTTCAGGAGCTTCGATACCATCAGGGCGACCTGCTCCTTGGTGGCATCACCTCGGCCTGTGACCACCTGTTTCACGCGACGTGGGGCGTATTCGTAGACGGGGAGTTGTGCTTCCGCCAGGACACCTAGTACCGCGCCACGGGAAGTCCCCAGGACGATTGCGGTACGGGCATTCTTGCAGTAGAAGCCGCCTTCGATGGTGGCTGCGTCTGGGGAGTAGCGTTCCAGGAGCCCCTTGATGGCGTTGTTCAGGTGGCGCATGCAATCCGTGATGGAGGCCGAGGGGGGATTCACGATGACGCCACAGTCCACTGCCACCCACTTCTTTCCCACCACATCGATGATGCCCCAGCCCGTCTTGCGCAGGGCGGTGTCCATGCCCAGAATGCGGACCTTCTCCGTTACGCCCATGGCGTTGACGACAGCTGCGGGGGCTTTCTTCTTGGGGACGGAACGGACTTCCCACTTGCCTGCGGTGGCACTCGCGGGCTTTTCTCCACGAGCGCGTGCTTCCGAGGCGGCCAGGAGCGCTTGCAGTTTTTCGTCGTTCTTTACGCGCATGGATTGTTTAGAAGAGTGTCTGGAAGAGTCGTTGGGCATCGCCGGCCTGGACGGCATGCCAGCCGTAGGCATTGGCGGCGGTAATCAAGTCCAGTCGGTCATCCAGGTAGAGGTCGGGTTTGCCAAAGCGCTTTTCGAAAGCCTGGAACATCTCGGCAGAGGGTTTCATGGCATGGACTTCGTCGCTGCGGATAGCGTCGGTGATGAAATCATACTCGCCTTTTGTGAGGTCCCGAAAGCGCTTGAAATGGATGGTGTTGATATCCGAGAAGAAGACGAAATGGCTTCCCGCTTGGGCCATTGTGCGAATGAGCTCTGGCATGCCCTGGATGGAAGGCAGGAGGTATTCCTCGTGAGCGCGGAGGATTTCAGCCTTGCTCCAGCGTCCCTTGAAGCGCTGGAAGAATTCCTCCAGGTATTCCTCTTGGGTGCAGTTTCCCAGGAGGAATGTTCCGAAGGATTCGCCGAAGGGTTCGATGCCCAGTCCTGGATCGCCGGGTTCTTCCGGGAAGCCCAGTGCGGCTTTCATGCCAGGCATATACTGGCGTATCAATGTGTTGCCGATGTCCAGGGCAACCAGGCGATAGGGATTTTTTACAATGGGGAAATTCATGGGATTGCTAGGAGTGACGGGCCCTGAAAACGTGAATCATGCGTCAACGGACCTAATATATTCTATTGGTCGGTGCTTTTGTAGAGAGAAACCATGCAATACGCGCCCCTTTTTGGCCCCTTTTTGGAGTCTTTTTTATTGAAATTATCGTCAAAAATGCTGTATGGTGTGATATTATCCAATTGCCCGAAATGGGTGCAATTTTCCTGCGGGGTGGTTAATCTCCGCAGTTCAACAGCAATCTTAAACACGAGGTTTTCTTATGTCACTAGCCCTTCTTCTTCCGAGCGGATACGAACCGCTTTTGGATGAGCTTACCACGGAGGTCGCAATTCGAAAAATCAAGGAGTCCTTCCAGAACAACCTTGCTTTCGAGTTGAAGCTCCAGCGGGTCACTGCGCCCCTCTTCGTGCTTTCCGGCACGGGTATCAACGACGACTTGAACGGCATTGAGCGCCCTGTCTCCTTCCCCATCAAGGACGACAATGAGCGCCGTGCCGAGATTGTCCACTCCCTGGCGAAGTGGAAGCGCCTGAAATTGGCGTCCTTGAAGACCAAGCCTGGCCGTGGCATTTATACGGATATGAACGCTATCCGTCCCGACGAGGAATTGGACAACATCCATTCCCTGTATGTGGACCAGTGGGATTGGGAGAAGGTGATTACGGACGAGGCGCGTTGCCTGGCGACGTTGCAGGACACCGTCCGTCGGATTTACTACGCCTTGCGTCGGACCGAGGATGCGCTTTGCCGGGACTATCCCGTGCTGAAGCCCTTCCTTCCCGAGGAGATTCATTTCCATTTTACGGAGGACTTGGAGGCCCAGTATCCCGAGTTGACTCCGAAACAGCGTGAGGACAAGGTCTGCCAGGAGGAAGGCGCAGTCTTCCTGATTGGCATTGGCGGTGCGTTGCCCAAGAGTGGCGAACCCCATGACGGCCGTGCCCCCGATTATGATGACTGGACCACAGAGAGTTCCGAGGGGCACCATGGCCTGAACGGCGATATTCTGGTGTGGAATCCCGTGTTGAAGCGTTCCTTCGAACTCTCCTCCATGGGCATTCGTGTGAACAAGGACGCACTGCTGAAGCAGCTCTCTATCCGCAAGCAGGAAGCCCGTATGCAGCTGCAGTTCCATCAGGAGCTTCTGAACGACCGTCTGCCCCTGACCATGGGTGGTGGAATTGGTCAGAGCCGTCTGTGCATGCTATTGCTGCAGAAGGCCCATATTGGCGAAATCCAGAGCAGCATCTGGCCCGCCGAGATGATTCAGAAGTGCCGGGAGCACAATATCCCGCTGCTATAATTCGAAGAAGGTGACGGTGGCGGGTCCTCCTTTGGGAGCGACCTGGAGCTTCCACCGTCCCCATTCCCTGGCGATTTTCCCTGGGAGGCATAGTTTCCGGGGAGATTGTCGGGCTATATCAACCCTTTTTTACCCTTTTCGATTTTTATGAGCACTCCAGCCATTTGCCAGGAGGCCCTCCAGTGGGCTCTTCGGCAGTTGTCCTTCAAGGACTTTCTTGCCCTTTTTCAAGTTGTTCCCTCGTTGAAGAACGTGGTGACCCGTGGCGGCTTCACCCTGAATCCGAAGAACTACCACCAGGAAAATACCAAGAAGCGTATCTTGGCCACATTAGTCCGTCGTCAGGATTTGGCCCAGTCGGTCATGAATGTCTTGGCGCGGACCCGTCAGGAAGCCGAGGCCCTTCCTGGGGGAAAACTCGATTCCCCCACGAGCTACAAGTGGCTGGAAGAGCACTGGCGTGAGAAATTCGTGGAAATGGGTGACGCGCGGCCCCTGGGAGTGGCGTTCTATCGTGACAGCACCCATCCCGTTTTGGGGCGGTTAGGGGATTTGCTGATGAAGACGCCTACCTTCTGGGAGACGGGTAAGGTCGAACCCAGCGGTAAAAATGCCGCGACCAATCGTGCCAAGCAGGGGCTTTTGGATGTCTTGGAGGAGCAACTCTCCCAGAAGGAGAATGCCCAGCAACCTCAGGCTGCACCAGTTTTGACGCAGCCCGTGTTGCCGGGATTGCTCTCTGAAGTTGATGCGAAGGGATATACCCAGGGCACATTGCCTGGACTCCTCCCTTTGACCAAACCCACTCCTGCTCCCGCGCCCGCTCCTGTCCAGGAGGCGCCTGCGGTTGTCGCCGAGGAAGCACCCGTGCTTTCCATTCCTGCCACGGAGGTGGTGGTGGAGCCTGCTGTTGCGTCGGCGGAAGCTGCGGAGACCGTCCCTGAGACTTCTGCTGAGGCCGTGGCGCCTGTCTCTTCCTCTCGTGAGATAGAGAAGCTCCGTGGGGAATTGGCGCAGGCCCGCAAGCGCAATGTGGAATTGTCCAACGAGAATGGCAAATTGCAGAAGGAGTCCCGCAAAGCCCGTGAGAGTTCCGAGAAGGCGTTGCGTCAGAAGACCGAGGAACTGGAGAGCCTTCGCAAGGAGTACCAGGGTATTCGGGAGGACTTTGAGGATGCCATTGACGATATGCGTGACGAGTTCATGCAGACCCAGAAGGAGCAGATGGCGTCCTTCTATGCTGAGACTCTTGGCATTCATCCCGATCAGCTAAGTACACTGTATGAAAGCCAGGGTGCGACTCAGAATCTCTTCGAGCGTGTGAAGAAGACCCTGGCGAAGCAGCGGGAGTTGGATAAAAAACATGGCACCATCCAGAAGCTCCGTAGTGAAGAGAGCAAGTTTGACCAGCTGCTGACCGACGTGCGTGAGGCGTTGGAGGATGCGCTGGTGGTGGTTCCTGGGTTGACGGATTTGGAGAAAGAGTTGGAGCAGAGGCTCCTGGAAATCCGTGGGCAGTTGCGGAAAGTCGCCGATGATGGCGAGAATTCGCTGAGTGGCATTTTGCCCCGCATTGTGGGGTATGTGAAGGAGTTGCCTGTGCATGATGCGTCTAGCCAGGAGCGGTTGACGGATGTGGAGACGCTTCTGGCATCGCCGTTGGGGCGTGGGCTTTTTGCTCCTGATGAGGTGAAGTCGATACAGGATGTGGTTGTGGAGCGTCGGAAGTTCGTTGAGGGGGCGCTTCAGGTTACTGCGGGAATTGAGGTGCCTCCTGAGGGTATCGTCCCGGAGCAGGGTGTGCGTATGGCGCCCATCCACCGTATTTCCTGGTATTTGGACCAGCTTCAGAATACTGAAGTGCTTGTTGATGCCTACAATGTCATCAAGACAGATCCCATCATGAGCGTCAAGGAGAAGTCCGCCAATGGTTTTCAGGCTGTTCGCACGGAGTTTGTGGGGCGTTGCAAGAAGAAGGCGAAGTTCTTCAAGAAGGTCACGCTGGTCTTCGATGGCGACTTGCCCACAGACAACGTGAATCACATTGCGGATAATTTCACGGTGATTTACGCAGCGAAGAAAAGCCTGGACCAGAATGCCGACAACTGGATTGTCAACAAGATGATTGAGTTGGATGCGAAGGATGGCGGTGCATCGGAAACTCAGCGCTGGGTGGTCTCCAACGACTACGGGTTGCTGGCGCGCGTCGGTGAACTCTGCGACGGCGCGGTGGATAATGCCACTTTCCTGGCTTTCCTGGGATAACGACAGTTCCCGCAGGCGTGTCTTTGACAATGAAAGACGCGCTTTGTAAAAACGCCGTCAAACCCTTGGTATCTGGCTATATTTTAGCAAACGACATTTTAGGAGTTTTTTTTGTAGTATGGGCAAGAATTTCGCGAGAAAAGACATCCAGGCGATAGGTGGTTATACTCCTGGTGAGCAGATTACTGGCCGTCGCATCATCAAGTTGAATACCAACGAGAATCCCTATCCGCCATCTCCGAAGGTCGGGGAAGCGGTGAAGGCATTTGGTTGGGAGTCGTTGTGTCTCTATCCCGAGCCCACCGCATTGCCATTGCGGGAGACTATCTCCCGTATTTTCGGCATTCCCCAGGACTATGTGGTGTGTGGTAATGGCTCGGATGATCTGCTGACCATTGCTTTGCGTACTTTTGTGGGAGCAGGTGAGGCATTCGCCTATCCGGAACCCAGCTATTCTCTCTATCCCGTGCTGGCGGATTTGCAGGCCGCAGTGAAGCGTCCCTTCCAGTTGACGGCGGATTTTGGTCTGCCGGAGGATGTGGTCGCCCAGGCAGGGGATGCAAAGTTGTTGATCCTGGCCCGTCCGAATGCCCCCACGGGGAATGTCTTCCCCATGGCGCAAATCCGCAAACTCTGCCAGGAATTCCCTGGTGTGGTGTGGATTGACGAGGCGTATGCGGATTTCTCCGACGACAATTGCGTGTCACTTGTGCGGGAGTTCCCCAACGTGGTGGTTTCCCGGACTTTCTCCAAGAGCTATTCCCTGGCGGGGTTGCGTCTTGGGTTTGCCTTCGCGGATCCCGGGTTGGTGTACGAGATGAACAAACTGAAGGACTCCTACAACACTGACCGATTTGCCCAGTTTATCGGTCAGGTGGCCCTGGAGGACCAGGAATACCTGAAAGCCAATGTGGCCAAAATCCGCGCCACACGGGAGGCTGCCAGCGCCACGCTGCGTGCCCGTGGCTGGGAAGTCCTGCCTTCCCAGTCTAACTTCCTTTTGGCGAAACCCGCCCACCGTCCCGCAGCGGAGATTTTCCGGGAATTGCGTGAACGCGGGTTGCTGGTGCGCTACTTCTCGCTGCCACGTGTGGACCAGTACATCCGTATCACCATCGGCACGGATGAGCAGATGGCGGAGTTCCTGGACGCAGTTGCCGAACTCGACCGGTAGATTTTTTGTGAATGCGCGTAGAATTCCTCGATAGCACCACCCCGCTGGAAAATGCCGCATGCGAAGAGCATTTCTTTCGCGCACGCCCATTTGACGAGGAACCGCGGCTCTTTTTCTACACGAATTCTCCCTGCGTCCAATACGGTCGCAACCAGAATCCACTTTGCGAGTGCGATACGGTGTGGTGTGCAGAACAGGGCATTCCTGTCATTCAGCGCATTTCTGGCGGCGGCACAGTCTGGCACGACCTGGGCAACCAGAATTACGCATTCATCCTTCCGCGTAGCGCATACAGCCCGGACAAAGTGCTGACCTTGGTGGTGGAGAGTCTCCAAGCCATCGGGGTCGCGGATGCGCGTTTCTGCAGCCGTTACAGCGTCTGGCATGGGGAATACAAGATTTCGGGCAGCGCCTTCGCTCTTTCTGGCCCCGCGGCAATGTTGCATGGATGCCTGCCATTCACTAGCGACTTGGCACGGCTGAAACGGGCATTGACGCCTTCTGCCAATGCCTCGCAGGAACCCCGGAAGGTCGCTTCCGTGGTCTCCCCGGTGGCCAATATCGCGCCTCTCTGCCAAAATCCCGATACGTGCCGCACGGAATTCTGCCGAATTCTGGCAGAGAAGGCCCAGGCGGCGTTCGCTTGATTCTTGAATACTTCGCAGCAACGAAATTGCCGCGCACAGGACCGCGCGCACAGGACCCGATTCATTCCGCATTAGAAAACGATGTCTTTGCAAGACCTGTCAGAACGATTTGAACAATACGTGGTCGAGATTATCAACGGCCAGCGTAGGACGGGCTTTGCCAGATATTTCCGATATTTCCTCTTTTTGCTGTCCCGTCTCTATCATTCGGTGGTGCAGTTGCGGTTGGCGCTCTACAATGCGGGTGTCTTGCGTCAGCATGTGCTGGGGTGTTTCGTGGTCAGCGTCGGCAATTTGACCACGGGCGGTACAGGCAAGACTCCCGTGGTGGAGTTGCTGGCGCGGACTTTGACTGAGCGCGGCAAACGTGTGGCGATTCTTTCCCGTGGTTACCGAAGCAAGAAATTGCCCCTCTGGTATCGTATCAAGAGCTTTGCATCGGGTAATCCCGCCGTCGTTCCCCCGAGACTGGTTTCCGATGGAACGCAAGTGCTGTTGGATTCGGGTGCGGGTGGTGACGAGCCTTTCATGCTGGCATCCAATCTCCTGGGGACGAAAGAGCGCCCAGGAACGATGGTCGTTGTGGACAAGAATCGCTTCAAGGGCGGTATCTACGCCATTTCAAAGGGCGCCGATACGCTGATTCTTGATGATGGTTTCCAGTATCTGCGCCTGCGCCCCTGGACCAACATTGTCCTGGTGGACTCCACCAGTCCCTTCCATAATCACGAGATGCTCCCCTGCGGGATGCTCCGGGAACCCATTGAGTCCATCCGACGGGCAGATTATATCTTCCTGACAAAATCCGATGGGCGGGACTTCCACCATCTGCGGAAATTCTTGAAGCGGCATAACCTCCAGGCCGAGATCATTGAATGCAACCACGTGCCGAAATGCCTCAGGGGTGTCACAGTAAAAGAAGAACAGCCCCTCTCCTTCTTGCAGGGAAAGAAGCTGGGGTCCATCAGCGCCATCGCAGTCCCCGAGAGCTTCAACCGATATCTGCGGCAACTTGGTGCGACGATTGTCTATCAGGAGCATTTTGCCGATCACCATCGCTATCATCCCAAGGAGTTGGAGGCATTCGGAAAACGCGCGAAAAAGGCAGGCGCTGAGTTGATTCTCACAACGGAGAAGGACGCCGTCCGTCTTCCCGAACTTCCCAAAGGCATTCTTCCCACATACTACTTGCGCGTGGAAATCGTCATCTTGAAAGGCGAGGATGCCTTCAATCGCTGCATCACACAGATTTGTCTCGGATGACGGGACCGAAAACGCGAAAAAAGGACGATTCTCTTGAAAAAATCGTGTTTTTTTCGAGAAAAAACGCATTTTTTTATCGTGATATGTTTTTTTTTGCAAAAAAAGGCATACACTATAAGTGAGGACAATTTTCGGGACACTGTGTCCCTACATTTTTGACATAGAAATTCATTAGGAGAATTCCGTTCGTATGCGTAAAGTGCTGAATTTGATTTTTGGGCTCATTCTAGCGAGTTTTGTGTGCATGGCACAGGATGCTGTGACTACGTCAATTCCAGAGAATGCTCTGACGCCGGGCCGTATTGAGAAGTTGCAGAAGATGCTGGCGGAGCAGATTTCCTCTGCGAAGGGCTCTATGAGTTCCAATGATTTGGAGAATGCGGTGCTGGGTGCATTTAGCACTTCCGAGGTGGCTCTGAAGAATTGTGGCAAGAAGCCCCCTGTCGGAGAAGACGAGACCATCGCCGCCGCCGAGGCGAATTTGGAAAAAGCCGCCTTGGAGAAGTATCCGAAATATACTCCTGCGGAATTGATTGCCCAGTCTGAAAAGCTGTATCCGCTCTACAAGCGGGGGCAGAAGGTCGCGATTCGCATTCGTACCAACCCGAAGAAGACTGAGAGAATTGAGGGACACTTCAATGGCTTCAGTGGCGGTATCATCGCAATCGGTCCCAAGAATTACCGTCTTGCGGATATGGTTGGCATTCAGGGAAATGATGGTCCCGAGGGCGAAATTGCCAAGTTTGATCCCGGACTCAACAAGGAGTATCGCCAGGCGTGGCGCGAACAGTATGTCAGCGAGAGTATCGTCGGCCGCACGAAGTTCAAGGAAGAAAACAAGGAAGCCTTTGACGAAGCGCAACACGCCCGGGATTTCCTGGAGAATGAGAAGCGTGGATATACCTACTATCGTGGGCGTTGGATGACCCCTCAAGAATTGGTTAGCGAGTGCGCCTACGAGGCCGCAACCCAGGCGCAGAAGGATTCCAAGTTGCGCAATCAGGTGGCGCAGGATTTGCGTGTCCAGGCGGTTTCCGCTCAGATTGAGATGACGGAGCAGTCTGCTTTGGTTGCGCCTCAGGGCGTCTATCCCTCTGCGGAGAAGGTGCTGGTTGCCAAGGCGGAAGAGGAGGCACGTGTGGCGGAGCAGAAGTTGCGTCGTGAGCGTCAGGCGAAGGAGTTGGCCGCTCGTTTGGAAGAAGAGGCGCGTCAGGCGGAGTCCCGTCGTCAGGCGGATATGGAGAAGAAGCGCCAGCAGGCGTCCCAGCAGGAGGTTGTTGAAGAGGAGACTGGTCTTACTTCCACGCATTATGCGATTGGTGGCGTTCTGGCCGTGTTGATTTTCCTCGGTATCGGCTGGTGGTGGAATCGTTCCCATCGTGAAGACGATTTGGATGTCTCCAAGTTCTACGAAGGCAAGGGCAAGTTGCAGAAGGAGTTCTGGGATGCGGCCAGTGCGGACCCCGAGCATTTCAAGTATGTGGCATACCTCTTCCCCAGCATGGAGAGTGCGAAGGACGCGTTGCTGCGGTTGTCCTATATTGGTTGTGACGAGAATGGAAATCTCTCTGCCAAGAAAAGCGACCTGCGTTTTGGTTGCTACGACCACCAGAATGGCGCTGTGGCATTTGTTGGCAGCAGTGGGTTGAATTATGCCCGTTGGCGCGAGGCTTCCATGCTGTGGCCTGACATTCCCCAGTCCACCTATTTCAAGGTTTCTTCCGAGCCTCAGGTCAGCCTGGTTCTGCCTGACTTGACCAACAACAAGTCTGGTGTGAAGGTCGAGAATCTGGGTGTCGAGGATATCCGCACCGAGAGTGGTGAAATCAACCGTGTTTACCGCTTCAAGGTGTCTACCAAGGAAGAGGCGATCAAGTTCCTCAATTCCTTCGAGATCCAGGAAGAAGGTCTGGTTGTCCGTGTCGAGACCGCCGATGGTGCTTACGGCAAGGATATGAACGGCGTCTTCGAGGCATAACTCAAGACAATGCAATAATCGCAAAAGGCGACGGTCCGAATGGCCGTCGCCTTTTTTCATTCGGGATTTCCTCAAAATACGCATGAGGTATGAATTGTCATATTCAGGCAGTATTTGTGCCAGATAGTATATTTAGTCAGTCTCCCAGAGGCGGTCATTTACTCCGTCATTGCGAGAGTGAAATTTAGGAAAAGAAGATTATGACTACTCCGAAGAAAGCATTAACCATCGCGGGAATTGACTGTTCAGGTGGTGCGGGTGTCCTGGCGGACATCAAGACCTTCCAGGAACGCGATGTCTATGGTCTGTGTGCCAATACGGTTCAGGTGGCCATGGAGCCCGTGACTTGGGGGCATTTGATTCATCCATTGGATATCGAAGTCGTGCGGGAGCAGTTCCGGACGGCGATGGCCATTGGTGTTGACGCGGTGAAGACGGGTATGCTTCCTGCCGCATCCTCCATCCGCGAGGTGGGCCGTATGCTGAAGGAATCGGGGCAGAAGAACATCGTCATCGACCCCGTTATGGTCTGCAAGGGCGCAAATGTTCCTGTTTTTCCGGAAAATACCACCGCCATGATTGAGGCGCTGATGTCCATCGCGACGGTCACGACTCCGAACACCTTCGAGGCCTCGCAGTTGGCGGGAATGGATGAACTCAAGAGTGAGGAAGACATGATGGAAGCCGCCAAGCGTATCCACGACTATGGTGCCCAGAATGTCATCATCAAGGCCGCGCGTATCTTTGGCGACAAGGCAGTGGATATGCTCTATGACGGCAAGGATTTCACTTGGATTCGCGAACCTCGTCTGGAAACCAAGTGGACTCATGGCGCGGGGTGTTCTTTCTCCGCATGTGTCACCGCAGAATTGGCCAAGGGCAATTCCGTCGCACAGGCATTCCAGACCGCGCACCTCTATCTGCGTGCCGCATTGGAGGAGTCCTTCCCCTTCAATGAAGTGACGGGGCCTGTCTATCACCACGCCTTGGCAAAACGCCTTCACGGAGAATAGACAATTCTCAATTCTCAATTCTCAACTTGCCTTTGAGTTGGGTTTATTGTGTCTATGGAATCTAGCGCCAACAATTTCGTTGAAGAAAACGAAGAGGTGAATCTCTCTGGTCTAGAGGAGTTCATGGATTTCGTGGATGATTTCCGTGCGGATCCCGCCTTTATCCGCGCGGAGAAGGAGAAAGCCCGTCAGTTGCGTGCATCCCAGTGGTGGAAGAATCGCCGCGCGACTGGGATTTGCTACTACTGTGGCAAGCATTTTCCACCGGAGCAATTGACGATGGACCACCTGGTTCCGATTGCTCGTGGTGGTCATAGTACGAAAGGCAATATCGTTCCCTGTTGCAAGGAATGCAACACGCAAAAGAATACGCTCCTGCCAGTGGAATGGCAGGAGTATCTGCAAAATCTATCGAAGCCATCATGTCCGCCGACTTCACCGAACAACTCCTCGAACTGATTACTCGCGCTTCCACCCAGTTGCCGGAAGACATTTGCCAAGCCCTGGAGCGCTCTTGCGCTGCGGAAGACGATGGCGCGCCTGCCAAGTCGGTGTTGGGCACCATCGTGGAGAATATCCGCCTGGCAAATGAGCGGAAGCTTCCCCTGTGTCAGGATACGGGCATGATACACTTTTTCGTGACTGCGCCGCTCGCCTTTCCGCGGAAGGCATTCCGTCAGGCGGCAGAGGCCGCAGTCGTAGAGGCCACGCATCGTGGATTGCTGCGTCAGAATTGCGTGGAGAGTGTCAGCGGCAAGAATACGGGGAATAATCTCGGGTATGTGAGTCCTGTGTTCCATTGGGAAGAAATGGATGACGAGTCATCCCGTGAAGCCCGCGTTACGGTGTTGTTGAAAGGCGGCGGTTCCGAGAACATGGGCACGCAGTATTCCCTGCCGGATGCAGAACTGGGTGCGGGGCGTGATTTGGAAGGCGTGCGGAAATGCATTTTGGATGCGGTCTACCGCGCGCAGGGCAAGGGCTGTGCGCCTGGAATTCTCGGCGTCGCCATCGGTGGCGATCGTGCGGGAGGTTGTGAGGAAGCCAAGGCACAGCTGTTGCGTCACTTCGGTCAGCGCAGTAGAGATCCCCGTCTGGCGGAATTGGAGGTGCGTTGCCTGCGTGATGCCAATGAGTTGGGCATTGGTCCCATGGGATTGGGTGGCAAGAGCACCCTATTGGAACTATTCATCGGCGCCAGAACGCGCCATCCTGCTTCATTTTTCGTGACGATTTGCTACAACTGCTGGTGCATGCGCCGGCAATCCACCACTCTGGTCTTCTGATTCATCATGCCTAAAATTCTTCAGACGATACTTTTGCTTTGCGGCTCAAATTTGGTGATGGCCTTTGCCTGGTATGGCCATCTGAAAAATCTGAAGGGCAAGCCCATGCTGATTGCCATCCTCGTTTCCTGGGGAATCGCGCTCTTCGAGTATTGCCTGGCAGTCCCCGCAAACCGCATCTCTTCCGGCAGCTATTCTGTGGCGCAATTGAAGATTCTCCAGGAATGCATCTCCTTGACCGTATTTGTTCCTTTTGCCATCTTCTACCTCAAGGAACGCTGGAATTGGAATTTTCTATGGGCGAGTCTCTGCATCATGGGGGCGGTATTCTTTATGTTCCGTGACCACGGCTGAAGAAGATGAAGACTCCTGCCGATATCCTGGTTGCCTGCGGCGATGACTCCGTATTGGAGAATTTCTCGCTGTTTTGGACGGAGTCCATGGCGGAGTATCCCGGGACTGCCGAGTTGCCCTTCCTCAAAGAGGAGAGCATCCGGGAAAGTGCCTCTATGGCGGGATTCCCCCAGGAGGTCATTCAGGAACTCCTGCTATGTGCAAAGGCAATCCAGGGGGACGAAACCCTGGCGCGTTTGGCCTGGCATGCCTACTGGCGTATCTTCCTGTCGCAGGAACCATGTGGCATCGTGGCTTGGCCGGAGCCCCCACAACTGGGTGATGCACGTGGTGAGCTCTATTTGCTGGTGGCGCTGGGTTTCGTTCCGTTGATGCGAAAACACCACCAGGAGGCAGGCATTCCCGATGAGGTGATTGTCGATACGGCAAAGCAGGTCTGGCATTTCTGTAACGACAATTATCAACGGGGTAATGCCGGGCGTCTCGGCGTCTATCAGGGACAGCTGAATTGGCTGCGGAATTATACCCGCGAGAATTATCTCCGTCTAGGGCGGCTGGAATTCTGGTTGCAGCCCACGAAGCAGGAATACCGCGTCTATCGCCATCGCCATACGGGGCAGGTAGTGGTCTTTCTGCCTCCAGGAGAGCGCCTCCTGGAAGATGGCTATTACCCCAATGGCAAGGAAAGTGACAAGACCTTCTTGACGACTTTCTGCGAGGACGAGGAGACCATTCAGGGAACGCCCTGCACTGCGGGCGGCTTTGTCTCTCCCAAAGAAATCACCCTCTCCACGAGTGACTGGGAGTTGGTTCTGAAACAGGGCGACAATGTGCTTGCCATGCACATCCCTTCTGGGGGAGGCATGACTCCCGAAGCCTGTCAGGACGCCTTCCGTCAGGGCAAGGAGTTCTTTGCAACACATTTCCCCCAGCAGACGCCCAAGGCAATCACCTGTGCCTCCTGGATTTTCAATACACAATTGCAGGAAATCCTTCCTGCGGAATCCAATCTCTGCCGCCTTCAGCGGTTGGTTCATCTGTTGCCAGTTGCAGGTGCCTGGGGGCTGTGGTTCATTTTCCTGAAAGAATGGCCCTTCGATACCAAGACCGCACCGCGGGAGACCTCCCTGCAACGAAGTATCCTCGATTATCTGGAACAGGGACATGACTGGCGCATCGGACAGATGGTCCTCTTGATGGACGAAATCAACTAGGAAGAAGGGTAGATTGTTGAAAATACGCCTGAATAGACTACATTCTACACGTTCCCTTAAAAAGACATCAAATTCCCAATCGGAGCAAGAGTGGCGGTCGGACCGCAAAAGTTCATTTCATTCTATTTTTGTCTTTTTCATAGCCCCTGGAGCCTTTTCCAGGGGAGTGCTGCATCCTACGAATCTACCACATTCACATGCAAAACAGCAGCCTGATACCACCAGTTGGCGGTGTCGTGTCGTTGTCTTTGCGGGTGTGGTAGCCCAGTAGGATGCGATACGGCACCGCTTTTTTTGCCCTTTTGCTGTATGTTTATCGGTTGAAAATAACAAAAGCATTATTATCTTATCAATATTTTCTTCCCTCTTTTACACATGGCAGCTATAAGCACACAATTTATTTCAACTGACGAGATTTCTTTTATTTCTCGCAGAGGGTTGTCTTATAGTGTCTTTGCTTGCGCGAACGAAGTGAGCGCAAGCAAGC
>DCIO01000096.1:0-4659 GCA_002315885.1 Lentisphaeria bacterium UBA1724
TAGGGAGCCTAGGGAGCCTAGGGAGGAATCAAAAATCCCTTTTGTGTATTTTGTGGACGTATTTAATCACAGCCAGGATGGCTTCTGTGGCGAAGGTGGCGGCGATGGCGGCGAGGCTTGGACTGAGCCATGGCACATACCCCGCCAGCCCCAGATGATATACCGCGAACCCCACCAGGAATGCAACGAAGTTGTAGGCTGCCCTACGGTGTCGGAACAGGAAGTGGTCGGCGAGCATGGCGATGGCCATGGGAACGAATAGCGAGGATATGAGATAGAGGAAATTCGTGTATCGGTCCATGATGCCCACAATGGCAAAGACCACCCCCACGCCGCAGACCACGACCGCAATCGCCTTCGGGGGGATGTCGTGCATCAGTGTCTTGGCGGATTCCCCCGCGCTGTACGCATCCAGATAGGTTGTGGTGACCGTGGAAATAATTATCACCAGCAACCCCCAGAGACCGATGTTGGCCAACAGAATCCCCTGGGCAATGCTCTCTGCCTGGAGGGACGACAACCCCACTCCCAGAAAATACATCCACAGGCTCCCTCCCGTGTAGACCAACGCGCTTGCACCGCAGGCACTCCTGGGCGCCTTAGCGCCCTTGGTGTAGTCGGCAATCAACGGCAACCAGGATAACGGCATGGCCAGGGATAACTCAAAGACCTCCCAGAAGGAACTCGTGACGTCTTCCCCAGCGCTGGCGTAAGGCGTCATGAGAATCCGCACGGATAAATAGGCCACCAGTGCCAGCAACAAGACCATCGTACCAATGGCAATCCAGGAGAAGGAGCGCAATCCCACGAAAATCCAAAGCACCACCAGCATCCCCAAAAGAAGAGCAGGTGCCCAGGTGGGTATCCGCGGCAACAGCGCCTTGGCGGCCAGTGCGCCCTGGGAAATCATCACCGCGGTCCACCCAATCAACTGCAGGATATTCGCGGTGGCAAAAAAACGCATCCCCCAAACGCCGAAGGCCTCCCGGGTGCACTCCATGCCATTTTCCTGACGCCGCGCACCCATGAGACCCGCAAAATACAACAACGCGCCCCCAAGAAGATGCCCAAATACCACCGCCAACGGATGGCCGCCGCTGTAGAGACCCGCCTCAATCTCCGCCAGCGAAATCGCGGCACCAAACCAAATCATACCAAACTTGCGCGCATCCTGGGCGCACAAACGCACATCTGTCTTCATAGTCACATTCCTCCGCCGGCATTATCCGGATCAGGTTCTCGGGTATCTTCTCAGCAAATCCCGACACTCGTCAGGCAGCACCCCGTTGCGAAGAATAATATACCGTAGCAAATGCAATCCAAATCCAATAGGATGGACGAAATCATGACCAAAAGTCCGGGTTTGTTGGGCCATTTCTTGAAAATAATTCAAAAAATGTTGTTTTTTTACGTGAAATTACTTGAAATCGGGCTAGATTATTCCGAAACTTGTATCAGGAACCGATTTTCTGTCAGTTTCTTTGCTTTGTTTTTTTGTCGTTCCCCCTAAAGCAAATCCAACAACAACCCCAAAAATCAAAAAATGAAAAAGTCCTTTACTCTGATTGAGCTGCTGGTGGTCATCGCCATCATCGCCATCCTGGCCGCTATGCTGCTGCCCGCACTCTCCAAGGCACGTGAGAAGGCCCGCGCCATCTCCTGCACCAACAACCTGAAGCAGCTGGGCCTGGGCTCCGCTCTCTACTGCAACGACAACGACGACTTCTTCCTGCCCGTCAAGATTGGTAAGGTTGGCGAGGATAAGGTGTATCAGTGGTTTGATGGTTCTACTGGTAAGGACAATAACTACTACTACGTCTACAATCCCCTCTGCAATACCACCAACGACCTCGGTACTATCGGCGGTGCTTCTGGTACTTACAAAATGTCCAAGGACAATGGCAAGGACGAGTCCATGTGGAAGCTGTGGCAGTGCCCCAGCATGCCTGGTGACTGGGCTTGGGAAGAGTTCCGCCACAAGGGTGCCGCCAAGACCAGCCGCCCCAAGACTGGTTATCAGTACAATGGTACTGCCTCCTACAACTGCCAGGCCAACAACGATTATGCTGGCGTGAACTGCAAGGGTGACTGGGTCCGCTGCATCCAGCCCACCAGCGCCAACAACTTCGCTCTGTACTTCGACCGCTGCGACTTCGCCGGTAACGGTGGTAGCTGGGTCTGCTGGTACTACATGCAGAACTCCTGCAGCACTTCCAATGGTCTCGGTGGCGCCGCCCAGGCTCTGGACACCTACTGCCGCCACAGCGACCAGTGCAACACCGTCTTCGCGGATGCACACGCTGCTACCATGGGCCGCCAGGACATCATCGACCTGGCCGCTTCTGGCGATGGTGATACCGCCAAGTTTGCCATGCAGATCAACGGCGATGGCAAGAACTAATCTTTGTCTAGCTATTTGATGACGTAATCAAGAGCTCCCTCTTGGAAAAATTCAGGAGGGAGCTCTTTTGGGAATAAAGACCAATTATTCTACGATGAAATTATCATCCACACTCTTTTCCCTGATTGTTCTGGCATTGGCATTTTGTGTCTCTTGCTCAGAACAGAAGGAGCTCCCCGCTGGGGAAAAGCTGACAATTTCCTTGCCTGGCGATGTTAATTTGGAGTTGGTTGCCATCAAGGGGGGCAAATTCACCATGGGGAATGCTATTGCTGGAACCCAGAAGGTCCTGTTGAACCAGGATTATTATCTCGGAATTTACGAAGTCACGGAAGCGCAGTGGCGTGCCGTTATGGGCGGTGATGCGATTCATGGTGACAATTATCCCCAGACCATGATTTCCTTAGATCAGATGCATGACTTCTGCGCTAAGCTCAATGCGCAGTATGCTGACAAAATTCCTGCGGGATATGCATTCTGCGTGCCTTCCGAAGCACAGTGGGAATTTGCCGCCATGGGCGGTGTGAAGTACCAGGAAGGCTCTCCTTGCATCAATGACGATTGTAAAGCGGTTGCCTGGTATGGCAACAAGGAAGTCAAGCCTGTTGGACAAAAGCAAGCCAACGAGTTGGGACTTTACGACATGGTCGGAAATGTCTCGGAATGCTGTGAGGATTTTGATGCAAAATACTCCACCTTCTGGAGTAAGATTTTCGCCTTGCAGAATCCTGTCAAGGAATATGTCGACGCACCCCATCGTATTGTCCGCGGTGGGTCATGCAATGGTTCTGGTATGAGTGCAGGGCTTTATCGGATTCGTGACTGCGCTCGGCCCGAAAAAGTCGCAGTTGATAGAGGCTTCCGTCTGGCATGCAGTTTTCAAAATTAGTAATTTAATCACCCAACAACAAAGAGGAACACAAAATGAGTAAAGTGAATAAAGTCATTTTTTCCATCGTCGCCATCATTGCCGCCGCTCTTCTTATCATGTGGCAGGTTAACAATTCTGGCCCCAAGTCCTACAAGGTGAGTGATGAAGTCAAGGCAGAGAACGATGCGTATGAGGCTTCGTTGAAAGCCCCTGTGATGGATGCTCTTGAGAAAGCCGCGAAGGGTGGTTGGAGTTCCACTGCTAGCCTTTGGGTTTCGGGTGGGTATAACCGTAGCAAGAAAAATCTTGATTTCGTTTTCGGCAAGTCCTTCAATGTCGCGGATGTGAAGATTTACTTTGCTGGCCGTGATCCCGAAGGCGGTATGCCTTGTGTCAGCTTTACCTACAAGGATAAGAATTACAATATGTTCCTGCAGGCACCCAAGACCAAGACAGGTAAGTATCTCCTGATGAGTTTCTCTGCAAACTAATTGCTAGATTGCATTTCTAGATAACTTCCCCGTCTGGGCATATCCCGGACGGGGATTTTTGTTTTCATGGGCTTATACCTGTCGCTAATTGGGCGGAGTGAAGGTTCATGTTACTGTCTTTCGGGCCTACGCCCTGCTCGGGAAGGGTGGAAAAGTCGTTATTTACAGAGGTGTCCGCCTGGAATGCTGTTTTCAAAATTGGATTTCCATGATATATTATCTTTGTTATTTCTTCTGTATTTATCCATCTAATTGAAAGGAGAGTTCGTCAAATGGGAAATAGTAATCTCCCCAAAATCATCGGTTCCATCGTCACGATCATTATTGCCGTTCTGTTGATTGTGTGGCAAGTGAAGTCTCATGGTCCCAAAAAGTATGCAGTGAATGAAGGCGCTATCAAGGATGAGCAATTGGAAAATACTGCGACGCGCGAAGTCTTTGATGCAGCAGTCGCGGTGGCCGTTGTCTCTGGCTGGGAGTCGACATCGAAGTTTTGGGGAAGCGGGCGCTTCAACAACGCTGCAAAGAAAAAACTGAAGGCTACCTTCAGTTCCTCCTTCGCGGCCGCCGATCTAAAGGATGTTTGCGTTAGCCGGGATTCTGAAAGTGGACGCCAGTGCGCGATTTTTGAATACAAAGGCAGCAATTACGTCTTTTACTTCGTGAAGAACAAACAAGGCAAGTACCAGATTTTCGAGTTCAATGCATGGTAAGGGCTAGTCATTCTTTTTTTCAAGAAAACAGAGAGATTTCGTCTCTTGGCGCTTGAAAAGTGAGTTGATTTTTCCCACAATTACAACGGATACCGTTTTTTGTCACAGCTTTTGCTTCTCAATACATACACCCTCTAACCTAAGAACAATGAAAAAGTCTTTTACCTTGATTGAGCTCCTGGT
>DCIO01000096.1:4671-12749 GCA_002315885.1 Lentisphaeria bacterium UBA1724
CTGGTGGTTATCGCTATCATCGCCATCCTGGCCGCCATGTTGTTGCCCGCACTCTCCAAGGCACGTGAGAAGGCCCGCTCTATCTCCTGCACCAACAACCTGAAGCAGCTGGGTCTTGGCGCCGCTCTCTATTGCAATGACAATGATGACTACTTCCATCCTGTCAAGATCGGTAAGAGCACGGAAGACAAGACCTTTCTGTGGTTTACCGATGATAACAACTACTTCTATGTCTACAATCCCCTTTGCAATCTGACCACTGATTTTGGTACCTACGGCGGCAAGTCCGGCACCTACAACATGTCCAAGGACAATGGCAAGGACGAGGCGTTGTGGAAGCTGTGGCAGTGCCCCAGCATGCCTGGCGACCACGCCTGGGAAGAGAACTGGAAGATCCGTGTCGGAGAATCGGGTGCCAAGAACAAGACCAGCCGTCCCAAGAGCGGTTATCAGTACAACGGCACTGCCTCCTACAACTGCCAGGCCATCAATGACTACGGCAAATATGGCGTGAAGAGCAGCTTTGTCCGCTGCACTCAGCCCCTCAGCGCCAACAATTTCGCTCTGTATTTCGACCGCTGCGACTTCGCCGGTAACGGTGGTAGCTGGGTCGTGTGGTACATGATGCAGAATCAGTGCGCAGAAAAGGCCGGCGGTGCAGATGGTGCTTTGGATACCTACTGCCGCCACAGCGACAAGTGCAATACTGTCTTTGCCGATGCGCACGCCTCTACTATGAGCCGCCAGGACATCAAGGATCTGGCTGCCTCTGGCGACGGCGATACTTCCAAGGTCGCCATGCAGATCAATGGCGATGGCAAGGACTAAGCCATACCTGATAATCTGAGGAAAAATCATGAACTCCCTCTTGAGATAATCAGGAGGGAGTTCTTTTTGTGACGCTTTGTTTCCCTAAGGTAATTGATGGCTTCACGGACCCCTCCGGGGTCCCAAAATTAATAAAATCCACCTACCCCGGGCTTTGCCCGGGGCTGTATTCACTGACCCCATCCGGGGTCGAAATACCTACCCTCTGGGGAAACACAGCATTGTGAAGATGAATCTAGATATTTCTATGAAACTCTCATCTGTTGTATTTGCGTTACTGGTCATATTGTTGGTCCTTTGTAGCTCCTGTTCCGAAGAGAAGGTCCTCTCTTCCAGTGACAAGTTGGTGATTTCCCTCCCCGGTGGGGTTTCCCTGGAATTGGCACCTGTCAAGGGCGGGAAATTTACCATGGGGAATCAATTCAGTGGAACACAGAGCGTTTTATTGAACCAGGATTATTATCTCGGAATTTACGAAGTCACGGAAGCGCAGTGGCGTGCCGTCATGGGGGGAGAAGCGATTCATGGTGATAACTATCCCCAGACGATGATTTCTTTGGATCAGATGCATGAATTCTGCGACAAGCTGAATGCGCAGTATGGGGACAAACTACCCGAGGGGTACGCATTCTGCGTGCCCTCCGAGGCGCAATGGGAATTTGCCGCCATGGGAGGCGTGAATTACCAGGAAGGGGCTTCTTGCATCAATGACGATTGCAAAAAGGCTGCCTGGTTGGTAAACAAGGAAGTCCGACCGGTTGGCGAAAAGGCACCCAATGAGTTGGGACTCTATGACATGGTCGGCAATGTTTCAGAGTGTTGTGAGGATTTTTATGTAAAATACTCGACTTTCTGGAGCAAGGTCTTTGTTTTGCAAAACCCTGTCAAGGAATATGTTGACGATGTCTACCATATTGTCCGTGGGGGCTCATGCAATGGAGTTGGCGAATGCCCGGGAATTTACAGACTTCGTGATTCTGCCAGAGCGGAGAAGGTGAAAGACGACCGAGGGTTCCGTCTGGCTTGTTGCTACCAAAACAAATAGCAGGTTGCGAATATACAGGAAAACAAAAAACTCTCAGAGGGGTTGCGCAGAGATATGAGCGTATTTGAACGCCTATCACGACCCGCATCTGCGGGGGGATACCCCGCAGACAGTCCTCAGAGAGTTAGTGCAGGTAATGTAACACCTGGCGGAGAATCCGTCAACAGTATTATTTCAGCAGGTGTTCCACGCGGGTGGGGTCCTGGGGTGCGCCGATAATCGGCAGCCGCAGGTCCAGGGCGAGCAGGGTGGACATCTCCTGGTCGGATAGCATAAAATCGAATAGCTGGAAATTCTCCTGGATGCGTTCCTGGTGGACGGATTTGGGAATTACCACGATGCCGCGCTGCATCAGATACCGCAGCATGATCTGCCGGACAGTCTTGCCGTGTGCGTCGGCGATGGCAGTGAGGCGGGGTTCCAGGAAGAGCTCCCCGGGGCGCTTCCGTCCCATGGGGGCGTATGCCTGGAGTTGTACGCCGTATTTTTCGTGCCAGGGCATTTCCTCCTGTCGTTGGCACCACAGATTCGCCTCCACCTGGTTGACGGCGGGGGGGATTTCCGCAAAATGGCAGAGGTCCACGATGCGGTCGTTGGTATAGTTCGAGACGCCGATGGCGCGGATGACGCCCTCCTGGTATGCCTTTTCCAGGACGCGCCAGGCGGCGTAGGTATCTCCGAAGGGCCAGTGCAGCAGCACCAGGTCCAGGTAGTCCGTCTGCAGGAAGCGCAGTGAGTTCTCCAGTGCCTGCTGGGCTTTTTCCTCGGTGTAGGAAGTCACCCAGATCTTGGTCTCCAGGAAGAGCTCCTTCCGGGGGATGCCCGCGGCCTGGATGGCATTTCCCACGGCGGCTTCATTGCCGTAGATTTGTGCGGTATCGAAGAGCCGATAGCCCGTCTCCAGGGCCCACTCCACGCTCTTCTGGCATTCGGTTTCGTCGGAAATCAGATATGTCCCGAAGCCCGCCATGGGCATCGCGACCCCATTTTTGAGTGTTGCGTATTCCATGGCAGGCGGTTATCGGGGTTATTTCTTGAAGACGCTCTTGTCCTGGAGTCCCAGGAGTTCCTTCGCCCAGTCGCGGAGGCGGAACTTCTGGATCTTCCCGGAGGCAGTCTCGGGATAATGATCCACCACGAAGAAGTGCGCGGGGGTCTTGTAGAAGGCGATGCGGTTTCGGCAGTAGTCCCGGAGCTCATCTTCGGTCATGTCGGTGATGCCCTTGGCGGGAATGACGAATGCCACCACGATTTCACCATACTTGTCATCGGGGGCACCTACGACCTCGCACTGTTCCACGCGCTTGTTGGTCATGAGGAATTCCTCGATTTCACGTGGATAGATGTTCTCGCCGCCGCGGATGATCATGTCCTTCAGGCGTCCGGTGATGCGGTAGTATCCATCTTCGTCCACCTGTCCCAAGTCACCGGAGTGGAGCCAACCATCGGGTTCGATGGCCTTCTTGGTCTCTTCGGGCATCTTGTAGTAGCCCTTCATGACCGTATAGCCGCGCACCAGGATTTCGCCCGTGGTGTTGGGGGGAACCGTTTCGCCGGTATCGGGATCGATGATCTTGATCTCGATGTTGGGCTGGATGGTCCCAACCGTCTCCACACGGCGCTCCAGAGTCTCGTGGGCGCCGCTCATGGTAATCACGGGCGAGGACTCCGTCAGACCGTAGGGAATCGTGATTTCAGGCATGTGCATTTCCTTGATTACGCGCTGCATGAGCTCCGTGGGACAGAGTGATCCGCTCATGATGCCCGTGCGCAGGCTGCTCATGTCGAACATCTTGAACATCGGATGATTCAATTCGGCGTAATACATGGTGGGCACGCCATAGACCGCGGTGGCCTTGGCTTTCTGGATGGACGCCAGCACCAGCAGCGGATCGAATTGCTCGCACATGACCAGAGTTCCGCCGTGGGTGAAGGTCGCCATCACCCCCAGCACGCAGCCGAAGCAGTGGAAGAGGGGCACGGGCACGCAGACCCGGTCGTCCTTGGTGAAGAGCTGCCGTTCGCCGATGTAGTATCCGTTGTTGATGATATTGCGGTGTGTCAGCATGACGCCCTTGGGGAAGCCCGTGGTGCCGCTGGTGTACTGCATATTCACCACGTCGTTGTTGGAGATGCCCTTCTTGGCCTCTTCCAGGATCTCGTCATCCACGCTCTGTCCCAACGCGAAGAGCTCGCCGCTGGTGTACATGCCGCGGTGCTTCTCCTGCCCCAGATAGCAGACTGACTTGAGATAAGGCAGATTCGAGTTGTTGATCATGCCACGGGGGTTGGTACGCAATTCGGGCACCAGCTCATACATGATATCCACATAGCTGACATCACGCTGGCCATCCACAATCGCGATCATCTTCATGTCGGATTGCTTCAGCACATACTCCACCTCTTTGATCTTGTAGTTGGTGTTGATGGTCACCAGCACGCAACCAATCTTCGCCGTGGCAAACATGAAGGTCAGCCATTCGGGGACATTTCGCGCCCAGACGCCTACGTGGTCGCCGCGCTTGATGCCGATGGCCAGCAAGCCCTTGGCCAGGTCGTCCGTCCGCTGGTAGAAATCCTTGTAGGACCAGCAGAGGTTCCGGTCGGGATACATGATGAACGGATGATCTGGCTGCGTGGCAACCAGCCCGTCAAAAAATTCACCGATGGTCTTTTCGGTGAAGAGTTTCGCGTCATAAATGCTCATGGGAAGCTCCGCCGAAGGTCATCATTTGGGGGAGTAGATCACCGCCAGGATCTTCGCGGAAGAGCCCGCGGCGGCGTGAAGATGATGGGGCACGATGGAGTCGTAGTAGATGCTCTGGCCCTGGTTGACCGTGAAGAGCTTCTTGCCGTAGGCCACCTCGATGGCACCCTCCAGCACATAGATGAACTCCTCGCCTTCGTGGCTGGAGAGCTCGTATTTCTCTTTGGTGTCGGGCAGCACTTCCACAATGAAGGGATCCATGCTGCGGTCGGCCTTGTTCACGGAGAGGGCGTGGAAAAGCAACCCATTCTTGTTGCCGCCCGTGAAACGGAGGCTCTGGTCGTCGGAGTCGGTCACGGCTTCGCTGATGACGGGACCCGAGAGGTTCGAGTCATCCAGGAAGGTCCCCAGGCGGCATCCCAGACCGCGGGCGATCTTCTGCAGAGGAGAAAGGGACAGGGGGATCTCGCCGGCTTCAATCTGCTGCAATAGGTCGGTGGACAGCCCAGTACGGGTGCTCAATTCGTCCAATGAAACGCTCCGCAGTTCACGGAGGTCCTTGATCTTTCCACCGATATTGTCGTTGGTAGGCATAAGATTTCGTCTCCTATCTCGTCTCTTTTTCTTGCATGCGCCAGGGGGAATTCCCCGACAAAAACGTAAAACCCCGTAATATAATCCCTAGAGTCAAACCGTCCAACCCCCCAAAAAAACGCCCGAGAAGAAAGCGCAAGGTAATCTCCTACATTAAGCATTAAGCATCAAGCATTAAGCATTTCTATCGGCTTGTCCACCAGATATCTCGGATGATATTCCTGTAGGAATTCCCTGGTACGGAAGCCCCAGGTGACCAGCGCCACGGGGACGCCTGCATTTTGGGCGGTCAGCGCGTCCACCTCCGAGTCCCCCACATAGAGTGTCTCCTCTGGGGAAGCCCCCAATGCCTTCATCACATTTAGGAGACTGTCGGGGGCGGGCTTCCTGGGGACGCCAGGCAGTTCTCCCACGCACAAATCAAATACCCCAGGAAAATAGAATTCGCAGAGCGCCTTCACCGCGTGGTCGACTTTGTTGGAGACCATCGCCAGACGGCACCCACGTTTCTGGAGTTCCGCCAGGAGTTCCGGGATGCCCTCGTAGGGGCGTGTCTCGCAGGTGCAGTGTGTATCGTAATGCGCGCGGAATGCCTTGTGGATGCGTTCCAGGACCTCCTCGGGGACCTCCTGGTGGATGCTGTCGGAGATGAGTCGCATGATGCCGTTTCCGATATGCGCGCGTGTCTCCTCCAGCGTCTGAGACGGGAAGCCCTCGGTGGCCAATGCGGTATTCAGGCTATTGCGCAAATCCCCCAGCGTATTCAGGAGGGTCCCGTCCAAATCGAAGATGATGAGTTTGTATTGCATGGTGTCGTTACTGTTTCGTGTATCTGCCCAATGCGGGCAGTAGCATGAGGAGCCCCAGCGTAAGGAAGCCGAAGGTATAGATCCAAAGCATCTTCCCGCCATTGAGGATACCCGCGGCATTGCAGAGCGCCAGCACCCCCAGCAGGATGTATGGCATCGCCTTGCCGCCGGGTGCATGGAAGAGCGCCTTCTCGGCGGCTGCGTCCCTGCGTGATTTGATGAGTGCCAGGAGGACCATCAGCATGGTGATGATATTGAAGACTGCGCCGAAATTGACAATCTGTCCAGTCATTTCTGGGAAGCACGCACAGCCCCCTGCCGCCAAAGAGGTCACCAGGCATGCGGTGACGGGCGCGCCGCTGGCGGTCTCCTTCCCCAGCCATTTTGGCAGGATGCCATCCCTGCTGGCGGCCTGCAGCGCCCGTGCGTTCATGGTCACGCAGACCAATATGGTGGTCATCAGCGCCAGCACAGCAGAGAGGCTCACCACGGTAGCCAGCCAGGGCATGGCGCTGAGTTTGGTGAAGCACGCCGCAAAGAGCGGAATGAACTGCATGTCGGGATGCTCGGAGAGATACCCCGCGGAGACGAGTCCCACCGTGGAAAGTACCACCAGCACATAGACCACCATTACCATCACCATCGCAATCAGCATGGCCAGCGGAATTGTCCGATTGGGATTGCGCACATCCGAGACCAGGTAGGCTAGGGCGACAACGCCGCTGTAGCCGATGATTGCCGTGGGCACTGCGGAGAGAAAGCCCGTCTTGCCCTGGATGCCCTGGTCGAAGAATGGCGTGAGCATGGAGGAATTGAAGCTGCCGCCAAAGAGTGCGGTGCTGACATAGACCACCAGAGTCCCCAGGAGCACCGTCACAATCAGCGCGTTGATTTTGCCCGAGATGTCGGCTCTCAGGAGATTCATGAGCAGGCAGAGCAGTATGGAGAGCAGCGCGATGGGGATTTGCTTTCCCCCCGCCCAGGGGAATGCCACGCTCAGGTATTGTCCCACGTAGATGGCGCCGAAGGCGATTGCCACGATATTGGTGAGGATGGAACCCCAGCAGGAGAGCCACCCCAGAGTCAGACCCGTCCTGCCGCCGAATGCCAGCCGCGGAAAGTAATACACACCGCCGGATTGGGGATAGCGGCAGGCCAATTCACCCTGGGTCAGGCCATACGCCAGCATGATGACGCCACCCAATGCCCAGGAAAGCATGGCGGCGGGACCCGCGCAGAGAATCGTCAACCCCGACAACGAGAAAATCGCGCTGCCGATCATGCATCCCACCAGCAGCATCACGCAGGCAAACAACCCCAGTTTGTTCTCTTTGGTACTCATTCCTGTCATCCCAGAATTAGCCTTTCTTATACGCAATCAGCACGATGCCCGCGATGCAGAGCAGCGTCCCCAGCACCTGTTGATAGGAAATGTGTTCCTTGAAGAAGAAGAACCCCACAAAGAGCAGGCAGATTGCCAACAGCACGTAGGAACAGATCGGCCCCACGCTGGCACTCCATCCTGCCCGGTAGAGCCAGATGTATCCGCCTTCCAACCCGATGATGGCCAGGCCCAGCAGATAATTCGCCCAATTCAATGCACGGAAATTCTGCCCAAGTCCCCCGAAGCCCTTGTTGCACAGCCCGTAGAGCACCAGCGACGCAACAGCCGCGATGGCATAGACCACGGTCAGGCTGGCAAAGGGATGCGCTTCCCGGGAAGAACACTTCGCGCTAAGGTGATAGATGACGTTGGAACCAACGACAAGAAGTAATGGCCAGATGGATGAACCCATTTTCTTTAATTCGGAATTAGGAATGCGGAATTAGGAATGTCGTGTGCCCGAAGCGAGAGCTTCGGGATGCGCGCCACGCGCAGGCGGGGCTTTCCAGCCCCTCCCCGGGGTTCTCGCCCCGGGCACACGACAAGGCCCCCTCCCACACAAACGGTGGAGAAGAAACAGACCGTCACTCAAGTGGTGGTTCTTGTGAAACACTCAGTTAATGTAATATCTTCGGTCTCCACTGATTTGTTTTTATGTATTTTGTGGAATGCTCTGTTCCACGAATGGGTAGGCATCCTAGGCATCCTAGG
>DCIO01000057.1 GCA_002315885.1 Lentisphaeria bacterium UBA1724
CTAAGAGTTCGGCCCTAAGAGTTCAATTCAGGAAGAGTTCGATAACGGGGACTTCTTGATTTGGTTTCTGGACAGGCAGTTCAAGTGCCACTGCGCCCTCGGGGCATGATGCATTCAGTGCGGCGTTGACATTCTTGCTGTTGTCGCGCACCAGCACCTGGCTGCCATCGTGGAGGAACTGGGCATACTTGACCTTCCCTGCCAGATTCGGCAGAGTGATGTGTTTGAATGGCCAATTCATGAGATGGACATAGAGGCGCTTGGTCTCGGGATTGTAGGTATAGCGGGTATCCACGGGAGCGGGGAATTCCGCAGGGGCGGGACCACAGCCATAGATTGACTTGTTGTTATACTTCATCCACTTGCCGTATGCAGCCAAACGCTCCATGGCCCGTTCGTCAATGAAACCACGGCCGGTGGGACCCACATTCATGATGAGATTGCCGCCACGGGAGACATGGTTGATGAGCATGTCGATGCACTGCTTGGAGTCCTTCCAGCAGAGTTCATCGCGATAATATCCCCAGGACCCGGAGAAAGTCTGGCAGCCTTCCCAGGCTACCGGCTTGCCGTCGACAGTCACCTGCGCGTCGGGAGTATACTGCTCGGGAGTGACGATGTCGCCGCTGCCCGGCAGATCCAGACGGTTGTCCACCACGATATCGGGCTGCAGGGAGCGCACCAGCTTGATCAGCTTCTCTGCCTCCCAGTCATCCCCGCACTTGCCGTCCCAGGAACGGCGTTCGGGATGGCCTTTGCTCCAGACTTCGTCGTGACCATTTCGGCCCACGGGATAGGAGAAATCGAACCACATGACATCAATCTTGCCGTAGTTGGTCAGCAGTTCGGTGACCTGGTCGCGCATATACTGCGCGTAGCGCTTCATATCACGCCCTTCATTCAGCTCATCGCGGTTAGGCAGATTGCGGAGTGGGTGATTGGGATCCACAGTGAAATCGGGATGATGCCAATCAATCAGCGAGTAATAGAGTCCCACGTGGATGCCCTCTGCGCGGAATGCATCCACGATTTCCCGCAGTGCGTCCCGTCCGAAAGGCGTGTTGGTGATTTTGTAGTCGGTGTATTTGGTATCCCAGAGGCAGAATCCCTCGTGGTGCTTGGTGGTGATGACAAAATACCGCATGCCTGCGTCTTTTGCGGCCTTCGCCCAGGCCTTGGGATCGAAGAGGTCGGGATTGAAGAGGTCGAAGTAGATCTGATAGTCTTCGTTGGTAATGCACTCGTAGTTGCGGATCCATTCGTGCCGAGCGGGCATGGAATAGAGTCCCCAGTGAATGAACATACCGAAGCGATCGTGGACGAACCAGGAGGTGTCGCCGTGTCCGTAATTACCCATTGTTGTATTCCTATTTTTTGCGTTGGAGTGAAGAGAAAACGTGAAAATCTATCTCGCAAATCTATCCTGGATGCGCTGGCAGATGATATCGGTTATGCCCAGATCCAGCATGGCGTCGTGGATGGTGTATCGGTTGCGAATCATCCCCGCACCGTAGGTGGTGAAACGGAGGTATTCAGGCGTCAAGCCGATGTCCTCAAAGGAAGTGGGACATCCCAAAGAGGCGAAGCGGGCCTTCAGTTCATCGAAGGGAATGAGCTGCTTGCGCAACTTTTCTGCCACCGCCGCATGAGTATCCAGCAGAAGCTCTCTGCGCGCCACCGCCGCCTCGCCCTTGGGGAGCTTATCCAACGAGACCTTCCGAGCGCTCTCCTCGAAGATGGTCCCGCCCAGGAATTCCGTGACCTGCGCATTGCGGACCTCCTCGGAAAGATAGGGCAAGTCGGCAACCAGCGCGGATAACTCGTCAGTGGTCATCTTCAGATAGACCTCCTCCTGTAGCGCGGTGGTAAGGAGAGTCCCCACCGCCACCTTGAAACCATGGGAGGGCTGGACGCCATCCTTGCGGATGTCACGCATCTCCCAGCAGTGGCTGTAGAGGTGCTCAGCGCCAGAAGCAGGACGGGAGTCCTTCATGTACTGCATGGCAAAGCCCGTCTGCGCCAGTCCTTCGAAGAGATTGCGGAAACGCACCGCATCCCCCGCCTTGAGTTCTTCAGGAGCTTCCAGCCACATCTGGAGATTCTTCTGGACCATCCCCCAGGCCACGGGATTCAGAGGCGCCTGCCCAACCGCATCCGCAATAAACCAGTCGCCACCGGCAGGGACCTTCGCCGCAAGATCGGCATATCCCGCCGCAGTCATCTCAAAGGGTGCGGTGGCCAGCACCGCGTTGTCCGCCGCGATGACCAACGGCGCGGGACAGGCCAGAGTCTGCTTCAGACCATCCTTGGTGATGGCGGCACCGGCGGAAGTATATCCGTCGACAGAACAAGCCGTGGCACAGCAGAGATAGCCGTCAATCCCCAACTCAAAGGTCGTCCGCTTGACCAAATCGTTGATGGTGCCGCTGCCTACCGCAATGGGACGATGGCCCTTCAGGGGTTCCCGCAGACGCTCCACCAACGGATACTCCGCATGGAATGGCGGCTCCGCAGGGAAAAGATATGGCGTATCCACCACAAGGCCATCCGCCTGCAATAGCATCTGCAACTTCTCTCCTGCCACACGCCAGGTGTTCCCGTCCGCTACAATGCGAATGGGGAGAGTGTCGTTGGGCCAGGTCTCACGCACAAAACGGGGAATTTCCTGCAGGACGTCATCACCGATAATGCAAAGACGGGTCTGCAACCCAGAGGGAATTGGCAAGACAGACATTTTGGGGATATTTTTCTAAGAGAATTTTGGGAGGGAGAAGTATTTGTTCTACTATAGCATTTAGGTAGAAAATTGTTTCATCGAACACATCCTCCACCAGCAATAAAAAAGCCGCCGAACCCAAAAGGCACGACGGCTCTCACGAACTTCAAGAACCTGCTACTTGATCTTGAGTTTCAGTCCCTTGAGACGCTTTTCAATCAACTGCATAATCTTGACCCGCGCCTGGGGTTCATGCTCCGCCATATAGGCATCCGCGCGCTCCTTCTCTTTCTGGGACAAGGAATTATAACGGAACTGGTAGTTCACCAGATCCGCCAAGCTCTCCTCATGAAGTGCCTGAATTCCCTCTTCCGCAAGCTTCTCGCCTTCGCTCTTGCAGGAAGCGCAGAAGGTAAGCATGGCGCCTGCAAGCATCAGCAACATGATGAACCGGAAGATTGGGTTTCTTCTTTTCATAAAAGGAGTCCTCGGGGCTACGAAAATATGCGGAATCTTGAAAAGACGGTCCGTGTTCTTTCTCAGGGAACGAGAAAGTGCAAGAATTATTGTGCGATTTCGGTAAAACTACTACAGTTTGAGACCGCCGAATTTCTTCTGGACCAGTTTCGCTGCCTTTTCCTTGTACTGGGGCTCATGCTTTTCCAGGTATGCCTCGGCCTTCTTCTGCTCCTCGGGGGAGAGTTTCTCATACTCGCTCTTCATCTTCAGAAGGCCATCAAAATCCTCGGCATTCAGAGCGACAATGCCCTTGGCGGCCAACTTTTCACCCTCGCTCTTGCAGGAAGTGGTGAAGGTCAATAGACTGGCGAAGAGTGCAAAGACTAGGAAATACCTCAGAAAAGAAGTGGATTTTTTCATGACTGCTCCTTTAAGTTGTTCGGGGTGAAGGGAAAAAAATCAAAGTGGTTCTGCGGCAATCAACTGATTGAGTGCGGAAAGATATGCAAGGAGACTGGCCTCAATGATATCGGTGGAAAGTCCACGACCCGTGTAACTATGACCGTCCGTGCGCAATTTTACCATGACATCACCCAGGGTGTCCTTACCCTCGGAAATGGAGTTGATGGTATAGATGTCAAAGGTATGTTCCTTGGGCTTGACGATGTTGTCGATTGCCTTGAATGCCGCATCAATGGGACCATCGCCCAATGCCACCTGCTCCATCTTCTCCTTGCCTTTCTTCAGGCAGACCGTGCTGGTAGCGCTGGTGAAGTTGCTGGTATAGACCACGAAACGCACCAACTCGTAGCCGCCTTCCAAGGGCGCAGTTACCTCCGTGACCTTATTGTGGGTCACAATGGCGCGCAAATCCGCGTCATTGACTACCTTCTTGCGGTCACACAACGCCTTGAACTGCTCAAAGCACAACTGCACCAACTCAGGAGTCAGGCGATAGCCCAGTTCCTTGAGATACTCCTCGAAAGCGTGACGCCCAGAGTGTTTGCCTAACACCAGCCCGTTGTCGCGTATGCCCACACTCTCGGGTGTCATAATCTGGTAGGTGGACGCGTTGGCCAACATCCCATGCTGATGGACGCCTGCTTCGTGAACAAAGGCATTCCGTCCCACAATGGGTTTTGTCATGGGTGGCTTCTGACCGATGATGTTGTAGACCGTCTGGCTGGCCCGGTAAATCATGGTGGAGTCAACACGACAATCCACCTGATGAAGATCTTTGCGGGTAAGCAGAGACATGACCACCTCCTCCAGGGAAGTATTTCCCGCACGCTCGCCAAGACCGTTGATGGTGCATTCCACCTGCGTAGCACCGCTATGGATTGCCGCCAGGGTATTCGCCGTGGCAAGCCCCAAGTCGTTATGGCAATGGGCGGCAAAAGTCACATCAGAGGCGCCACGGACATTTCCAAGGACATACCGGAACATCTCCTCCACCTCCCAGGGCGTGGCGTAACCCACGGTATCCGGCAAATCAATGACGGAAGCCCCCGAGTCAATGGCGCCCTGCACTACCGACAACAGGAATTCCCGATCGGAACGAGTGGCATCCTCGCAGGAGAACTCCACATCACCGAAATGCTTCCGTGCGTAGGCGACCATCTTCTTCGCTCGTTCCAGGACTTCAGCGGGAGTCATCTGGAGCTTGTATTGCATGTGTATCGGCGAGGTCGCCAAAAACAGATGTATCCGCGGAGAAGAAGCATTCTTCAGAGCCTTCCAGGTGGCGTCAATATCCGAAGTAACGCACCGCGAGAGTGCGCAGACCCGGCATTCCGTCACCGCGGAAGCAATCGCAGAAACTGCCTCGAAGTCCCCCTGGGAAGCCACAGGAAAACCTGCTTCGATGACATCCACATGCATTCGCTCCAGGCATTTCACGACCTCGAGTTTCTCCTTGAGGTTCATGCTGCAGCCTGGCGCTTGCTCGCCATCCCGCAAAGTAGTATCTAGGACTTTTATCAGCGACATGAGGAAACGAGACTACTCCTGCCCAGCCTTGATCCGGTTCCAGTATTTCAGGTGACGGGCCTCCTGCTCGGGAGAGAGCTCGGGCATGAACTCAGATTTCTCCAGGACTTCCGCAGGAATCAAGAAATTGCCATTGGCAATCTGTTCCTGGTCCATCAAAGGCAAAGCCATGGAATTCGGGCAGTAGGTATGCACGTCACGGATGCTCTTTGCAGCATTTTCGGGTTCATGCAGGAAATTGATGAGCTTGTAGGCCAGGTCTGTATTGGGAGCGCCCGTAGGAATCACCAGCATATCGCAACTCATGAAACATCCCTCGGAGGGCATCACGAACTTCAGGGTATCGGGAGACTCATCCACCACCTGAGCCAAGTCACTGAAATAGCCCATCACAACCAGGAATTCGCCTGCGGAAAGACCATTCTTATACTGCTCATTCTCAAATTTCACGATATTTTCGCGCCACTTGAGACCGAGTTTCACCACCTCTTCCATGCGCTCGTCGCCATGTTCCGGGTCGTCCAAATCCGCCGCAGAATACCCCAGGCTCTTTGCCAGAGCGCCCATGACTTCGGTGTAGTCATCCAGCAGGGTCATGCGCCCACGCAGAGACTCATCCAAGAAAGCAGTCCAGGAGCCATTGAAATCGGGCAGTCTTTCTTTGTTGTATCCCAGACCTGTATAGCTCATGAAATAGGGAACGCTGTATTCCAGAACCTCACTGGGCATCTTCTCCAGAATGCTGTTGTCCAGATACTGGAGATTGGGCAGACGAGACTTATCCAGTTTCTGAATCATGTTCTCATTCTTCATCTTGCCGATGTAGTAATGACTGGGAACGATGATATCGTAGCCCGTTCCGCCCGCCTGGAGTTTGGCGAACATCATCTCATTGGAATCGAAGATATCCAGCTTCACCACGCAGTTGTTCTGCTTTTCAAAGTCTTCAACAATCTCCGGAGAGAAATAGTCGCACCAAGTATAGACGTGCAGGACCTGCTTTCGGCTGCAGCCAGTCAATGCAAAGACCCCGAGAACCAAGAAAAGGATTAAGAAATTGCGGTTCTTCATGTGAGGAATGAATTGAATTGAATTTTGAATGGAATTTTTGAGTTAAAAATGGACTTTACAGTCCACCTGAAATTTCCAGAACGGAACCTGTCACATAGCCTGCCAAGGGCCCCAGGAGATAGAGAACGCCATCCGCGACTTCCTCCACACGCCCAAAACGGCGGCAGGGAACGAGCGAAGCATACTCCTTCTTCTGCTCCTCGGAAAGTTCGCCGATGAATTCCGTGTCAATGAACCCCGGGGAGACGCAATTCACGGTGATGCCACGACGCGCCACCTCTTTCGCCAGGGAACGGCACATGCCCACCAGACCCGCCTTGGAGGCCGCGTAGTTTGCCTGGCCATTCCAGCCAAGACGCCCCATCGGGGAAGTGATGAAGACCACACGACCACTGCGTTTCCGCAGCATCCGCAGCACGGCCTGCTTGGCGACGTGGAACGCGCCGTCCAAATTGACGGAGAGCACCCGCCGCCAGGATTCCTCAGGCAGCATGGCCACCACGCCATCCTGACGGATTCCAGCGCAATTCACCAGGATGTCCAGCTGTTCGTATTTGGCATCGAACTCCTGAAAGAATGCCTCTACCGCCTGGTTGTCCGCCACGTCAAATGCGCGGGTCGTACAACGCTGGCGCTCTTCGTCCGGCAGAGAAGCCAGGAATGCCTCGGCCGCAGCGGCATTGCCGCCGTATGTGGCGACCACAGTGGCCCCGCACGCCAGAAGCGCACGGGTGACTGCGCCGCCTATGCCGCGGGTGCCCCCCGTGACAATGGCGATTTGATTGGATAGGTCCTGCAAGGGCATTGTGGTAAATGACTAGCCTTTCTTGACAATCTTCGCCCAGGAGTCCTTCAGAGAGACCGTCTTGTTGAAGACAGGGGCCTCGGGCTTGTGGTCACGCCAATCGGTAACAAAATACCCCAGGCGCTCGAACTGCACGCGTGTCTCGGGAGGCAACGCAGCCAGACCGGGCTCCAGACGGCAATCCGTCAACACCTTCAGAGAATCGGGATTGAGGTTTTCCAGGAAATCGTGTCCCTCTTCCACGGCATCAGGCTCGGGAGTGCTGAAGAGGCGATCGTATTCCCGGACAGTGGCCTTCACGGAGTTGCTGGCTTCCACCCAGTGGATGGTGCCCTTCACCTTGCGGCCATCGGGGGCATTTCCACCCTTGGTCTCGGGATCGTAGGTGCAACGCAGTTCCACCACATTGCCCGCCTCATCCTTGATGACCTCTTCGCACTTGATGAAGTACCCCCAGCGCAAACGCACCTCGCGACCAGGAGCCAGACGGAAATACTTGGGAGGAGGCACTTCCTGGAAATCGTCCTGTTCGATGAAGAGTTCGCGACCGAAGGGAATCTTCCGGGTCCCCTCCTCGGGCTTCTCGGGATTGTTGACCGCCTCAATCCATTCGACTTGCCCCTCCGGATAATTCGTCAGAACAACCTTCAGGGGATGGAGGACTGCCATGTAGCGGGGAGCCTCGTGGTTCAATTCCTCACGGAGGGTATTTTCCAGAACGCCCACATCTGTCACGCCATTGAACTTGGTTATGCCCACCGCTGCCACGAAATTACGGATGCTGGAAGGAGTATAACCACGACGACGGAAACCGCGGACCGTAGGCATGCGGGGATCATCCCACCCGGAAACGTACTTCTCCTGCACCAACCGCAGCAATTTACGCTTGGACATGACGGTGTAGGTCAGGTTCAGACGGCTGAACTCAATCTGGCGGGGCTTGCGCTCAATGGGCAGGGGCTCCAGGAACCAGTTGTAAAGGGGACGATGAATCTCGAATTCCAGGGTGCAGAGGGAGTGTGTCACGCCCTCCAAAGAATCCTCAAGGCCGTGTGCCCAGTCATACATGGGATAGATGCACCATTCGTTGCCCGTACGCTGATGGGCTTCGTGAAGAATGCGGTACATGACCGGGTCGCGGAAATTGATGTTGGGATGAGCCATGTCAATCTTTGCGCGCAGAGTCTTGGAGCCATTGGGGAACTCGCCATTCTTCATGCGCTCGAAGAGGTCCAGGTTCTCCTCAATGGAGCGATCACGCCAAGGAGAGTTGGTTCCCGCCTGGAAGGGCGTGCCGCGATTGGCACGAATTTCCTCGGCGCTCTGGTCATCCACATACGCCAACCCCTTCTTGATCATCAGAATCGCGAATTCGTACATCTTCGGGAAATAATCCGAGGCGAATTTCACGTCGCCAGACCAGTTGTATCCCAGCCAAGTGATGTCTTCCTGAATGGAATCGTAGTACTCACGGTCCTCTTTGCCAGGATTCGTGTCATCCATACGCAAATTGCACTTGCCGCCGAATTCCTTCGCCACGCCAAAATCCAGGCAAATCGCCTTGGCGTGACCAATGTGCAGATAGCCATTGGGCTCCGGCGGGAAACGAGTCTGGATTTCCTCAGGGCGGTATTTGCCAGACGCCAGGTCCTCACGGACAATCTCACGGATGAAGTCGGTGGGCGCCTCCACAGACGCACCAGCTTCCACAGGGGTATTCTGAATCTCTTCCATAGGTATTCAAAAAGTTGTTAAGAACAAAACGATACAACCGAAGACTACTTCTTCAGGCTCTTGAGAATCTGCTGGGCTTCCTCGGCAGTGGCCTTCAGGTAGATGACGCCATTGTCGGCATTGAACTCGTATTTGCGATTGGCGTCGATGTTGTAAACAAAGGCAATCGCATTCTGCAGAAGCTGATACTGGCCCTCCAGACGAGTCTTCTCCGCCTCGTCAGTGGCCTTCTGACGCGCCTGGTCCAACAGCCCACGACGAGCAATCACCTTCACGAAGATTTCCTTGGCGGTGCCAATCTTCTGATAGACCACGCTAGTGGCACTGTCAAAGGCATATTCACTGACACTCTCAGGAGCGAAGACGATGTTCAGGTAGAGGTTGATCACATTCAGAGCATTGCGCTCCTTGGCGATTTTCTCGTCAAAAGAGGCCTTGTCCGCCTCGGCTGCTTCCTGCTGTGCCTTCAAATCCTCCGCGTAGGTCTTGGCCACTGCGGCGCGACGGTTGATGGCAGAAGCAAAGGCCTCCTCCACCGTAACCCATGCCACAAGCTTGCTGCCATCCTCCTGGTCAATCACCGTGGGCTGAACGGCCTCCTGGGCAAATGCGCACGCGACAAAAACAAAGGCAAAAAGGAAAGAAAGGACTTTGGTGATGTTTTTCATTGTTGGATTCCTAATGTTGTGATTTGGGAAATTGTATCCTGTCCCCTACGCCTTATGGCTCAACTTCATGAGGAATGCCTGGGTGCGGGGATTCTTGGGATGGGAAATGACCTCTTCGGGAGGACCTTGCTCCACGATGACCCCATCCGCCATGAAAACCACGTGGTCAGAGACCAACCGCGCGAACTCGATTTCGTGGGTGACAATGACCATGGTCATCTTGCGAGCCGCCAACGCGCGTATCGTCTTCAGGATTTCCCCCGTGAGTTCGGGATCCAACGCGCTGGTGGGTTCGTCAAAAAAGAGAATCTGGGGATTGCTGATGAGGGCGCGGGCAATGGAGACGCGCTGCTGTTGTCCGCCGGAAAGTTCGCAAGGATAGGCATTCTCCTTTGCGGAGAGCCCCATAGTCTTCAGCAGTTCACGGGCCTTCTCAAGCACCTCCGCGGGGTCACGTTTTTGCACGCAAATCGGCGCATCGGTGATATTCTTCAGCACATTGTAATGGGGGAAGAGATTGAAATTCTGGAAAACCAACCCGAAAAGCGCACGGAGTTTCCGCAATTCCGAAACGGGTGCATAGACCGCACCTTGTGGTCCCTCCTCGCAGACTGTCTTCCCCATGAAGGACATGGAACCATGCTCCATAGTCTCCAGGAGCGTGGCACAACGCAGGAAAGTGGATTTTCCACTGCCAGAAGGACCAATGATGGAGACCACCTGCCCGTGATTGACGGAAAGAGAGATGTCCTTGAGAACCTGCAATTCCCCGAATGCCTTGCTCAGATGCGTGACCTGAAAGACGGGAGTGCCTGTGGAAGGCATTTCAGACTGGTTGTGCTGTTCTGCTGTCATTGTCATTTACCGATAGTAGCTTAAGCGCTTCTCCAGTCGTTCCATCACAAAAGCGACGACGAAATTGAAGACATAGTAGAAGATACCCGCGGCCACGTATGGCATCATGGAACGCTGTGCGCTAGCCATGTGCTTTGCCTGGGTGAACATCTCGGCGCATGCGATGGCGAATGCCAACGAAGTATCCTTGGTCAGGGTAATGACCTCGTTGGTCACGGGCGGCAAGGTGCGCTTGATGACCTGCGGGAGGATAATCTTGAAAAATGTCTGCGCGCGGGAATATCCCAATACATTCGCGGCCTCATACTGACCAACGGGAATGGATTGAATGCCGCCACGATAAATCTCGGCAAAATATGCCGCGTAATTCAAGGAAAAGGCGATGATGACCGCGGGGAATCGATAGGAATCACCCAGGGACATTCCAAAGAGGAAATAGGGTCCAAAAAAGACCATCAGCAACTGTAGCATCAACGGGGTGCCACGCATGATGGAAATGTAAATGCTGGTCACACGGGATATGAACTTGATTTTGCTCATCCGCAAACCGCAAATACAGAACCCCAGCGGCATGGAAAAGAGGAGCGTCAGGAGAAATATCCAAACCGTCGTGCCAAATGACCTCAGCAAAAGGAGGTTGTTTTTGGCAAAAATCGGATCCTGAAGATAGCTGAATATGGCTGAAATCGTATCCACGGGGTTTTGAGGGGTGGATGCGGGACGGCGGAGTCATCCGCCGTCCCTGGTGTTATGCTTCAATCAACACACGAATAACTAGAGTTTGATGATGCTCACGTCATCGCCATTGAACCACTTCTCGGAGATCTTCCGGAAGGTGCCATCGGCATACATGGCCTTCAGCGTGCCCTGGACCTTGTCACGCAGAGCGGTGTTGCCCAGCTTGAATCCAACGCCATACTGCTCGGTGACCAGGGTCTCATCCAGGATGACACAGCTGGTATCGGAGGACATCAGACGAACGGCGACACTATAGTCGATGACGACGGCATCGCAGACGCCAGACTGGAGTTCCATGTAAGCCTGGTTGAAATTGGGGACCTCGATGACCTTCTTCAGGCTGGCACGGAATTCCTTGGCGGATTCGTCTTCCAGGGCCTTCAAACCAGAGGAGTCGGCCTGTGCCTCGACCACCTTGCCAGCCAGTTTGGCCTTGGAGGTGATACCGGAATCACGGCGAACCAGGATGACCTGGGAGCTGTCGACGTAAGGATCGGTCCAGGTGTAGAGTTCCTCACGGCCATTGATGGTAAAGCCATTCCAGATGCAGTTAATCATTCCACTGTTCAGCTCGGCATCCTTGGCATCCCAGTCGATGGGCTTCAACTCGATTTCCCAACCCTGGCGCTTGGCGACCTCGCGAGCCAAATCCAGGTCGAAACCGACCAACTCGCCATTCTCATCCTGATAACCGTAGGGAGGGAAGTCAGCATCAAAGCCGATGATGAAGGTGAATTCGCCACTTTCCAGGAACTCCTTGGCGGCTTCCGCAGTGTACTCATTCTGATTGGTCGCGGGATTAAGTGCCTTGGAATAGCTGCTGCTCTTACGACAGCTGGCCACGAGAACGACTGCAAGAATTGCAACGAGAGAGAAGAAGAACTTCTTCATGATTTCAAAACTCCTTTTGGGGTGGATTATCTAGGGAACAAAAAAAGACACACGAAAAATAGTAAATATACACGATATTCTAGATTCAGCACTATATACAGAGACTCTATACCAACCTATTTCGACAAAAGATACTCGGCATAAACAAAACGCTATGTTATCCAAAGTGGGTAGGTAATCGGCATTTTCGTTCTTTTTTCTTTCGCTTCTTTCGCTTCTTTCGTGGTTTTACCCCCTACCCTCCTTAGGAACAGAGCGAAACAAAAAAAACGCGGCACCTGCCAAGAAGTGCCGCGTCTGCCTGCAAATATACGCTATCTGCCTCCACCGCCGGGACCACCGCCGAAACCGCCAGGGCCGCCAGGACCGCCACCGAAACCACCAGGGCCGCCACCCATTCCGCCGCCCATGACGGACATGATTTCCTGGACGCCGTCAGACAACGCGGTGCCGTCTGCACCGATTCTGGAGCCCAATTCGTCAAAGAGGATATTCTGGACTTCGCCGCGCATTTCCATCATCTCGCGTCCCAGTTCACGCATATCACCGCGATTTTCGGGATTCTGCATGCGTTCTTCCATTTCCGCCACCAGGTTCTGGTAATCCTTGAGGGTATTCCGCTGTTCCGCCGAAAGACGCGAGGTATCCAAATTGGCGAAATAGCTATCCCGTTTTTCACGGAATTCCTGCATACGCTGTTCCATGCGCTGGCGCATCTCCTGAAAACGGGCATATTGTTCGGGGTTGGTTTCCTTGAGTTCCTCCATATTCGGAGGACCATTCCGACGCTCACGATTTCCACGCCCACCACGGCTATTTTCCGCCACAGCCTCCTCCAGTTGCTTCTTATAGGCCGCGTTTTCCTTTTCCAGTTTGTCTATATACGCATTCAACGCCTGAACCGCCTCGCTGTCATCGCCTGATGCCTGCAAAGCAGATAGATCCGGACGAGGCAACTCCGAAGGAATACTCACAGACGCCTCGCCGGCATCCGCCAATTGCTGTTGAAGGGCGGCACGATCCTGGAAGAAATACACCGCGGCTCCAAAGGACCCCAAACCAAAAAGAGAAACCAATACCAATACCGTGATGAGAATTTTACTGCGGTCCATAAAGAAAAGAAAACAAATTTAAGAGGTTAGTAACAGAAAATCTTCACTTACAAAGAACGATAGAAGCGCAAACTTATTGCGCCATCTTGAAGGAATCAACCATTTTCTTCCATTTTTTAGTGATCGCCATGCACATCATGATTGCCATTCCGCCTGGGCTGATTGGCGCGATGATTTTGATTGCGCTGGGTCACATTTCCCTTCGGCTGGGTCACATTTCCCTTCGGCTGCGTGCCATTCACCTTCGGCTGCCCCACATTCACCTTCGGTTGAGTGCCATTCACCTTCGGCTGGGGGGCAATCACTCTAGTTTGTCCTGCCTTGCCCTTGGGCTGCTCTGCCTTGCCCTTGGGCTGCTCTGCATGCTTCTTGGGTTCCTCCACATGCGTCTTGGCGTGGTCTATTTTTCCTTTCGGCGCTTCCTCGTGCCTCTTGGGTTCCTCCACGCGAGGCTTGGGCGGTTCCTCGTGCTTCTTGGGTTCCTCCACACGGGGCTTTGGCGGCTCCTCGTGCTTCTTGGGCTCCTCCACACGGGGTCTAGGTGGCTCTTCGTGTTTTCTGTGTTCTTCAACACGAATGACCGTAGGGGCAACCACTTGGACCGTCTTGTGTTCCTCCACATGAATCACCGTGGGTTCCACAACTCGCACGGCAACGGGTTCAGGAGGAGGTGGTGGTTCTTCATGATGTTCCTTTTTGGGAGGCGGAACTTCATGATATCCTCCATCATATCTGCCATGAACAAAATCGGCAGGATGACCATACCCCGTGTGATGCACCGTTCCACCGCCGTCCGTGACACAACCATTCAAGCAGACTACTGCGGCGCCCAAAGCCAAGATATTCAACAGATTGTTTTTCATCTCAACCTCCTTTGTCCCTGTGAAGGACTCAACTTAAATCTCCTTCCACATATATTACGACACAAAAGCGGGATTTTCTATTCCGTTTTTGAGTATTTTGTGTATTTTGTGGACTTCTTTTTTGAGTATTTTGTGGACTTATCCACGAATCTCCGACCACTCCTGCGCGGCAGTCCGCACCGCCCTCCCCTGCGTCAATTCGGCGATGGCATTTTCGGGTGAAGCCACAGCGAAGAGCCGCTTGTGTCGTGCCGCCAGACTAACCAGCGCATCCCCCTGCTTGAGGAACAATTTCCGCGTCAGACCGCTTTCTTCCAAATTCAGGAAAGGCGTCTCACAAAGCACATGGCATCCCAGACGCAAAGCCAGATGGCATCCCTCGTAATGCAACGCAGTAGGCAGACAGACATCCACGATATTCGGATTGACCGTAGCCAGGAGTCCCTCGGGCTCCAAGGACCCCTCCACCGCATAACCCAGCAACTTCGACAACCGCCTGGATGTGGCGGCAATCGTCGCAGCAGAACTCCCCACAAATCCCACAATTTCGGCACCCGCATTCTTCCATTCCGCAGCGTGTCTCATGCCAATGCCGCTGGCACCGAAGATGACTACACGGGGCTTCTCAGGCATCGGAGACTCCGTCACGGGCTCCGCTTTAATCTGGCATCCCTGGAAACAACGCTGGATTTGAGACGACAGGACATTCCGACGGAACCCAACTACCTTCGTTCCCTGCAAATGGAAGAACTCGGCCATGTCTGTCATGGTCAGCGCCTGATAAATCGGACATGGGAACTCCTTCAGAGTCTCCTCGCGGCTGTTTTCAGAGATATCCTCCGTAATCAGCACGAATGCCAATTTGTTCCGATGCTGCAGAAGGCGCTGGCGCCCCGTCTCCGCCAATCCCGCACGCACCACAAATGGCGCCAATTTCTTCAATTGCGAGAGTTTCTCTTCTTCCATGACGACTCCTCAAGAACGACTGGAGAGATACTTGTCCACTTCGTTGGCCACGATGACGCCGTAATTCGCGGCACCAAGCCATCCCGACATGATGATTCCCACGGAGCCCGTATGGAAAAGCCCGGGCACTTCCTTGGGAAGACCCTGGGAAAATTTCAGCCCCTCGAATTTCGTGCCGAAGGTAGCGCCATTGATATGTCCCGTGTATCTGCGGAAAGTCATGGGGGTCGCCGCGCAGGTGTAATCCACTTTGGCACGAATTCCCGGGAGATACTCCTCCACCGTATTCAGTGCATCCTCCACCAGGGCATTCTTCGCCACCGCATATTCTTCCTTCGAGAGTTTTTCCCAATCCTGGAAACGAGCATTCATAGAGGCCACAATGGAATACTCCTCGCCGCCGGGACGGATTTCGGGATAATAGACCGAGAAGGTCCGGCTAGTAATTTTCGGTGCGCAGAGTGCTTGTGCATCGAATTCGGGATGGGTGGAATGGAAGACCAGGTCGCCAATGAAAGGTATCTTCTCCCCCTTCTTGATGCCCAAATAGACCTGGCAGGACGAGGTGGAGGGACGCACTGCCTCCAAGCCACGAACGTACTCCGCCGAAAGCGCATCGCGCCCCACCAACTCGAATGCCGTGCGGAAAAGCGATCCGTTGGAGACGATGGCGTCACAGGCGATATTCTTGTCGTTGAGCACCACGCCCGTCACCCGTCCGCCATCAATCAGCGCCTTTGTGGCGCGGACTCCCAACGCCACCTCCACGCCATTGGCCGCCAGCTCTTCACGCATCATCTGAAGCATGAGGTCCGTGCCACCCAGGAAGGTATATACGCCTTCGCTCATGAAATTGCCGAAGACAATCCCGTAGGAAATGGCGGGTTCGTCCAGCGTGGAGCCATTGGCGTAGGTAATGGGTTCCATCAGGAAACGCCACACATCCGTGCGACCGGGGAAGAATTTCTGGAAGAATTCCCGGGTGGTCATGGTCTGGTCATCATAGTAGTTCATCCCCGCCACGGCGGCAAAGAATGCCTGGACGGTCTCCCTGGGAATCCGGAAATCCTCCTCCATCTTCCGGGAGAAGTCCTGCGTATCGAAGGTAGATTCCAGACGATACTGGGGATTGTGGAAACGAATGGACTTGACCTGGATGACGCGCTCTGCAAAACGAGGTCCCCAATACTTCCGGAGACTCTTGCGCATACCCGCAGGAAAGCCATGCAACGCCACATCAAAGATATGGCCCTTCCGATGGAAATAAGTCGCCAGACCACCCAACTGCGTGTGCTGTTCCACCAACAGGACCTTCCGACCTGCACGGGCAAGACGATTCGCGGCAGTCAAGCCACCCAGACCACCACCAATCACCACAATGTCATAACGAGTATCCATCACGCAAACTCTAACTGAAACGAACCACTACCGAAAAAGGAGCATTCGCAAAATTCCCGCGAATCGCCTCCTCCAAACGAAGCCCCAACTCACGACGCTCTTTCCGACGACGGGCACTGCAGAGAATCTTCAATGCACCCGAAAAGCCCATCATGCGAACAACAGCGCCAGAAAATTGCACATCCGGCCAACAGGAACGCATCTTCCCACGCATCAACACCAGGCATTGCTGCAAAAATGCAGAGACACCAACCATCCGGGAAAGAAAAACCGCCTCGCTCACCGGCGTCTCTTCAATTTCATCAAAAAGACGAAGCAAATGACACTGCACTACTGCCACAGGAACAATGTCCGACACGGGCTGAAGCACAACCACACGATGCGAAAGCAGCGACTGCCCCGATATCTCCACGGGCAAATCCCAGGCACATTGGGTAATATACCTGACGGGCGAGGTCACGGCAACCGTCGAGGAAGCCAAGTCGTCCCCTCCGAGAAAATGGACTAGATGGCGGGCAATTTCCAAAACCAACGACTCGCTGACCTCCGAAATGCCCGCCCCCGATAACATGGAGGACATGCGACGCAACAACTCGGGAATCATCTCCCCAGGAATATCGGACTGCCCACGCAAAAACTTCTCCAGCGTATCCGCCGTCCAGGAACGCAATCCATCGGAGAACTCATTCGGCACAGAAGAAACGGCCTCCCGATACCCACCGCCAGAAAGGAACTCCTCCGACACATCCGAAAAACCACTGGCCAACAAGACATCCGACAACATCCGACGGACTTCCTCGGCTGTGGCACAGACGCCATCCTCCAAATCCTCACGCAATCTCTCACGCAAGACACCAAGGAGATTCTCCGCCATCCATTCCTCACGTATGGCACACCGACGGAAGGCACCACGCAACTCCTCCAGCAGGGCGTCCAAATCCAGCCCCACCAATGCACCACTGGCGGGATCCAAGACCTGCACCGACCCTAACGAGGCAAAATTCACTTCGACTCCTCAGATTTCGGAGGTAAAACAACTTCCCCAGGAACAACTTTGTCACCCTCGGGCTTCTTCAATTGCTTAATCTCGTTCACAAATGCCTTCGTGTCCTGGAACTTCCGATAAACAGAGGCATAACGGACGTAGGCTACCTCGTCTACTCCCTTCAAAGCCTCCATCACCATCTCACCAATCATGCTGGAAGGAATCTCGTCCTGGGGCAACAAAGTCAAACGAATGGTGATGTCACCCACCAAACCATCCAATACCTCCGTGCTGATATTGCGCTTCCAACACGCCATCCGTATCCCCTCACGCAATTTCTCCGGACTGAATTCCTCACGACGACCATCACGCTTCAATACCGTCGTAATGTTCACTGGGATGATGGATTCATGGGTCGAAAAACGATAGTTGCAATTCAGACACTGACGACGACGACGTATCGTCTCACCATTGTTCATGATGCGGGTGTCAATCACCTTGTCTTCCAAGGAATGACATTTCGGACACAACATCTGCTTTTCCTCCCAAATACACACAAAAAAGGGCACAAGGCGAATCTCAACGCCTCGTGCCCGAATCAAAACCGCAGAAGCTCAATTATGCCTCGGCAGCCTTCTCAGCGGCCTTGGCGACTGCAGCGACAACCTTCTGGGGCTCACGCAACTTCGCGCGCAAAACGTCAACAGGCATCTTCGCAACCGCTTCCTCGCTCAGACCAAGAGCAACCAGACGACGGCGCTGAACCAAACAACGACGGCGCTTCTCTGCACCAGTCTTACGGGGACGGACTTTGTTCTTGTTACGGAATGTACTAGTTGCCATGAGTAAAATCTCCAATGGATATATAGGTGATGTGAAAAAGACTGCAAGGAAAACGACATAATATAACGACTCTTCACAGGTTTGCAAGAGGACAATTCAAGACAATGGGGAAAGATGCCAAGGGACTAAATGCGTAAAAAGTGCCAACAGAAAAAGATTTTGTCATGAATTGTCATATTTTTTCTTTCAATGGCTTGCAAAGTAATAAAAGCGGATTATCTTCTAAAGGAATACATAAAATTTCATTTTTGTCATCATTTGTCATATCTCAACCGAACACACAACATTTGAGGATTCGCTATGATTCTCACACTCAAAGAGCTAGCCGAGTACCTGCGCGTGAATGAGCGTACCATCCTGCGGATGGAGAAGAGCGGAAAGATCAAGGGCACGAAGATTGGTGGTCAGTGGCGCTTCAATGGCAGCCAGATTGACCAGATTTTCTTCCCTGCCAGCCAGAAGGAGTCCGCCCTGGAGACGGATGAAGAAGGCAGCACCAGCATCATCAACCACCCCCAGATTGGCATTCCTGTCAGCCGCGTGATGAGCGAAGACCGCATTCTGCTGAATCTGACCAGCAAGACTGCCGAGGACGCCATCAAGGAACTGACCGACACCCGTATGCTGAATGGTCTGGTGCTAGACGTCTCGGATTTGCGTGAGAAGTGCCTGCAGCGTGAGAAGGTCCTCTCCACTGGCGTTGGCGAAGGCATTGCCATCCCCCATCCCCGCGACCCAATTCCGACCCTCCGCTCCAGCGCGGTTGTCGTCTATGGCTACTCCAAGGACGGCATTGACTTCAACGCTCCCGACCACAAGAAGGTCCACATGTTCTTCCTGGTCTGCAGCCAGAACATCGAGCTTCACCTGCACCTGATGGGCTGCATGGCCCGCCTCCTGAAATCCCAGGAGTTCGTGGACGCCCTGCCCAAGTGCAAGAACAACGCCGATGTCCTCAAGCTGGTCATGGAACAGGAGCGCAAGGAATTCCTGAACCGCGACGAGCAGTAGTCCATCAACTATCGCATCCATAAACGCCGACCTCTGTCTTTTCCATGCAGTCGTCGGCGTTTTGTTTTTCCTCACCTGCACTCTCCCATGTCCACCGAAGCCACTCCAGTCGATACCGAGAAAATGCCCGCCGCCACGCAGATCCATCTGGCCATTGCCTATGACGGCACGCGCTATGCGGGCTGGCAGGTCCAGCCTGATCACCAGACCGTCCAGGGCGAATTGCTGAAGCGCCTGCGGCTGATGCTCCGGGCGCCGGAACTGAAAATCTACGGTTCCAGCCGTACGGACGCGGGGGTACACGCCCTGGACCAACAGGTCTCCTTCGAGGCAGTCTTCCCCAATGACGTGGATCCGGAAAATCTCGCATACCGCCTGAACCGCTGGCTTCCCGACGACATCTACGTGAAGAGCTGCCGGATTTGCGATGGTCCCTTCAATGCCCGCTATGACAACTGCGGCAAGGCATACACATACTGCCTGGCACCCGGCTTCAAATCCAATCCGCTCTACATCCGATATCTCTGGCGAACACCCCACGAACTGGACTTGGATGCCATGCGGGAAGCCGCCGCAATCCTCCAGGGTGAACACGATTTCGCCTCCTTCGCCGTCAATCCTGGCAAGGAAATCGAAAGCACCGTGCGCAATCTCCGACGTCTGGAGGTCCTTACCCCTGGTGATGGCATGGTCTATGTGAACGCCGTGGGGGACAGCTTCCTCTACAAGATGGTCCGCAGTCTGGTGGGCTATCTGGTCCATGTGGGACAGGGCTACGCCAAACCCCAGGAAGCCCAGCGCGTCCTGGAAGGCAAGAACCGTAGCCTGGCCGCGGACTCCGCCCCCGCAGCAGGGCTCTTCCTGGCGAAGGTCTTTTTCGACCACACCTCCTGGCAGACCTACCAGCCTACCCTGCCACCATTCGCCTTCACCTCGCGAATGTAACGGATATTGAATACTGGCTCAATATCCAACCGCATCACCTGAGAAAGGGGCCTTTGTCGGAAGGGGAGATTTTCTGCGGGTATCGTATGTTGTCTTATATTATGTCCAAATAACCAAATGGAGGGTGAGTTTCTATGAAGAATATTTGTCAAAACAAACGCGCATATCATGATTACCTGGTGCTGGAAAAGCTCCAGGCGGGAATTTCGCTGACGGGCACGGAGGTAAAGTCCTGCCGAAATTCCGGAATGACACTTTCCCAGTCCTACGTGATGGTGGATACCAAGGGCAATGCACAGCTGATCGGCGCAAACATCGCGCCCTACGCCATGGGTAGCTACAACAACCACAATCCCACACGGCAGCGTCAGTTGCTTTTGCATAAGAAGGAGATTCGGAAACTGAAGCGTTCCACGGAAGCCAAGGGCCTCACCATCATCCCTCTGGAGGCATACTTTGACGACAAGGGACATATCAAGGTGGATATCGGACTCTGCCGCGGTAAGAATCTCCACGACAAACGGGATGCCCTGAAGGAACAGATCGACAAGCGCGAGACAGATCGGGCAATGAAACGATAGGCGCACTTGGCTTCACCTTAGGAATACGATAGAAAATGCTGGTTTCGGATTTTGATTTTGATTTGCCCCAGGAGTTGATTGCACAACGACCGTTGGTGGATCGCGCCTCTGCAAAGATGTTGATTTTGGAGCGGGATGGCGAGAAGACACTCTCCTCGAATTTCCATCACTTTGCGGAATATCTCCAGGCGGGGGACTGCCTGGTGCTGAATGACACGCGGGTCATTCCCGCACGCCTATGGGGATATCGTCCCGAAACACGCGGTCGCGTTCAGGTATTCATGCTGGAGTCCCGCGGTGGCAAGAAGTGGCAGGTATTCCTGAAACCAGGACGTCGCCTGCGGATTGGCGCGCGGGTAATTCTGGAAGGGGCCGAAAGTGGTCTGACAGTGCTGGAGAAGGAACCCGACGGCGCATGCATCGTGGAATTCGACGACCCGAATGTGCTGGATATCCTGGAGAAATTTGGCAAGACGCCCTTGCCGCCGTATATCAACCGCGAGGCGGAGGAATCCGACAAGGAGGACTACCAGACCGTCTATGCGGAAAATCCTGGCAGCGTGGCTTGTCCCACCGCGGGATTGCACATGACTCCCGAAATCATGGCGGAACTGGTGGCAAAGGGCGTGAAAATTGCGCGCCTGACGCTCCATGTGGGTGCGGGGACCTTCAAGCCCGTGGAAAGCACAACCATCGAAGGACATGTGATGCACGAGGAACGCTACACGCTGAGTCCCGAGGCCGCCGAAATCATCAACTCCACACACCGCAATGGCGGGAAGGTCTTCTGTCTGGGAACCACCTCCGTTCGCACGGTGGAGACCTGCGCCGATGGAGATACGGGCTTCGTGAAGGCCGGTAGCGGACGCACCAGCATCTTCCTCTATCCACCGAAAAAACCGAAGGTCACCGACGGTTTGCTCACCAATTTCCATCTGCCACAGTCCACGCTGCTGATGCTGGTGTGCTGCTTCGCACCACACGACCGCGTCATGGCCGCCTATCGACAGGCCATCGCAGAACAATATCGATTCTTCAGCTACGGCGACTGCATGCTCCTGCTGCCCCCAGGCAGAAAAATTTAGTCCACAAAATACACAAAAGGAGACGCGGAATTGGACGAGAAATCCAATTCCGCGTCTTTCTTTTTTGTCATATTGACAGGAAAGTCATAACAAATTGCACATTCTTTACAACTTCTTGGTATTTCAGAAATTGTGACTTGACTGACAAACAAGTCCCGGCATATTATCTCCACCGTCCGCGCTTGATGAAACACCACGAACTACCTGGAGGAAGTCATGACATTTTTTGAAATGGTCCAGCAATTTCAGCAGATGCAACAATACCTGTCTGCCAATCTGCCCCAACTCGACGACCGAGCTCTCGCTTTATTCTACGAACAGTCCCGACGCTTTTCCCGCCTTTCCGATGACATCCGCGATGAGATGCGCATGCGATATTCCACCCACGGTTCCGTGGCTGGATGGCGCCTCGTACGTCATCAGGGGGCGCGGATGCTCGGAAATCCCGACCTGGCCTACGATGCCCTAAAAGAAGTCCTGACCAGGCAGGAATTTTTCAGTTGTGGATCGATTTCCATTCCGAAACTCCAGGGACTCTATACACAACGGCGCTGTGAATTGACACCCGCCATGAATGAGGGAATGAGCACACGGGAATTCCTGGATATCATCACGCCGTTGCTCGTCCAGAAACCAGATACATTGGTCTGGAAAAAGGAAGGCGCAGGAACTTTCGGACGCTACGCCTAAAAATTCCACCTCCCCCCTGCCTGCCGAAGGCGGTACGGGCGTTCACGCCGCCCAAGAACCTCCCCCTCAAGAAAAAGCCCCTGGCAATCATGCCGAAGGCGGTACGGGCGTTCACGCCGCCCAAGAACCTCCCCCTCAAGAAGGAGCCCATGGCATTCATGCCGAAGGCGGTACGAGTTCACGCCGCCCAAGAACCTCCCCCTCAAGAACGAGCCCATGGCATTCATGCCGAAGGCGGTACGGGCGTT
>DCIO01000035.1:0-4215 GCA_002315885.1 Lentisphaeria bacterium UBA1724
ATGAATCGTGACTACCTGGAAATCCTGGAGGACGTGAAGAAGGAATGGAAACGCCTGGAAGAGGGATGCAATCTCCCATACATCCCACACGTCTCCATCGGTTGGGACAATAACCCGCGCTATCGGCAATTCCTGCCCTTCGTCTGCAAAAACAACACCCCCGAGAATTTTGCCAAGGCGTTGCAGATGGCGAAGGAGTATCTGGAGGCGCGCCCACAGTTGCCACGGCTGATTACCCTGAATAGCTGGAACGAATGGACCGAGACCAGTTTCCTAGAGCCCGATACTTTGTATGGCTACGGATATCTGGATGCGGTAAAGAGCATCTTCCTAAATTAGCTAGAGAAACTATCCCATGACTGTACGTCCTGTAATTCTGGATACCGACTGGTACACCGACGTGGATGATGTGATGGCCGTGCGCGTGCTGGTGAATATGCAACGCAAGGGCATCTTCCGTATTCTTGGCTTGGGCATCAATGCGCGCTTCCCCCTGAGCGGACGCTCACTGGATGCGTATCTGAAGGCCCAGGGCGTGGATGTCCCCGTGGGGATTATCCCCTCCTGGGGAGATGAACCCTCTGGCAAAAATGGTCCCAGTTACCAGCGCTTCCTGGTGGGTTTCCCCTCGAAATATTCCACGGAAGAAGAGCTGGAACCCGCCTATAAGCTCTATCGGCGGTTGCTGGCGAATACCGAGGAACGGGTGGACATGATCGGTATCGGCTTCGAGGGTAATTTCGCCGCGCTGCTTCAGAGTGGACCTGACGAATACTCTCCCCTGTCGGGGCGGGAACTGATCGCCCAGCAGGTCGGTCGGCTGTGGTTGATGGCAGGACGTTGGCCAGAAGGCCAGGAATACAACCTGGCGGGATGTGGCGGAGAATACAAGCCTATTCCCGAGGCGGCCGCATGCGTGGTCAACCATTGGCCCACGCCCATCACTTTCCTGGGCTTCGAAATCGGATACACCGTCCTTTCGGGCGGGAAATTGCCCCAGGATGACATTCTGCGGAAGGCCATGGATGCATACGACACCACGCCTGGATATCGTCTCTGTGGCGAACGTCCCGAGTTCAATGCAGAGGGCATCCAGAAGCGCGCCCATTCTTCCTGGGATCCCCTGACAGTGATCCTGGCGGGAATCGGCGCGAAAGAGGCAGGATATGACGTGGTAACGGGCCGTGCTTCAGTGGACGCCTCTTCGGGAAAAAACACCTTCGTAGAAGAACCTAACGGCACCCATGAGTATGTCGTCAAAATCCATCCTGATGAATATTATGGAAATCAGGTGGATGAATGGCTGCCGTTACTGTAGTTTTTAGCAGCTACAACACACAAAAAAGCGCAGGCTTCGGAAAGGGGCCTGTGCTTTTCTGTGTTTGTGAATTCTCAGAGAAATAGAGAATTGGATTTAGCCCTCGAATTTGATGCGGGGGAAGAGGGAACCCTCGATGACCTTGACGGTTGCGCCGTCTTCCATGAGGTTCCACTGAGCCAGATTGGACATGGTGGGAGCAATCTTGTCCTCGGCCACACCGATGGCCTGGCGGAGTTCCGTCATCTTGGTGGGCATGACGGGATAGAGCAACCCGCTGATGACGCGCAGGGCTTCCGCGGTATTTCTCAGGACCCGCGCCAGCCCCGCGGTATCGCCGGCTTTCGCCATTGCCCAGGGCTTCATGGCATCGAAGTAGCGGTTTGCCGCATTGGCCGCAGCCATGATTTCGCCGATGCCGCGGTCAAGCTGCATGTTGACGATGGCACTTTCCCAGGCGGCTGCGGCGTTCTTGCAGCTCTCCAGGAGTTCCTTCTCGGCGTCGGTTGCTTCGCAGGCGGCGGGGAGCTTGCCCTCGAAATTCTTCACAATCATGGTGCAGGCGCGGCTCACTAGATTGCCCAGGTTGTTGGCCAGATCCGCATTGTAGCGGGTGACGAAGGCCTCTTCGGAGAAGTTGGCATCCTGGCCCAGGGGCATGGCGGCCATCAGGAAGTAGCGCAGGGCGTCAATGCCATACTTGTCCGCCATATCCATGGGATTCACCACATTGCCCAGGGACTTGGACATCTTGGTGTCGTCAATCAGCCACCAGCCGTGTGCGAAGACGGTCATGGGCAGCGGGAGCCCCATTGCCATGAGCATGGTGGGCCAGTAGACCGTATGGGTGGTCAGGATGTCCTTACCGATGAGATGGAAATTCGCGGGCCACCAGGTATTGAATTTGGCATCATCCGCCAGATAGCCCACGGCGGAGATATAGTTGACCAGTGCGTCAAACCATACGTAGGTCACGTAGTCATTGTCGAATGGCAGTTCGATGCCCCAGCTCAAACGGGACTTTGCGCGGGAGATGCAGAGGTCACCCAGGGGCTGCTTCAGGAAGCCCAGGGTCTCCTGACGACGATTGGCGGGACGGATGAAATCCGGGTGGGCGTTGATGTGATCAATGAGCTGTTGCTGGAATGCGCTCATCTTGAAGAAGTAGTTCTTCTCTACCAGGCGGTCCACCTTCCGGCCGCAGTCGGGGCAGCAGCCATCCTTCAGGTCCTTGTCGGTGAAGTAGCGCTCGCAGCCAACGCAGTAGTTTCCTTCGTAGTTGGACTGGTAGATCAAGTTGCGGTCCCACAGATCCTGGAGAATCTTCTGGACAATCACGATATGGCGCTCCTGGGTGGTACGGATGAAATCGTCGTTGCTGATCTTCAGGCGCTTCCAGAGGTCCTGGAAACGGACCACGTAGGTGTCGCAGTGGGTGAGGGGGTCGGTGCCATTCTTCTTGGCGGCCTGCTCCACCTTCTGACCGTGTTCGTCAGTGCCCGTCAGAAAATGGACGGGTTCGCCCAGGAGTCGGTGGCAACGGGAGAGCACATCGCCCAAGATGGTGGTATAGGCATGCCCAATATGGGGCTTGTCATTGACATAGTAGATTGGTGTGGTCAAATAGAAATTCTTTTCAGACATTTTGCGGTCTCCTTTCTTATGATATTTAGCCCGCGCCGAAGCCGACGCGGGCCCTTGTTCTCAGATGCTTTCTTTTATGAACTGCGCGGTTAGATGCTCTGTTTGCCAGCTTCGCGGCTCCAGAAGAGCAGGATTGCCAGCAGAGTGAGCATGACATTCATGCAGATCACGTAAGCGATGCTGTAGCCCATATAGACGGGAGGCAGGGATGCCTCACGGTTATGGACAGAGGTGTCGAAATCCTGGCTGGAGAGTGCGTCTGCCATCCAGAAGAGCTGCCAGTTGGGGATTGCGGCATAGATGGCGTTGGCCACCCAGTTTCCGCCGGAGGGCAGGGGATTCTGGTAGGTGCCGCCCGCGGGAGTCTTGGGAGGATTGGGGGAACGGCGGAAGATCAGCGCCTGGAATTCCTTGTTGGCTTCCTTCTTGGAATCCGCGTAGTCGCCCAGTTCGTAATACTTCCAAGTACCTTCCTTGGGGGAGTAGACGCCCATGCGCTGGGCGCGGTTCTTCAGGTCGGCCAGATTGGCCTTCCAGCCATTGGCATCCTGCCAGGCGCTGGCGGGATCGATGGTCTTGGCGGTGAGGCCCATGCGCTGGGCGTACTCCTGAAGGCGCTGCCATTCCTTGGGGTCGTTCTTGGCGGCTTCCAGGCTATCCGCGATGGGCATGCCGGCCTGCTTGGCGAATTCCTTCATGCGCTTGAAGTGGGTCTCATCGATGTCGATGCCCTGCTGGTAGGTGCCCAGACCAGGCAGTGCGGGACTGGTGGGAGTGTCGGTCCAGACGATGAAATCGCCGAAGGACTCAATCTTCATAGGGGCGTTCCAGGACTCGATGTTCGCCATTTCCTTGGGATTGAAGCTGTATTCCGCAATCCAGAGCTGTTCCTTTCCGGGAGGAGGCGTGCGCTGCCAGGGTTCCTTGGTATTACGGCCGATGAGGTAGTCGCTCATGAGGCCCAGCAGGAAGATTGCGCCGCAGAGCAGCAGGTTGGGAACTAGGCGCAGGCGAGTAGAGAGGGCGGTGGCAAGGGTGCCCATGGACCAGCTGGAGAAAATCACCAGCAGAAGTGCGGGGATGACGCGGAATGCCAGACCCACATGGCGGCCCTGGGCGGGCTTGAACTGTCCCACCAGCGCGAAGAGGAAGAGCGCGATCATCAGCGCAAAGACTGCGGCGCTGCAGAAGGAGGCGCGGGTGACGTAGTTGTATGCACCTGCCACGGCCAATGCCAGGGCGATGACCACGAA
>DCIO01000035.1:4341-7757 GCA_002315885.1 Lentisphaeria bacterium UBA1724
ATCTTGGCGATGATGAAGACATGGCGCTGGACGGGCTTGGAGAGCAGCAGCAACGCCATGCCGTTGTCGATTTCACGGCTGATGGCATAACTGGCGATCATGATGGCCAGACCCCAGCCGAAGACCATCATGGTGGCGATGGAGCTGTCCACTACCAGCTTTTCCTGTGCGAAGAACACGAAGAGGGTGAGGATCGGATAGAGTCCGATCAGGACGAGTGCCGAGAGAAGCACCAGGAGGAAGATCGGCTCTCGGAGGCTTTCCCGGAAAGTGTTCTTGGCGATTTGGTATAGCGAGGTGAACATATTTGCAATTCGTCAGGTTGTGTTTCGGCGACACACCGGCGGGGATGTCTCCCGCCAGTGTTCAGGGAGCGGATTCCTGTGGAAGGCAGTTATTTGGCGGCCTTCGGGGCGGTGTTTTCCTCAAAGCGCTTGAGGTAGTCCTTGAATTCGCGTCCCAGAGCGGGCTGATCCAGCAGTTCACCCAGCATCTGCGCATTCTGTTCCCAGTCGGCGCTGTTGAGGACCATCACGCGATAGCTCTCCTGGGCCTGCTTGACGTAGGCGGGAGGAACGCAATTGTCATCACCCAGGACAACGATGGTCTTGGGATTGAGGAACTGGATGAAATCGGCGAACTTGGAGGCGGCGATTTCCTCGCTCTTTTCGTTGGCCAAGTAGTAGAGGCGGGGAGTGTCGCTGTCGGCATCCTGCAGGAAGAGGAGGATGGGCTGCTTGGTGTAATACTGACCCAGCTCTGCCAGCAGACGGGGCTTCATGTAGTTGCCAGTCACCATCAGGGTCTTCACACGGGCACGGGAGGTCTTTCGGAAGATGTTGCAAGAGGCAGTGGTGGTGAGGACGGCGCAGAGGAGGGCGACGATGGTCAGAGATGAGAGAATTTTTTTCATGATGGGTGATTTTCCCGATTTTTGGGTATGGTTTGATGTGGAATTAATGCAGAATGTTATATACTATGGTAGCAAACAAAAAAGTTGCCCGCGAATAGAAGAAAAAAACACAAGATTTTACAGGATTTTTTTGGGAGAAGCCCCCTATGGAGAATACAATTGAAATTCAGAGTCTGACGCCGTTGCTGCCACAGGTGCCTTCCGGGACCCTCCCGAAAGCCGCCATGTTCCTTTCGGGAAGCGGCAGCAACGCCCAGGAAATTCTCCGGCGGTTGTCCGCGGAAAGTGCCCCCTCTTTCCAGGTGGCGTGCCTGGTGACGGATGCGCCCACTACCAGCCGTGCCAACGAATTGGGAAAGCTCTACAATCTGCCTGTGGTGGCCGAGGATATCCGTGAGTTCTATCACGCACGTGGCGAGACCCGTGTCTCCATCATGACACCCAAAGGACAGGAAATCCGCGAGGAATGGACCAACGCACTTCGGACAAAGCTGGCGCCATACGGCGTTTCCTTCGGAATCTTCGCGGGCTTTGTCCCCCTGACCAATCTGACGGCGGATTTGCCCTGCCTCAATGTCCATCCAGGTGATTTGACCTACCGAAAAGACGGCCAGCGCTATCTGGTGGGCCTACACGAGATTCCCGTGGAACGGGCGATTCTGGAGGGGCTGGATTGGCTGCGCTCCAGCGTGATCCTGGCGACGCCTGTCACAGGGAAGGGCGATGACATGGACGGCGGACCGCTGCTGGGCATCTCCCGTCCCATGGAGATGGTGATTCCCGAGGCGCAGTTGGCGGAATTCAAGGCGATTGCGGCGGCGCGTCCTCCCCGTCGTCCCGCCGGTGGTTTCAAGGACGCTTTAGAGTCCTTTGCCTCGGAGCGTCAGAGTGACCTGAAGGAAGCAGGCGACTGGGTAGTCTTCTATCCCGTGCTGAAAGACTTTGCCGCGGACCGCTATTATGTGGACAAGAAGCAAGGGAAGCTCTATTTCCGCCAGGGCAATGGCAATTTCCTGCCCATCCAGACCGTCCAATACGGGAAGGACGGCAGCCGAGAACTGCTCCTGGGCTAGACCATTCAGACTTCCCCGTACCCTCTCGTGGAACCTAGTATTTGCATTATATTTAGCGCCGTGCCGGGAAGGTTCCCTGGCGATGTATCTGGTTGAAATAACCAAGGAGGAAAAATCATGAAATACGTCTGCAAAGTCTGTGGTTATGTCTATGATCCCGAGAAAGGCGATCCCGACCAGAACATCGCTCCCGGGACTCCCTTCGAGCAACTCCCTGACAGCTGGGGCTGCCCCGACTGCGGTGTCTCGAAGGAAGACTTCGAACCCATGGAATAGGTTTTTCTGAGCACTCAGAAAAGCACTGATCCTTTTCGCCGAGACTGGCCCTCAGTCAGTTTCGGCGTTTTTCCGTTTTTCAGTATACGAGGAGGAACCCCACAATGCGTCGACCAATTGGATGGCTAGACCGAGACTGCCCCGATGGCAAGCGACAGGTCCAGGTGGAATTTTTTGCCGAGACGCTCCGGTGGCGTTTCCGTGCTCCCGATGACGAAAAGTGGGGCGATGGCACTCCCACCCTGGAGAATTGGGATGAATTGGAGGACAAGCTCCGCCAGCTGATTCAGCGCGGCCATATCTTCAACAAGGAACTGGCGCTGGTTCAAAAACTCCGCCCACAGAAATAATTCTTGATTCTTGATTCTCTTTGAACGGAGCGCGAGCTTTTGGGGACCAGAACAACCCGAGTAATTTTTTCAAAACCCATTCGATATTTTTTCGTATGTCTGACTTGTATGAATTCTATGTGACGGCGGCACCTGGCACCGAGGAAGTGCTTCGTGACGAGCTGTGCGATTTGGGCTTCCGTTCCGCCCGTCTGAATTCGGGTGGCATTCCCTTCCGTGGGCGTGAGGAAGACGGCTGGAAGGCATGCCTGCATAGCCGCATCGGTCAGCGTGTGATGATGGTCCTGGGGCGCTTTTCTGCCCGGTCCCTGGACGAACTCTACTACAACGCAGAGCAACTGCCCTGGGAAAAGTTCCTGACCCCCGCCCAGACGATTGGCTGCGCGGCATTCGCCCATCCTTCCTGCGGCGAAAACCCCGATTTTGTGGCGGTGCGCCTGAAGGACGCAATTGTGGACCACCAGCGCCGTGTTTTCCATGGAGAGCGCAGCGATGTCTCCCGTACGGATCCCGATTTGCGTGCATTCGTCTATTGGGGACGGGACAAGGCCACGGTCTATCTGGACCTCTCGGGTGATCCGCTGTTTAAGCGCGGGTATCGTGTCTCTGGTGGCGAGGCCCCGCTGAAAGAAACCCTCGCCGCCGCAATTCTCCGCATGACCGACTGGGATGGCGTGGCGCCGCTGATGGACCCCATGTGTGGTTCAGGAACGCTTCTGCTGGAGGGCGCACTCTGGGCAGCGAATATCGCCCCAGGTATCTTCCGACAGCGCTTCGGTTTCGAACGCTGGGCGAATTTCGGCA
>DCIO01000103.1:0-9976 GCA_002315885.1 Lentisphaeria bacterium UBA1724
CGTCTGGGATGAAGGCTATCCAGTCTGGTGGCATTTGACCAATGTGCGCCTCCTGGACGAACCAATTCCGTGCAGGGGAAATGTCGGGATGTGGCGGTTGCCGGTGGGAATACAGAATCAGCTGATTAAACGGCAAATAGGAGAGAAATGACCATGAAGAAGAATTTCGGAGTCAAGAACTGGATGTTCCCGATGCCTGTCCTGATGATCGGAACATACAACGAGGATGGAACGCCGAACATGATGAATGCCGCCTGGGGCGGCATCACGCTGGAGGACCAGATTACCATCTGCATTGACACGTCTTCACTGTCGCCTTTGGCACTGCCGACACGGTAGACGCCTGTGATTATCTTGGGCTTGTCAGCGGCAACCAGCAGGCGAACAAAGTTGCGCAAAGCGGCTTTACCGCCAAGAAAAGTGCGTTTGTGGATGCGCCGGTGATCTCTGAACTTCCGCTGGTTCTGGAGTGCGAACTGGTCTCCATGAACGAGGAAAACTGCAATGTGGTCGGGCGCATCGTCAATTGCGCCGTAGAAGAAGACGTTTTGACGGATGGGAAACCCGATGCGGCGAAGATGAAGCCCATCTGTTTCGATCCGTGCCAGCATGTCTATCGCCTGATGGGGCAGGAAGTGGCAAAGGCATTCTCCTGCGGCATGGCATTGAAGAAAGATAACCAATGAAACTCCTCTGCCTATCAGACTTACATCAGCGGATGAATGACATTTCGGATGTCATTCATCAGAAGCGGTTTACGCCGTTTTTGCAAAGCATACGTGATGTGGTGGAAGATACCACGCCGGATGTGATTGTGGTGACGGGGGATACTGTGCCGACGCCATACGTGGTCAGTCTGAAGGCGTTCTTCGGGAATCTGTTTCCGTCGGATATTCCCGTGATTGCCACGCTGGGAAATCACGAGTTCTGGGCGCGGCCCTTTGAGGAGACGCTGGAGAATGCCCGGAACCAGAATGCGGATGCGCTCAATGTGCATATCCTGGACGCGGAGCCGTCGGTGGTCATAGACGGCTATAACTTCGTGGGTGGGTGTCTCTTCTTCGACGGAAGCATGCGCTGGCGCGAGAATGACGACTTGCTTCCGTGGGACGGCTGGCAGGACTGGAGAATTCCAGAGATCGAGACGCGTTACAAGGAGTTCAATGCCTATTATGTTAATCTCATTCGTCAGGCGATGAAGCCCAATATGCCCCACGTCCTCTGTACCCACCATCTGCCACACGTGGCGCTGAATGGCTTTGAGCCAAGTCATTACAGCTACTATTCTGGCATGAAAGACCTGGTATCCCAACTGCCCTTTGACAACGCATTCCCCAACGCCCTCATCTGCGGCCATACCCACAAGCGCGTCATCGGCGAAGTCGTGCCTGGTTTCTACTGCGTAAATGTCGGCAGCGACTACGGAGAGCTAAAATACTATCTACTGGAGATGTAGTCATGACCAACAAGAAGACTTCAATTCAGATACCTGAAAACGGGAATGTGATTCTCTATACCACCGATGATGGAAAGAGTCAGGTGGCATTGTATTCTCGGGATGGACGTGTCTGGCTGAACCAGAATCAAATTTCGGACCTTTTTGCCACCTCACGTCCAAACATCACAATGCACATCGCTAATATACTTGAGGAAGGAGAGTTAGAGCAATATTCAGTATGTAAGGATTTCTTACTAACTGGTGCAGACGAGAAGAATTACAACGTCCAGTACTACTCCCTGGCGAACTGTCCGGTTTTTCCGGATAGTTCCAGATGCAACCATTCGAATTTTTCGAATCGTTCAGTAGGCCTTGCCGAAACGAACAACAATATGGAATAAAACATGAAGAAACAATTACAGATACGCAACAGCACAGCAGAATTTCTGATTTTTGCTGCTGAAAATGAAGCTGATGGGATAGAAGTGCGTTTCGAGGAACAGACGCTTTGGCTGACCCAGCAGACCATGGGAGAATTATTTCAGTGCACTCCCGAGAACATACTTGTTCATATTCACAATATTTTCAAAGACGGTGAATTGATGCCCGAGGCAACTACTAAAGATTTTTTAGCAGTTCGTCAGGAGGGAAGCAGACAGGTTCAACGGATGCTTAAATTCTATAATCTTGATATGATCATTGCCGTTGGCTACCGTGTGAATAGCCGACGCGCCACCCAGTTCCGGCAATGGGCGACGAATGTGTTGCGTAACTTTGCCTTGCGCGGATATGTGCTGGACAAGAAGCGAATGGAGAATGGCGCTTTTTTAGGCGAGGATTATTTTGAACATCTTCTGGCTGAGATTCGGGAAATTCGGTTGTCAGAGCGTCGTTTCTACCAGAAGATAACGGATATCTACGCCACCAGCATGGATTATAATCCGCAAGCCCCCACGACCCGTGAATTCTTTGCCCGTGTTCAGAACAAATTGCATTATGCAGTCCATGGACACACGGCGGCAGAACTCATCGTAGAGAGAGCAGATGCAGAAAAAGAGCACATGGGTTTGACGACGTGGGAAAATGCGCCTAATGGGAAAATACTCAAGCCAGACGTATCCATTGCGAAGAATTATATTACAGAGGCGGAGCTTCAGGAACTGGGAAGCATCGTCAACGCCTATCTCGATTTGGCGGAGAATCGCGCCAAACGGCATATCCCCATGAGCATGGAGGACTGGGCACGGCATCTTGATCGCATCCTGGCAGCCGATGACAGAGCCCTGCTGCAAGATGCGGGACGAATCACGGCTGAAGTTGCCAAGGAATTCGCAGAAGAGGAGTTTGAAAAATTCAGGGTAACCCAGGATAGGCTGTTCCAAAGCGATTTTGACATTCTCCTGGAGGAAAGCAAAGAACCTCCTATGGACACCAAAGAATAACATTACTAACGTCAAATAAATCAACACAACACCATTATGTCAGAATCATTTGAATGTTATGAGAAAGCAGTAGCCATCATCAAAAATCAACTTGATGAGATGGAAACCAAATGTCAGCTTTGTTGTATTGCCCAAAGTAATAAGGAAGCCAACGCATATTTCAAAAAAGGAACAAGAAAACTTGCCGAGTTTTTTTATTCAAAAGGCTACCTGATAGTCGATTTGGAAACTGGTGTAGGCAGCCATTATCAACTGGCAAAACAGATTTACGCATCATTACCAGTCTCATGGGATTTCAATAGCGCTCTACTAAGGCATAAAGAGAGTGAGTTTTCTTATGAAATATCCAACCTGGATAATTTGGCACGTAGTAGCTTATTGAATCTCTGTGAAGAAATGAAGAAAAAAGGATTCATTGATTATACTATCTCTGAAACGAGCCTAGAGATAAAATCGTATCTTAATGGCGAAAACCGTTGCTATTTGTCAGGAGAATGTTATGAAGAGGCCAATCGTTATCTGATTGAAAAAACTATTCAAGAGTTTTCAAAGTCTCTTCCTGTACCATTGAGTATTTCAGTATATCGTAATATCAGGCTGAAAAAAGCGGATTCAACTAATAACAGAGTCAATGATATGCAACTTGATTTTGTTGTGGAGTTTTCGGACAGATTTTATGTTTTTGAAACAAAGGCTGGCACGAAATTATACATTGACAAGTGGGTTGACAGAACAAGACTTTTCAATGGGGACAAAGACAGGTTTATTTCATGTTGTCTTCAGGATTTTAATCCAAAGACTTTTGAACCATTCTTGCTTCTGCCCATGAAGAACATTGAAGAGGACTTCAGAGCACTGCTGGAAAAGGAATTTTTATCGAAACAAACAGAAAAAAAACTAACCAAAGATGAGATTTTATTTGCAGCAATGGAGTTGAATCCTTCAGAAAAACTGGGACTCGCCCAACAATTAGAACAAATAGCCAGGAAGGATTTGGAACAGATTACCTGCCAGTTCCAGTCTCAGACGGCTATTGCTACTTCGTCTTCAGAAAAGAAAAAAGAAACATTAGAAATCACTCCTGCAAGTACAACAGCCACTGAACTTTCTCTGGATGACATCATTGCGAGGTTGAAGAAACTCAAGTGCAAGAAAGAAAAGACGCTTCTCAACTCCATAACAACACTATACAAGCCCCGAGGTGGAATCACCGAAGAAAATGCAAAAAAACTCATCAAAAAGATGATAGCAAGGAAAGTCTTTAGCATAAATGAAAATGGCAATGTGATCTGGAACTCGTGATAATTGTCAACATATTCGACGCGCATCTATTCCCTAAAACTGGCATAAATGACAGATTTAGGGAATAGAGACGAGCATTTTCTGCTTGAAATGGCCCAGGAATATTCACCTCGATCATATGATACGCCAATTCGTTGTATTTTGTTCGAAAGACAAGAAATTTATCCTAATTCTATGTAAGATAAACATTTTTTCTGTTTATCTCGCCAAACAAGCTTCTTAATCCTCCCTCAGTTGTTTCATCCGCATTTCTATTCCTGACTGTATTTTCTCGTAGACTGCCGCAGGATGCCTGGGCACATCCTTTTCATTGATTTTTTCAGAGCCCGAGGCATTTGGTCCAGGACTTCTCTGATTTGCGCTCGAACAACCTTTTCCGTCAGGCCGGCTTTCTGTCCGACACGGACAAACTTCCCTGGTGTAATCCATCGGAAATTGTATTCCGTATCGATTGTCATGGCGAGTTTCGGAGCGAGATTGGGATAGACGGCTGTGGAAAGGAGGTCGTATGCCGGCGAGAGTTCGGGCTTTCCATTCCTGTAGACGACTGAGAAGTTCTTGGCATGGGCATCCCCATTGCCCACAAGGAAGCAGAAGATGATCTGTCGCAGAAAACGAATGGTATCTGCGGCCGGTAATTCCATTTTTCGCAGAAGTTCCAGGCATTGGACAAGTTTTGCCCCCCCTCCGATTCATATTTGATTTTCGGATCAACCCCAAGCAGTTGGCAGAAATCCTCCTGTCATACAAATAGACATCCAGGTATTCCATCAGTCACTATCCCAGCGATTATAGATATATAGACCAAGTCCAAGGGCATTCAGCACATTCAGCAGCTTCTGTATCTGAATCGTCTCCTTGCCGTTCTCCAAATCGGAGATGTAGCGTGTCCCTACCGAGGACAATCCCGCAAGTGTGGACTGGGAAATCTTCTGTTCCTTCCTGGTTTTGCGAATCAGTTCACCGATAGCCGCTATCGACTGTAGTTTTTCTTTTGGCATATTCACCTCTATTTCTGTTACCGAACGGGAATAAAATAATACAGAAAGCAAATTCATCAACAAAACAATTCCCGTTCGGGAATGATTTTTTAACATCGACTGATTTTAAGAAATTTTCTCCAAAAGTTCGAATAATTCTCGGATTTTCTTGGTTCTTCGACGATTTGTAAAAAATAGGGAATTAGTGTGGAACTATTTAGTTTGTTGGTGTCTTTGTCACCTGTTCGGATTTTTCTCCCAAGGCCAAACGGAAGCCGAACGCTCCATACCATCCAAGATTGTCTTAATCAATGGGCAACTTCTCGGGGAAACCTTGAAAACATTCAGGCGTTTTGAAAAACTGGGCGAAATCAGGGGGATAAAGGAATGCCTCGTCAAATAGTTTTTTCATGGATTCGGCCACACCGGATTCACCGGTGGAGTAGACCGACAGCAGGCAATCTCCGAATTGTAACCCATACCCGGAATCGCTGATGCCGTTTCGCTGATAAAAGCGCGCCCGTCGCACCCTCTGGTCGTAATTCTCCGCTTGTCTGTCCAGTGGTTCGATGTTCAGTGCCAGCGGGATATTCCCCCGGTCTGCCAGAATGGCTTGCAGTGCCTTTCCGCCATAGGATTTGGATTGAAACTGCTCCAGCACCGCCAAATACAGCAGGAAATGCAGGTAGTCCGTTTTGATCACCTGTGCAAAGCCCACGAGGGTATCATCCTCAAAAAATCCCATATACGGAAACGGTTTCGCAAAGAGTGCCTCGGGGACCAACTCCTCTTGCGGGAAAATGGATGGCAGAAGTGCCTTAATTTCATCATACTTGCATTGTCCTGGGACGATGATTTCCTGTCGAAACATTTTGCTTGAGTCTCCTTAGCCGTGAGAAAGCCCTGCCACGCGTCTTCCTCCAATATATATGCTGTGAGATGCTTCGTTATCCGTATTCCAGGTTGATGATTTCAGATATCCTGCATTATTCTTCCTGATTTTTGGGGTCTGTGGCTTGTAGAACAGCATTTGACTGAGTAAACTATGGAAACTCACCCGAATCAATGTCATCCACAATGCCCAAGCTCATCACAGGAATCCTAGCACATGTTGACGCAGGGAAAACCACGCTGTCGGAAAGCCTGCTGTACAAATGTGGAGTAATCCGCACTCTGGGACGCGTGGATACCAAAGACGCCTTTTTGGACCACAATCCCATCGAGCGTCAGCGGGGAATCACCATCTTTTCAAAGCAGGCAAATCTCTCCGAGGCAATCACTTTGATTGATACTCCTGGACACGTGGATTTCAGCGCAGAGATGGAACGAACCCTCTCCGTCCTGGACTGCGCGATTCTCCTGATCAATGCCAGCAACGGCATTCAGAGCCACACCAGGACGCTGTGGAATTTGCTTGAGAGCTACCAAATCCCCACCGTGATTTTCGTCAACAAGATGGATCTGCCCGACACCAATCGGGAGAGGCTGCTGGCGAAATTGCAAAAGGGCCTCAGCGCAGGAGTGGTAGACTTCTCCCACGGGTGTATCTCGGGGGCGGATTTCAATGAACAGATATCTGGCTTGGATGACGCACTTCTGGGAAAATATCTGGAGGGTTATGTCCCAGATAGAAATGACATATCCCGCCTAGTGTCAGAGCGCAAGTTGTTTCCCTGTATCTTCGGTTCCGCCTTGAAACTTGATGGTGTTGACGACCTGCTGGACGTCTTGGGCACGTACTTCACCGTACCGCAAATGGGCGATGAGTTTGGTGCATTGGTCTATAAGATTTCGACGGACCACCAGGGGAACCGCCTGACGCACCTGAAAGTCACGGGCGGGACTCTGAAGGCCAAGGAATTTCTTGGAGAAGAGAAAATCAACGAAATACGCCAATACAACGGCGAGAAATTCGAGCAGGTCAGTGAGGTCGGCGCGGGAGAACTCTGCACCGTGTCGGGGCTGAAGGAGTCCTTTGCGGGCAAGGCATACGGTTCAGCGCGGCACGTAGCGGATTACAAGCTGGAGCCCGCCTTGATCTACGCAGTCAATATCCCTGATGGCCTTGACACCACGAGGATGCTCCAGATTCTGCGGAAACTGGAGGACGAGTTGCCCGAAATTCACGTATCATATTCCGAGCAGGAGCACGAGATTCACCTCATGCTGATGGGAGTCGTGCAGACCGAGGTCATCAAGAACATCCTGCAGGAACGATATGGCATTGAGGTGACCTTCGGGGAGGGACGCATTGCCTACAAAGAGACCATCCTGGAACCCGTGGTCGGCGTGGGGCATTACGAACCCCTGAAGCATTACGCGGAAGTCCATCTGAAAATGTCCCCCCTGCCCTGCGGAAGCGGCTTGCATTTTGTCTGCAACTTGAGCGTCGAGGAATTGGATACCAACTGGCAGCGATTGATTCTCACCCATCTGCAGGAAAAGACCCATGTGGGCGTTCTCACGGGAAGCCCAATCACCGATATGGAAATCGAAATAATCGCGGGACGCAATCACCTGAAACACACCGAGGGCGGCGATTTCCGACAATCCACCTACCGCGCCATCCGTCAAGGGCTGATGGGCGCAAAATCCATACTCCTCGAACCGATTTATGCCTACGAGGCGGTCGTGCCAAATCTCTGCGTCGGACGATTCATGGCTGACCTCAATAAAATGCACGGCACCTGCACACTGGACGAGACCACCGAGGAGTTTTCCACTCTGCGGGGAAGGGTCCCCGTGGCGACCATGCAGAATTACCTGAACGATCTGCGGGCATATACCAAAGGACAGGGCGTGCTGAGCATGGTGGTATGCGGCTACGAGCCATGCCACAACCAGGATGAGGTGCTAACCACACGGGGCTATAACCCCGATGCAGATATGGACAACCCATCATCCAGCATCTTCTGCGCACACGGCGCCGGCTTCCTGGTCCCCTGGAATATGGTGAAAGAATACCAGGATATCAAATGAACTCTCGGCTTTTGACAGCCTAGATTTTTCACACAAATAAGCAGGCTGACTTGCTTGCAATTTGTGTAAAATAGGGCATTGTATGTCTTGTCGACCGCTTGGAACTTCTATGGTGGCCTGGGGGCAACCCAAAAGAAGTTAACCATAAGGTCGATTATTTCACGTTATTGGGTGGCTGCGAATTACACGCATTGAGAATTCTTTGACTATCAGATTTGCATCAACGGATGCAAGACGTTTCGCATGACAGCCATCAGAACCGCCTTACTATGTTCCTGCAGGACAGGAAGACCGTGGTAACTATTGCCAAAATTGTGGCAATGTGCGGAATTTGTTGAAGACAAAAAACAGGACTCCCCAACTCCGATGTGCCGGCGGCCCGGAATGAGCCTCCGAGATTCTTTCCAGGACGAGAATGCCATCTAGGGGAATTCTACATCAAACTGTGTTTTCGGGAGGAAATAGTATGACAGACAAACTAACAATGAATGCACCACAGACTCGCTCCATGGATACGCTGTATCGTTCCGTGTGCCGTATCATAGAAGGCGCACGACAATTTGTCTCCATTACAGCCAATACAGCGCTAGTCAAGCAAAATTGGGAAATTGGTCGCCTTATCGTAGAAGATGAACAGGGTGGGAAACGAAAGGCTGACTACGGAAAGGCACAACTGGAAAAATTGGCCCAACGCTTGACATCGCAGTATGGGAATGGGTATACCCTGACCAATTTGAAATACATGCGCCAATTCTATCTGGCCTTTCCAATTGGTCACGCACTGCGTGACGAATTAAGCTGGACTCATTACCGCATCATCATGCGAGAACACACAATGGAGGGACGCGAGTGGTATATGAACGAATGCGTTGCCTGCGGATGGAGTTCAAGAGAACTAGAGCGCCAAGTCTCAACGCAGGCTTATGGGCGCTTGCTTGCCACAGTGAACCCCGACCATAGAAAGAAACACCAGGAAGCACCCAAGACCTCATTGCCCGAAAAAACGAAATCGCTAGTTCCCGCTGATTTCATCAAGAACCCCATGATTCTTGAATTTTTGTCTTTGCCAGACGACATCAAACTCCGTGAGACAAAGCTGGAATCCGCCATTCTATCCCATCTCAAAGAAATTCTGATGGAGCTAGGCCGTGGCTTTTGTTTTGTGGCACGCCAAAAACATCTTCATTCTGGCGCGGACGATTACTTTGTTGACCTGGTATTCTATAACTGCATTCTGAAATGCTATTTTCTCATTGATTTGAAAATGGGAAAAGTTACTCACAACGATGTGGGGCAAATGGATATGTACCGCCGAATGTATGATGATCTTGTCTGCCAACCGGATGACAATCCGACCATCGGCATCGTCATGTGTGATGAAACGGACCCCAATATCGCCAAATACTCTGTCCTGAGTGGCAATGATAAATTGTATGCCGTGAAGTACAGCACTGTCATGCCCTCAAATGAAATCCTTTGCAGAGAGATAGCCAATCAGAAAGAACAGTTCCACCTCCAAATGCATGAGGCGACATGATGTTGATAAAAAGCAATACCCCGACAGGCTTATTTCTCTGTGTGCTTCACCAGTAGGTGGCATTGGAACATGAGATTTTCCGTGTAAACAATGACTACAGGAAAGCGGCAAGTATCTGACGATGGCAGGAAAGAAGACCGAATTGGAAGACTACTGCAGGACTGATGTTTTGTCTAATCGCGTAAACACCCAACTGGGATGACGAACACGCCATCGGGACGTCTATAGCCATACTGCGTAGCGGTGAGCACGATCTTCAAATCAGGAAGACTATTTCACTTGAGTGATTTGTGGTATT
>DCIO01000103.1:10085-21646 GCA_002315885.1 Lentisphaeria bacterium UBA1724
TGCGGTGTTTCACTTGAGTGATTTGCGGTGTTTCACTTGAGTGATTTGCGGACATCGTCGCACCCTACTGCTCAAAATGGCGCCCCCCCCCACCACCTGCTTCGTTAAAAATTGAGCATTGAGAATTGAGCATTAAGCATTGTATTTCACCCTGCCGGGGCTGGGATGATCTTCTGGGGTTGTGGAGGGGCGTTTCGTCTGACTAGGACGACCTGAGCGATCCACAGCGCGCCTTCCTCATCGACCTTTATCGTCACGTGCATATCATATTCCGCCAGGGGCTGATTCGAGTCAAAGAACTGCCCCAATGGCACGAGACCGCCATCGTCCACATGGAAGAGTGACAGAGAGCATTGTGGCCACAGCCTAGTACTTGCCACATAATAGGTCCGATAGACGCCCCTGTGTGCTTCCAGTTCCTCCATGGGGATTTCCACTCGGTTGTTCATTACCGCAAAGAATCTGTCGCTGGATGGCTCGTAGTACACCATGGTCATGAACTTGGCCTTTGGCAGCTTCAGCCTATTGCATTTCATGGCATATCCCAGAGGGGCATCGGCGTCTGGAACCAGGTGATGGATTTCACTGGTCTGGCTACTGAGCAACCGCGTCGGCAATGCCCGCAGAACTTTACCCTGAAAGCCCTGCAGGCTCCCCTCGAAGGGCTTAGGCGTGTTGCAACTGGCCTCGAAGTATTCCGCGCCATTCGCCAGGCGCTGATCCAGCACGTAGGTGGAGAACTTCTTCCAGTCCAGGACGCCCTCACGGTGGGGTCTCTCTTCAAAGGACCGGGCAATTTCCCGATGAATGCGCTGGGATAGCTCCTTCGGTGCGAACTCCGGTCGCTTGGACAAGCGGAAATTGACGCTCAGGATTGCCTCGTCCAGGCTGACTCTGGCATCACGTACCGCATTCAGACGGCCTTTGTCATTCGCCACCAGTGCCTCCATCTCATCAAAATCGTGGCTCCACCTCAGCAGATTCTCCTCTGTCAGATAGGAGAATGTCCCAGGGCAGTGGCCCGTATACATCAACCCCACCTTCTCGGAGGCCTCCAAATCCTCCAGTTCCTGCCAGAACGCAATCATCTTCTCCCCTGCGGCGCCATACAGGAAGTGCATCGCATCCGCAATCACCGAATTTTCATCCAGCGTGACGTCATTCAGGAGCTTGCTCAGCATATATTGGCGTATTTCATTGAAGCCGTTCACATTGTGCCAGGGGAAGCCCTGTTCGCCGTCGATGCCGACCACGCCATACTGATACGCAATGCGCAGATTCTGCGCCAGCTGTCGAAGATTCGCCACCAACGGCAGAATGGTGGTAACCCGTGGATAGACGCTGGGGTAAAGCTGGATCTTCACCCGGGCGTTCAGCGCATTCCATTGATTGAGACGCTGGATGATACGGCTGTTGCTGGGCGCATCGTAGGGTTTCATGTAATCCTTGTTCAGCGGACAGAAGCGCATCAGGATATTCCTCGGCATCCGAGCCACTCCTACGGGGGGCTTTTCAGTTGTATGATAGGCAGTCGTCACCAGCACAATCTCCGGGTGTTCCTGCTCATAGCGTTGCGCGAGTTCCAAGAAATAATCCCAATAAGGTCCCGCAGGGGAATCGTACTTCTGGACCAACTTCATGCATTCGTCACAGCAGCAGATGGTCTTTCCGTCAAAGCCATTGTCGTCATTCAAATCGCATCGCAGATATACCTCGCCGCCCTGGTATTCCTCACGGATGATCTGTTCCAATTTCGCGTCCATCAGGGCGCGGACTTCCGGATTGGAATAGCATAGCTGGCGGTCCGCCACGCGTTTCCCCTGGGGATTCAAAGCAAAATACTCGGGATGTTCCCCGAAATACGCGTCATTGACAGAGATGCGATATGGCTTCCACAACCCAGTCTGCTTCTTGTATTTTTCACCTGGCGGAATCAACTTCCCGGGAACATGGGAATAATCCGGACCAATTCTCGGCAGGCCGGCCTTCACGATGTAAATCCGGGCACGACGCTCGAAGGCCGAAACCTCGTCCATATTCAAAGCCCACGTCCCCGCAGACAGATATGCTGCCGGGAATGATGGCACGATGGAGTAATCCAGGGCATCCCAACTCGGCGAAGCGTTGGCAGGAATCAATTCCACGCCCCGCATGGTATAGAATTTGCATCCCAGGAATTGCTCCAGGAAATCATAGACGGCGAAGGCATCGCCATCACGCCCATCGCCCGCCAAATAAATATCCTGCCCCAGGGATTTCACCCGACGCTCGTAAGACGCCATCTCACGCTGGTCGTCCGGAGAACGGAAGCCCACGAATATCCGGCCATGCTCCACACTCTCGGCTTTCTCCGCAGACTCAATAACGGGAAATTCCGCACCCGTGATCCGCTGGAGATACCCCGACAACTCACGTGCCGACAATACCTCCGATGCGCTCAAGTCCGATGCACAGACAATCTCGTAGCCTGTCTTGCCATCCTGGGAAAGCACAAGACCAAAGCAACTAGGCCTTGACAGCAGCAGGCAAAACAACACCATCCATACAAAAAATAAACTGGATGCATTCTTCATTGTCGTCTCCTTATCATTTTCGGTTGCAGGTGAAAAATATATTATTGCTAAGCCAGATTTCTTGAACGAAAGACGCGTATTCACTCCCTCCAGCGTCTGTCAATAGGAAGACGACTTTTATTTCACACCCAGAAAGAGCAAAAAACACCCTTCTTATTGACTCGTTTCCCTAACCGATTTTTGAGTGGGAATTATGTTTTCTCCGTTCACCGATTTTCGTGCTAAAATAACATCACATCGACCATGGAACTCCTGAAGCGTTCTACAGCCCTATCTCATCCCGTCAAAATCCTGCAATTTGGCGAGGGGAATTTCCTGCGTGCATTTTTTGACTGGATGGTCCAGCGCATGAATCGCGTGGCGGGCTTTGCCGGCGCGGTGCAGATAGTGAAGCCCCGCAGTGGCGGCGAGGCGTGCAAGCGCATCAACGACCAGGACGGCCTGTATCATGTGGTCCAGCGTGGCGTTTCTCAAGGGAAGCCCGTGGAGGAATGCCAGTTGGTGGAATGCGTAAAGGGATGCCTGGATCCCGTCGCCGACTGGGATGCCGTCCTGGAGACCGCACGCCTCCCCGAATTGCGCTTCGTCGTCTCCAATACCACGGAGGCAGGCATCGAATACCGCCCAGGGGCGGACACCTTCCCCGCCAAAGTAGCCAGAGTACTGGAAGCACGCTTTGAGGCAAAATTGCCCGGGTTGGTCTTCCTGCCCTGCGAACTCAATGAAAACAACGGCGACAAATTGCGGGAATGCGTCCTGAAATACCTGGAGGACACCCCCCAGGTGGCGGAGTACGTCTCCCGTGAATGCGTCTTCTGCAATACGCTGGTGGACCGGATTGTGTCGGGCTACCCCCAGAAGGACAGCGAGCGGTATTGCCGTCAACTGGGCGTGGAAGACCGGCTGCTGGTATGCTGCGAGCCCTTCTTCTTCCTGGCAATCCAAGGGCCACAATGGCTCGCACAAGAACTGCCCTTTGAGAAGACGGGCCTGGATGTCCGATTGGTGGAGGACCTGGCGCCCTACCGCACCCGGAAGGTCCGTTTTCTGAATGGCGCCCATACCTCCAGCGTCCTGGGAGCCCATCTGGCAGGGCTTACCTTCGTGGACGAGATGGTCCGGGATGAAAAATTCGGCGCATTCCTGCGGCAGGTCCTCTTTGAGGAAGTCATGCCCACGGTGCAACTGCCCGAAGAGGAGAAGCGGGCTTTCGCCCAGGCTGTCCTGGAACGCTTCGCCAATCCCTTCGCGGAACACCGCCTGCTCTCCATCGCCTTGAATTCCGTCGCCAAATGGCGCGTGCGGGTCCTGCCGACACTGCTGGACTACGTGGCACTCTTCGGAAAACTCCCGCCCTGCCTGACGAAATCCATGGCATATCTCATCGATTTCTATCGGACATGCCAATTCCAGGACACACCACAGGTGGCGGAATTCTTCGCCACATCACCCACCGTCGAGGCAATCCTGGAAAATGCCGACTTCTGGGGCATGGACCTGAATGGCATTCCTGGCTTCACACAGGCCGTGAAAGAGGGACTTGAACGCTCATGATCATCCATCCCAATGACAATGTGGAAGTCCGAGAGGACGGGCACAAATACGCCCGATGCCCCATCGCCCCAGGGGAGAATGTGGTGAAATACGGCATGCCCATTGGACACGCCACATGTTCCATCGTACCAGGCGAACACGTCCACTGCCACAATGTCCAAACCAACCTCAAAGGGCAGCTGAATTACGAGTATCAACCCAATTTCACCCCCGTGGAAATCCACTGTGACCGCACTTTCCTAGGCTACGCCAGAAAGGACGGACAAGTGGGCATCCGAAATGACCTCTGGGTCATCCCCACCGTGGGATGCGTCAATGCCCTGGCGCGTCAATTGGCCTCCGAAGTGGGCGGCATTGCATTGTGCCATCCCTACGGTTGCTCCCAACTGGGGGCGGACCACGAGATGACGGCGAATGCGCTGGCATCGCTGGTGCGTCATCCCAATGCGGGTGGCGTGCTGGTGTTGGGGCTAGGCTGCGAAAACAACACCATGGAGAGCTTCCGTGAGCGCCTGGATGATATCTCCGACTTGAACATCCGTTTCCTGGTAGCACAGGATGTGCAGGACGAAGTAGCGGAAGGACGACGCCTCCTAGCGGAATTGGTGGCGAATCGTCCCACACAGCGCATTGAATTGCCCGTCTCGCGGTTGCGTGTGGGCCTCAAATGCGGCGGTTCCGATGGCTTCTCGGGTTTGACTGCCAACCCACTGGTGGGGCGCTTCTCCGACTGGCTGATTGCCCAGGGCGGCACGACTGTTCTGACCGAAGTCCCCGAGATGTTCGGTGCAGAAACCCTCCTCATGAATCGCTGCCAGAGTCGCGAGGTCTTCGAGAAATGCGTGGCGATGGTCAATGGCTTCAAGGAATACTTCCTGCAACATGGTCAACCCGTGGGCGAAAATCCCTCCCCTGGCAACAAGGCAGGCGGCATCACCACGCTGGAGGACAAGTCCCTGGGATGCGTCCAGAAAGGCGGTTTCAGCCCCGTGGTCGATGTGCTGGAATACGGAGAGCGCCTGCGGACCAACGGCCTGAATCTCCTCAGCGCCCCAGGAAACGACCTGGTCTCCTCCACCGCATTGGCCGCCGCGGGATGCCATGTCGTCCTCTTTACCACTGGTCGAGGAACACCCTTCGGAACCGTTGTCCCAACCATCAAGGTAGCGACAAATTCCACGCTGGCACAAAAGAAGCCCAACTGGATTGACTGGGATGCCATGGGCGCACCAAATCTGGATGACTTCCTGGAACTGGTGCTGGATGTGGCATCGGGAAATACCCTGGCACGTAACGAAATCAACCACTGCCAGGAGATCGCCATCTTCAAGGACGGCGTGACGCTGTAACGAATTAACTAACGCAACACAAACAAAATAAATAGAGGATTTTTACCATGGAATTGATTGCTAGCCTAGAGAAGACGCGGATTATCCCCGTGCTGGTTTTGGAATCGGTGGAGGAAGGCGTCGCGATGTGCGAAAAACTCTACGCAAACGGCCTCTGCGCCGCAGAAATCACCTTCCGAACCACCGCGGCAGAAGGCATCATCCGCGAGGTATCCCGTCGCCATCCCGACATGCTTCTGGGAGCAGGCACGGTCTTGAATACCACGGACCTGAAACGCGCCATCGACGCAGGCGCAAAATTCGCGGTGGCGCCGGGCTTCAATCCCCGGGTGGTCGGCGCGGCCCGTGAGGCGGGCTTCGCCTTCCTGCCTGGTGTCTGCACCCCCAGCGAGGTGGAGCAGGCAATGGAATTGGGATGCCTGGCGCTGAAATTCTTCCCCGCGGAAGCCGCAGGCGGTGTCTCCTACCTGAAGTCCCTGATTGCGCCCTATCGCCATCTGGGCGTGCGCTTCATGCCCACGGGCGGCGTCAAGCCCGCCAATGTGGAATCCTATCTGCAGATCCCAGAAGTCGCCGCCGTGGGTGGCACCTGGCTGAACAAGTGCGACGACGAGACCATCCGACAAGCCGCGGAAATCGCCTCGAAATACAGCCGATAACGGGAGGACTTCACATGCAAATCAAATCCGAGGCAGATTGCCGTTACGATATCCTCTCCCTGGGCGAAGTAATGCTCCGACTGGATCCAGGAGAAGGACGCATCCATACCACGCGAGAACTCCGCGTGTGGGAGGGCGGCGGCGAATACAATGTGGCCCGCGGACTGCGCAGATGCTTCGGTCTCCGAGGCGCCGTGGTCACCGCACTGGCGGACAACCCCGTGGGACGCCTGGTGGAGGACTGCATTCTACAGGGCGGTGTGGACGCATCACTGATTCGCTGGGTGCCCTACGATGGCACTGGTCGCACCGTCCGCAACGGCTTGAATTTCACGGAGCGCGGTTTCGGCCTCCGTGGCGCAGTGGGTTGTTCCGACCGGGGAAATACCGCGGTTTCCCAATTGCGTCAAGGCGATATTGACTGGGAATACATCTTCGGGACTTTGGGAGTGCGCTGGTTCCATACTGGTGGCATCTTCTCCGCACTTTCCGAGACCACACCCGAGGTCGCCATCGAGGCCCTGAAATGCGCAAAGAAATACGGCACAATCACCAGCTACGACCTGAACTACCGCCCCAGCCTGTGGAAAGGCATCGGCGGCGTCGAACGGGCCCGGGAAGTCAATCGTGAAATCGCAAAATACGTGGATGTGATGCTGGGCAATGAAGAGGACTTCACTGCCGCACTGGGCTTCGAAGTGGAAGGCGCAGACGAAAAACTCACCACCCTGCCCGTGGATGGCTTCAAAAAGATGATTGACACCGTGGTGAAGGCCTATCCCAATTTCACCGCCGTGGCCACCACCCTCCGCAATGTCCGTAGCGCCACCGTCAATGACTGGGGTGCAATCCTGTGGCAAGGGGGCGAATTCTACCAGGCAGTCCAGCGGGATGGCCTGGAAATCCTCGACCGGGTCGGTGGCGGCGACAGCTTTGCGTCAGGCCTGATCTACGGACTGATGGAATTGCAGGATCCCGCGCTGGCGGTCAACTACGGTGCCGCCCATGGTGCATTGGCGATGACCACCCCAGGAGATACCAGCATGGCTACCCTTGCCGAAGTAAAGAAAGTAGTCGGTGGCGCAGGCGCGAGAGTGGAACGCTAGGGAGACCGATATATGCAGAATGCGTTGGTGACAGGCGGTGCACGCGGAATTGGCGCGGGAATTGTACGCGCGTTGGCAAAACAGGGCTGCAATGTGGGCTTCTGCGGACGCACCCCCACAGAGGAAATCCAGGAGACTCTGGATGCCCTGCGCAAAGAATTCCCCGTGAAAATCCAGTATTATCCCTGCGACCTCTCTGTCCCCGCAGAACGGAAACGCATACTGACGGAATTTCTGGCGGATTTCGGCGCAATCCACATACTGGTGAACAACGCGGGCGTGGCACCCCAGGTCCGAGCTGACCTGCTGGAGATGTCCGAAGAGAGTTTTGAGCGAGTAATGGGCATCAACCTGCAGGGGCCATTCTTTCTCACTCAGGCGGTCGCCAGAGAAATGCTGAAAGACACCCTCCCCGAGTGCTTCCGCTGTATCATCAATATCGGTTCGGTTTCAGCGGATTACGCCAGTATCAACCGAGGTGAATACTGCCTCTCGAAATCCGCCATCGCCATGGCCACAAAGCTCTGGGCGGTGCGCCTGGCGGATGAGGGCATCCCCGTCTATGAAGTACGCCCAGGTATCATCCACAGCGACATGACCAGCGGCGTCCAGGCAAAATACGACGCACTGATTGCAGGCGGTCTGACTTTGCAGAAACGCTGGGGCATGCCGGAGGACGTAGGCCGTTGCGTGGCAATGCTGGCATCGGGTGCGCTGGAGTATTCCACGGGTCAAGTCATCAACGTGGATGGCGGACTGACCATCGAGAGGTTCTAGGATGATTGAACGACGCCTGAATACCCTGGTCATTGGCAGCGGTGCCGCAGGACTGGCTTGCGCATGTCGTTTGCACGCGCTGGGTGTCCGTGATATCGCCATCTACACCGATAGCCTATCCCGTGGAACCAGCCTGAACGCGGGAAGTGACAAGCAGACATACTACAAACTGGGGATGTATGGCGCCGAGGCGGATTCCCCTCGGCAGATGGCCTCGGACCTGATGGCAGGCGGCGCAATGCACGGCGATATCGCGCTGGTGGAAGCCGCCATGTCCGTCCCCGCATTCATGCATTTGGTGGATATCGGCGTCGCATTTCCCCACGATGAATTCGGGCAGTATATCGGCTACAAGACCGACCACGACCCACGCCGTCGTGCAACCAGTTGCGGGCCATACACATCTCGTGATATGTGCCGTGCGCTGACCCAGGAGGTCAGGATGCGTGGCATCGAAGTGGTGGAAGACCGAATCGTGGTGAAAATCCTCCGGGATGGCGACCGCGCAGTGGGTGCAGTATTCTTTGGAAGTGGTGAATTCACCAGCGTCCTGGCGGAGAATGTAGTCTTTGCGGTGGGTGGTCCTGGAGGGATGTATGAGACCAGCGTCTATCCCACGAACCACACCGGAAGCATCGGCGTGGCCCTGGCGGCGGGGGCAATGGCACGGAATCTCTCCGAATCCCAATTCGGGCTGGCCTCCATCAAATTCCGCTGGAATGTCTCCGGAAGCTATATGCAAGTCCTGCCAAGATTCTTTTCCGTGGACGCACAAGGTGTGGAGCGGGAATTCCTGCGGGAATACTTCCCCTCGTCGGGAGCCGCCTGCGACATGGTATTCCTCAAGGGCTACCAGTGGCCATTCGCCGCTTCACATTTGCCAGGCTCGTCCCTGATTGACATCTTCACCTACATCGAGACCGTGGAACGTGGTCGGAGGGTCTATCTCGACTACCGCCAGAATCCCAAAGACTTCTGCTGGCAGGAACTCTCTACGGAAACACGGGAATATCTGGAGAAATCCAACGCGATGGGAGAGACGCCCCTGGAACGGCTAAGGCAGCTGAATGCCCCCGCCATCGAACTCTACCGTCAGCATGGCATCGACTTGAGTGCCGAGCCACTGGAAATTGCAGTCTGCGCACAGCACTGCAATGGCGGTCTGGCGGCGGATTGCCACTGGGAGTCGGTGAATCTACGGAATTTCTTCCCCATCGGTGAAGTCAATGGCAGCCACGGCATCACGCGTCCAGGAGGCTCCGCCCTGAACGCAGGGCAAGTGGGAGCCTGGCGCGCCGCAGAAACCATCGCCAGACGCCCGAATACACCAGTAGATTTCCCCTCCGCAGAGAAACTGGCGGAAGACGCATGCCAGGAATACACCGCAAGGCGCAGTCGCCAAGCGCGGTTCGTTCCACAGTCAGAGCGCCATACGTTACAGCACCGCATGACTGCCGCAGGTAGCTTTATCCGTCGCGAAGAAAGTGTCCTGCAGGCGTTGTCGGATGCACAGACGCAGTATTCCGCCTTGAAAGCCGATGGGCTGGGAAGCCTGGATGCCAGCGCGGCGAAATTGGCCTTGGGCAATGAGCAGCTCTGCCTGGCGCAGATTTTCTATCTGAAGAGCATCCTCTGGCAGATACGGAACGCGGGTTCCCGTGGGGGCTCGGTGGTGCTGTCGCCAGAGGGTCAGCAAATCCATCCCTGTTTTAACGACCAATGGCGGATGATGCCCGAACGCCCCGCCATGCGCCAATTCGTTTCAGAAATCGGCGGCGTCCCCGAAAGCGCACAGGTGCATGTCGAGCCCTGCCATCCCCTCCCCGAGACTGACGGATGGTTCGAGACCGTCTGGCGGGAATACCGCGCTACGCTACCCAAAGACTAGAACTGCTTTTCACATTTTATATGACTACCCCAACCACCTATCGTAAAATTGCGGAATTCAAGAACGTATCGGAATTTCGTGAGTATTTGCAAGCCGAGCATTTTGACATCCCGGTATCGGATGTAGCAGGCGGTCCCGCCTCGGCCGCAAATCGTCCCCTGGGAGTCTGTGGAAAGACCGCAGGGAATCGGTGGTGCATTCTGCCCATGGAGGGCTGGGATTGCGATGCCGATGGTGTGCCGACGGAACGCACGCGCCGGCGCTGGATGCACTTCGCCACCAGCGGCGCGAAGCTTCTCTTCGGCACGGAAGCCTGCGCCGTAATGGAAAGCGCGCGCAGCAACCCCCGCCAGCTGATGATCTCCGAAAAGTCCTTCCCCGCATTGAAGACCCTGGTGGCGGATATGCGAAATGCACACAAGGAGCGCTTCGGACGAAATGACGATTTGCTGATTGGGCTGCAATTGACCCACTCGGGGCGCTTCGCACACCCCCATGATGATTTCAAGCTGGAACCCAGGACCGCATACGCGCACCCCCTGCTGGATGTGAAATTCAAGTGCGGTCCCGAAACCGTGGTCTCCGACGAGGAAACCCGTGACATCATCCAGCACTTCATCACGGCCGCAAAACTCGCCCAGGAAGCAGGCTTCGATTTCGTGGATATCAAGCACGCCCACGGATACCTGGGACACGAATTCTTGAGCGCAGTGGACCGCCCTGCCCCATACGGCGGCTCCTTCGAAAACCGCACCCGCTTCTTCCGGGAAATCGCCGAGGGCATCCACGACGCATGCCCCGGGCTCTCCCTCGCATGCAGATTGAGCATCTTCGACATCTTCCCCTTCGTCAAAGGCGCCGACGGCTATGGCGAGGCAATGCCCTGGTCAGGCAACTACCCATACGCTTTCGGTGGCGATGGCACAGGAATGGGCATGGATCCCGATTTGCACGAGACCGTCCAATTCGTGAAACTCCTGCAGTCCTACGGCGTGGATTTAATCTGTGCCACCATCGGCAGCCCCTATTACAACGTCCACATGCAACGGCCCGCATATTTCCCTGTCTGCGATGGCTATCTTCCCCCCGAGAATCCCCTGAAGAATGTGGCGCGGCATCTCCTGGCCGTGAAACGGCTCCGCGAACTCTGCCCAGGGGTGAAAGTCGTGGGCTCCGGATATACCTGCCTGCAGGAATTCCTGCCGAATGTGGCAGAAGCCGTCCTGCAAAACAACGACGCGGATTTCATCGGCATCGGACGGATGGTCCTCTCGTATCCCGATTTCTGCGCAGATGTCCTGGAGGGAAAACCACTGGACCGACGACATATCTGCAGAACCTTCGGAGACTGCACGAATGGCCCCAGGCACGGAATGGTCTCGGGATGCTATCCCCTAGATGAATACTATCGAAATACCCCAGAATTCCTGAAACTGAAAAATAGCCTGAAATAAGGCAGGTCGCGCTATATCCCCCAAAAGCGCATTTTTGCCCGAATACTATATTTTTAACACAAAAATCCCATTCCCTTATTGAAAAATGACGGCACATTAAGAACGTTACGATTTTTCGTCGTTCCCCATAAAACCTCAACCGTCATTCATCCCAAACGGAGTTAAAATGAAAAAGTCATTCACTTTGATTGAATTACTGGT
>DCIO01000103.1:21657-44608 GCA_002315885.1 Lentisphaeria bacterium UBA1724
TGGTTGTGATCGCCATCATCGCCATCCTGGCGGCCATGCTTCTGCCCGCATTGTCCAAGGCCCGTGAGAAGGCCCGCGCCATCAGCTGCACGAACAACCTGAAGCAGATTGGCCTGGGTAACGTACTCTACGCCAACGACAGCGACGACTATCTGCCCCCGAACTGCTACTCCGCCAGCACTGACGGCACTGGCGCCATGCCTCTGGGCAGAGGTCCGGACTTCTGGCAGAACGTCACCGACTGCTATGCCTGGTTCACCGTTAACCCCCTCGTTCCCGGCACCCCCATGACTGGTGTTCAGTGGGTCGCAAAGGATCCCGCTGGTAAAATCCAAAGCGCCGCTGGTTCTACCTCCACCGAGGCCGACCAGGGCGCCTGGCACAAGATCCTGCAGTGCCCCTCCTGCCCCACCAACGAGCGCGTCTGCGGTAACATCAGCTATCAGTCCAACGCGGGTTTCAGCTACTGGAGACAGTTCTACACCGCGGCTGATATGTTCGGTGTGAACGGCGCCACCAAGGCTTGCGGCTGGCACCGTATCGGCAGCATCAAATACCCCTCCATCCATCCCGACCAGCTGGATGGCGCCAATACCGACAATGCCGTCGGAACCAGCTGCATCACCACCACCAACGCCCTCAAGAGCCGTTCCTCCGGCACACTCGGCAACTGCCTGAACTACTACCGCCACAGCCTGATGATGAACGCATGCTTCAGCGATGGCCACGCGGAGACCATCCCCTACGCCAAGACACAACTTTGGGATGGCGATGCAGGACAGTGGAAGCTGGTTGTCGACTACTACTGGTATCCCGGCGTCGACGTCTATGGTGGCGACAAGGGCCGCTAGTCTTCTAGCCTGATCCGTAAACCAAAAACCGCTGTGCGTCCATCCAGAACACAGCGGTTTTTTTGCTTTTCGGGAATTGGATATCAGCTATTAACGATTTTCAGCAGCAATTGTTTTTTTTCGGAACAAGACTTATGAAAAGCAAAATCATTTTTCTCCTCTCTTGTCTGAGCATCGTGCTGTTAGCCGGGCCAAAAGCGAATTGGATACTCTACCCGGAGGCGTTGTCAGAAGGCGCGAGCAACTATCGATATTTCCGTAAGGAATTCAATGTATCGAACAAAAACAATGTCGCCACCGCCTATATCTTCTACCGGATTGTCAACAGTGGCACGGTATATGTGAACGGGAAATCCACGACGGGTAGCTATACACAGTTGAGCCTATATACGGACCTCAATGGACAATATGATGTCACCAGCGGCATTGCCACGGGCACAAATGCAATCTGTATCAAAGCCAAGCACAATGGTGCATCGAACGCAGGTCTTATCTGTCACCTCCTCATCACCTACAAGGATGGCTCCACACAGGAAATCTTCTCCGACGACACCTGGAAGGTCTCAAAATCCGAGCAGACAAACTGGCACAACGCCAGCTATGATGCATCGGGCTGGACAACGGCCCGTGCCCTAGGAGACTACACCTCCGAACCCTGGATTAAATATTTCCCCGATATGTTCCCCTTCTACGCAAAAGACGACGCAGACGCGGAATTGGAACGGAGACGTCAAGAAGAACTGAAGGCCCAGCAACTGCTTGAGGAACTCACCAACGCCCCCGTGGAACAGGCCCGCATCGCATACAAGAACGGCGGTGCGTTCTTTGACATCGGCGGCACACTCTACCGCCCCGTCCTATACAACTACGCCACTGGCGGAAGAGATACCGAGAATTTCCGGAATAAGGTCCGAAATTTCATTGACGCGGACATCAAGTTGATTTCCTTCGGAATCGAGGCAGGTGATTTCTGGAAAGGGCCAGACCAATACGACTATGACTTCCTGGACAAACAGCTGAAAGATGCCGTCACCCTCGCCCCGGAGGCGCGCTTCATCTTTGCCATCACCTTTTGCCATGGTCCCTCCTGGTGGAATACCCTCCACCCCGAGGAAACCATCCGCTACGCCCGAATCGACGAAAAGAACCCCTCTGATGACTGCATCGGGAATTACACCGCGCCCTCCTACGCTTCCGAACTCTGGATTGAAGAATCCGCGGAAGCCATCCGGAAACTCGTGGAACACATTGAGGCGAACCCCTACGGCAAGCACGTCTTCGGATACCGTATCGGAAATGGCGTCTACTCGGAATGGGTCTACTACGGAATGGAATATGCCATGCCGGACATCAGTTCCCCCATGGTGAAGTTCTTCCGCCAATTTCTCCGCGAAAAATACCACGATGATGTTGAGCAGCTCCGCACCGCCTGGAATCAGCCCCAGGTGACTTTCGCCACAGCCCTTCCCCCACCAGTGGAACTCCGCCTGGAGTATTTTAGCGAACAACTCCGCCATCCCACTCAGAATGCCTGGACTATTGATTTCCTCGAATGCCTACAGCGCGCTCTCCGCAATTTGCTCCTGTCCATGAACAAGGCGGCCAAGGAAGCCTGCAACGGCCGTGCCCTGGTTGGAGACTACTGCGGATACTTCTACGGCGTGGACTATACCACGGAAGGATGGATTCTCGAAAACGACGAAATCGTAGACTCACCATACGTGGATTTCCAGATCGGACCATGCTGCTACTCCAGTTTCTACCGCGCACTAGGCCGTTCCCAGCTGGGACGCAATTTGATCGCCTCCTATCCGCTCCATAACAAGATACACATTATCGAAGCAGATACCCGAACGCATCTCACAGACTCCTCGGACGGCAGCAAAATGGCGAAAACAGTCCAGGAAAGCATCGCCATGCTTTCCCGCGATATGGCACAGGCCATCGGCAATGGCTGCGCCTACTGGTATTACGATTTCGGAAAGGATTGGTACAATTGCCCTGAAATCTTTGATTTCTTCCAAAAGATCGCTCCCGTCTATGACGCCATAACGGATTTCAGCTCCAGCGCGGAAATCGCCATCATCGCAGATTGGGAAAGCGCCTACTACCACGCCATCCAGAAACCCTACGGCGGATACCTGGGATATTTCGCCGTCAATTACCTGCCACGTGAATTGAACAACGCGGGACTGCTGTTCGATTCTTTCCCCTTCGCGGACATTGACAATCCAGCCCTGCAGAACTACAAGGTGTATATCTTCCCGCAGCTCTTCTACATGACGCCAGAGAAGCTCGCCAAACTTGCGTCCCTCAAGAAAGCAGGGAAGACGCTGATTTTCCTGAATGCGGCGGGATGGCTCACTCCAAATGGCACGGATGACAATTCCGTCTTCCAGGCAACGGGTATCCAGGCAGAGGTTTTGGAAAACACTGCACGATTCACCACAACGCTTGCTGCAGGCGGCACCATGACACACAGCTCCATCAGCGGCGTGGATTACTCACCCGTATTGAAGGTCACGGACTCCCAGGCGACTATCCTGGGCACCGTAAAGCTGGATAACGGCACGACAGTCAACGGCTACGCCAAAAAGCAGAATGCGGATGGCTCCACCAGCTATGTCTCCAGCACGCCATACTTGTCCGCTTCAGAACTACGCAACATCGCCTCGGCAGCGGGAGTCCACTCCTACTGCGACAGCGACAACGGCGTGGTCTTTGCCAACAACTCCATGATCGCATTCCACACGGGGACCGCCGGCACATATACACTGAAAGCGAAGAGCGCCGTGAAATGGAAGATGGTCTACCCAGAGACACAGAGCTACCCAGAAACACAGGCGACACTCACATTCACTGCCTCACAGCCCAATACCTATATTTTCGTCATCGAACCTTAACAACGATAGTCAAAGGCTAAAATAGCCGTCCCTTGGGTCCCTTGGGTCCCTTTGCAGTTCCCAGCCCGTCAGTGGTTGTAGGGTTCCAGGTGGGTGAGAACAGATACGATCTTCAGATCACTCGCCAGGAGCAGCTCCTGGACTTGCATGCAGATAGCGTGCCCTTCCGAGACACTCATGGCGGGCTCGACCTGGACATGCAGATCCGCATCGTAGCCGCTGAGGGTATTCCGCACGCGAATATTGTGCACATCCTTCACTCCCGACACACTCCCGGCGAGTTCGGCGATTTCCGTTTCCAAATCCACGGAATTATCAGGCTCCATGTGCGTCATGACGTCCATCACCATGGGCATTTTCCGTTTGATGGTGGATGCGGCCTGTTCGCAGAGGCGGTGCCCGTCCTCCACAGTCATATTTTTGTCCACCAAGATATGCATATCCAGGAGAATGCCGCTCCCGAAGCGCCGGGTCCGTAGTTCATGGACATCCTTGATGCCGGGGATGGACGCCGCGATTTGCCGCATGCTCTCCAGTTGCGCATTCCCTACGCCCTGATCCGACAATTCCTGGAGACAGGGCCAGGTGATGTGCCACGCGGTCCGCAACAACATGCAGGAGACCAGAATGGCCGCCACGGGATCCAGAAAGGTGATGGAGGGCCAGATGCGCCCCGCCAAAGCCACCACCGCCACAGGGATAGACGAAATGGCGTCTGAGCGGTGGTGCCAGGCATTTGCGACCACCGCAGTCGAATGGGTCGTGTGTCCCACCCAGGCAGTCCACTGATACAGAATCTCCTTGGTGACAATGGATACCACAGCCACAATGAAGACACTCCAGCCAGGCACGCTAGGAGCCACCATGCCGCCACCCGTTTTTGACATGCTGGCGGCCATCAGCTTGATGGCGTTGATGCACATGGAAATGGCGGTGAACGCCAGAAGGAAGCCGATGAAAGCAGTGATCATGGCCTCGATGCGCTGGTGACCATGGGGGTGGTCCTTATCTGCAGGCGCCGACCAGAAACGCTCCCCTATCAACACAACAATGTCCGTCAAAAAATCGGACAAACTATGGACGGCATCGGCGATACTGGCCTGGCTGTGTCCGACAAAACCGACAATGAACTTGAATGCCGTCAGCAATACATTCAAGGCCATGCCCCAAAGGGTGATTTTTCGAATCGCATTCATAGGAAATTCCTCGAGAAAAGCGGCCATTCAACAAAACATCTTTGATAATCTATTTCATTTCCTGGGAATCGTTGCGGAAAAGCCGTGGTGTTTTGGCGTTATCAGGGTATAATAAGGCAAGGTCCCGTAGCGGGCTTTTTTGTCATCAACAATCTCTTTTGCATTTTGCTCTCATGTCTAAAATCTACAATGTCGTGGTCCTTGGTCTTGGCGGAATCGGTCGTGCCCATATCAAGGGCGTTTTGAACACCCCTTCTTGCAAGCTCTATGCCATTTGCGACACAAGCCAGGAGGCCATTGACCTGGCCAAGAAAGACTACCCCGATGTTCCCGCAGTGAAGGACTACAAGGAACTGCTTGCGGACGAGAATGTGGATCTGGTGATTGTGGCGACTCCCGATTTCGTGCATGCGGAACAGGCGGTGGCGGCATTGCAGGTGGGCAAGCATGTCCTGTGCGAAAAGCCCCTGGCCATGGGTATGGATGATGTGGACAAGATTGTCTCTGCAGTGGAGGCCGCCTCCAGCAAATTCATGATTGGTCAGGTATGCCGTTATGCACCCGGCTTCCGTAAGGCGAAGGAGCTGGTGGACGAGGGGAAGATTGGCAAGCTCTTCTTCGTGGAGAGCGAATACGCCCACAACTACGGTCGCGCGCGCGGTGTGGGCGACTGGCGCGTGAATCCCCTGCGCGATCCCATGGTGGGCGGCGGGTGCCACGCGGTAGATTTGCTGCGGTGGGTGGCAGGCGAAATGAAGAGCGTCTCCGCCTTGAGCAACCACTTCTGCCTGACGGATTGGCCCGTCAACGACTGCACCATATCCATCTTCCAGTTTGAGAATGGCGTTATCGGCAAGGTGATGGCATCCATCGGCTGCGTGCGTCCCTACACCATGCGCAGTGTCTTCTACGGCACGGAAGGAACCATCATCTGCGATAACACTAGCGACCATATCCAGCTCTCTTCCCCCAAGACCAATCCCGAGAAGGGAAATGCTTTTGTGGATATCCCCGTGGATATCAACAACCACAACGTGACCGCGGAATTGCAGGATTTCATGGACGCGATTGTCAATGACAAGCCAGTGCTGACCAATGTCTATGAGGGCGCCAGGACTGTGGCCGCCGCCACTGCCGCATCACTGTCCGCGCGGGAAGGCGGTAAGCCTGTGGTTATCCGGAAATTTTAATATTGTAGAGATCACACAGAATTAGGCATTCACCTTGTATTTCGCCAGTTCCATCTGGAGGGCGGCGACTTTCTGGCCTAATTCCGCTTTGGATTGCTGGACGGCAATCAATTCTCCCTGGACGGCGTTGATGCGCTCTTCGGCAATCTTCCGGAAGTGGTCTTCCATGATCTTCTCTTTCTCCAGCAGGAATTGCTCTTTCTGCAGAGCCGCGGTCTGGGCGGCCTGGGCTTCATTCTCCCGACGCACCAGCGCCTGCTCGCGCTCAATGAGCTCATTCTTCTGCTGCAACAAGGACTGGGTCTCCGCAGACATGGCCGCGCGGCGCTCCTGCACATCCGCCGTCAATCCCTCCAGCATCTTGGAACGGGCATCCGCCAGGACGCTCTGCCACTCCTGCAGGAATTTGTCGCATTGTGCATTTGCCTGGCGCTGCAATTCCACCATGTTCTTTGCGGTGTCGTTGCGGGTTTCCTGCATCTGCGCCAGCATATTCTCCTTCTCCTTGGCAAAACCCGCCTCGGCGACGGCTTCCCGCGCCTGGACGGCTTCCATGCGGCTGGCTACTTCCGCTTCCTGCCGCTGCAGGTCAATGCGCTTCTGGGCCAATTCGTCAGCCAGTTGCTTCAGGCGTTCTTCCTGCTGAGTCAGGCGGACTTTCGCGTCGTTGAATTCCACCAGCATCTGTGAGCGCTCACCCGTCAGCCCCTGTCGCACTTCCGCTTCCCGGACGGAGAGGGCCATCTCGCGCTTGTTCAGGGTGTCCTCCCGTTCCGCAATCGCTTGCTTTTCCTGGAGCAACTCCGCCTGCATGCCATCGAATTTCTCCTTCAAATTGGCGCCCATGCGCTGGAAATCCGCCAGGAGTTTCTGGTCCTGCAGAGCGAAATTCTGGTTGAATTCCTCCTGCATTGCCAGAATGCGCTGTCCTTTGGCATCCAGCTCGGCCTTCAGCTGACGGAGGGGCGCCATCTGTTCATCCAGCGAAGCGGCAAACGCCGCCTTTGCGTCGCATTCTTCGGCGACAATCGCCTTTTCCCGGTTGGTCAGGTCTTCTTCGCGTGCCATGAAGCGCGCGGCGGCTTCCCGATAGGACTCCACGGCGGCGGCCAAAGAGGCCTTCTGGGCTTCCAGATTCTTCAGCTGTTCCTGGTAGACTGCCTCCAAATCGCTGCGCGTCATAATCGTGGCGCCCAAATTCCCCAAATCCTGGAATTTCACCGTGATTTCATTCTGCTGGCTCTGCAGCAACGACTTGATCTCGGTGTATTTCTGCTCTACTTTTGCCTCGCGCTCGCGAAGCTCCTTGTCACTGGTAAACCACCCCATTTGAATGCTCCTGGATTCCTTGATGATAATGTGCCTTGACGGCAAAACTCACTCGCAAATAATGTAAACGGGACTTCTGCCCCTGCAGTGGATAAAAGACCTTTTTTCGGAAAATTCCCAACGGCATTTTTGGGACCTTACAGAAGTCCGCTTTGCAAAGAAAAAGGCCGTCCCGTGGTGGAGACGGCCTTTTGGGGGTATCAAATCCTTCCGGATTGCTTTGGTCCCTTTGGTCCCGCGTTATTTTTCCAGCATGATATCGCGGAAATGCTGGATGTCTTCCTGGGTGAAGCCCAGGGAGAGGATGTAGTTCTCCACCTTCTCGTTGATGGTATTGCCGGGCCATTTCTGGAAGCCCGCCACCAGCTTGTCAAAGAGTGGCTCGTGGCGGAAATCCTTGCTCTTGTTCCAGAAGCCCGTGCTTTCCCAATCCAGATAGAGCTCTTCTTCGCAGACACCCAACAGCGCGTTGAGGATGAAGGCGACGGAGCCCGTGCGGTCCTGTCCCGCGATGCAATGGAAGTCGATGGGGTAATTCTTTTCATCCAGGAAGATTCTGAAGGTCTTGGTGAACTGCTCCCGTCCCCAATCGCCCTGCATTCCTGCGTAGGAGGAGGAGGAGAAGTTGAACCAGTTCACATTGTCGCCCGCGGGGGAGCCCGTCATGCATGCGGTTTCCTTTTCGCCCCGCAGATCGATTTCGGTTTTCAGACCGATGGTGTTCTGGAGAAAATCCAGTCCTTCCTGGTTCAGGTTGCTTTCGCCTTTGGTGTAGATCTGCTTGCCATTTTCGTCACGCTTGCCCTGTTTGGTGGAGGCGCGGACCAGGATGCCTTCGTTTTCCTGGATGCCGCTTTCGACCACGGTTTCCAGGGGCATTCCCTGGGGAACAGGCCCGCAGTACCAGGTGAAGCCGCCGGAGCCGCTGCCCAGGTAGACGGTCACCAGGTTGTGGCCCTCTTTGACAGGCAGGAAGAGCATGTAGTTGTCCTTGGCGCTAAGTTTGTCATTTCCCCCGCGTCGGTCATAGTAAGTGATGCCGTTCAGACGCAGATACCAATACCAGTCTGCACCGCAGGCAAAGGGCATGATGCCTGTCTTGGGGGAGACGAAGTCCATCATAAGTACCGACGGGAGGCTGGCGATGAATTTGCCGGGGGTGATGGCGCCATCCTTGTCGGCGGTCATCTTCACGCCCTTGGCGCCCAGGAAGGTCTCGGGAATTTCGGTCAAGGCATCCACCTGGGCCAGTTCCTCATCGCCGAAAGACTCCATTTCGGGCAGGAAGACGGTCCATTCGCCATTCAGCAGGAAGGGCACTTCCTCTTTGACGGCATCCTTCAGGAGCTGCGTGGTGGCGTTGAGTTCCTTGACCTTCTCCAGGAACTGTGGATTCTGCTGGAGTTCCTCGGGAGTGTAGTAGACCGCTTGGGCGTTCTGGTTGAGGCCCGCCGTACGAAGCACCATGTTCTGCTTCACACGACGGCCATTCAGACCGATGCGGCCGCCCAGGTCACGGCAGTTCCCCACTTTCCGAATCTTCAGCAGACGGGGTGCCACATCCTCGGTGACAAAGGAGCTGACGCGAGAGCACTTCTTCTCGCACTGCACCTTCCAGTAGTAGGTGGTGGCAATCATCAGGTTGGTGACTTCAAGCTGCTTCTCCTTCGTGGTATAGGTGGTGCAGGTGCCTTCCGCAAAATCCGGAGAGGTGGAAAGGGTCACGGTGAATTCCTTCTGGCAGTCTTTGCAGGTCTTCCAGGACAACACGACGGGCTGGGGATAGAAGCCCTCGCTAATCAGCTCCTTGCGGCAGGCCTTGTCGGCAAAATACGCCCGGCGTTCTTCACGAGGCATCTGGAGGAATTTCTGCTGGATGGGAGTGTGGAGGACGACCTCGCTGCCCTGGGCAGGAGAAACGGGCTCGATGCCACAGCAACTCACCAGAATCGCAGCGGCTACCAACACAAAGGACAAAAGACAGAATGACTTGAACTGTTTCATAATTCTACAGGAGTTGGAGGTGGAAGAAAACATGGCGGTACATTACCGCATTTTTCCAGGATTATACCCTTATGTCCGGGATAAAATATGTAAATTTCGGGAAGAAATGCGGTTTGACTCTTTTTGATAGCGCTATGTTCCACAAGAGGGTAGGTAATTGATAGTTTCACGGACCCCTCCGGGGTCCCAAAAAACTAAAATCCACCTACCCCGGGCTAGTGCCCGGGGCTGTGTTCACTGACCCCATCCGGGGTCGAAATACCTACCCTTGTGGGGAACATAACGTTTGAAGAATTCTGTGTGCGAAATGCTCAGCCGCGAAATTTGACCTCCATTCTTCGGGTAAATAGTAGGAGAGATATTATACTTGTATTTCTTCAGAATCACGGAAAATTCCCTCTAACTTTCCCATCCTCCAGACCACTCCAAATTATGGACTCCCTTTACCGCGCCGACCAGCAGAAAGACTTCGACAAGTTGTTCCAAAACCCCACGTCTCTCTATCGCGAAACACCCTTCTGGGCTTGGAACTGCAAGCTGGATAACGACGAACTCCGTGAACAAATCGGCCACCTGCAGGAAATGGGCATGGGCGGCTTCCACATGCACTCCCGTAGCGGCATGGCGACCCACTACCTCTCCGACAAATTCTTCGAACACGTGGATAATTGCGTGGACGAGGCGAAGAAGCGGGGAATGCTGGCCTGGCTCTATGACGAAGACCGCTGGCCCTCCGGTGCGGCAGGCGGCATCGTCACCAAGAACCCCAAATTCCGTGCGCGCTACCTGCTTTTGCGCTTCAATCCCCTGGAACAGCCCGTGGATGCGGAGAATGACAACTCGGGGATGCTCCTGGCGTGCTACCTCTACAAACTGGACGCCGAGGGCTACCTGGCCGACTACCGCAAATGCGAGGAAACCGCGGAAATTCCCGCGGGTTACAAGAAGCTCTGGTGCTATCGGATGGTCAGCGAGAAGAGTGGCTGGTATAACGACCAGACCTACGTGGATACCCTGAACCCCAAGGCCATCGCCGAGTTCATCCACGTCACCCACGATGCCTACTACGAACGCTTCGGCAAGGAATTCGACAAGACCATCCCCGCCATCTTCACCGACGAACCCCAGTTCACCGCAAAGGAACCACTGAATTTCGCCGCAGAAGAAAACCCCGTCACCCTGCCCTACACCGATGATTTCCCCGAGACCTACCGCCAGGCCTACGGGACGGAATTCCTGGATACCCTCCCCGAACTCATCTGGGAACTGCCTGGCGAACAGTATTCCGTGCACCGCTACCGCTATCACGACCACATCTGCGAGCGCTTCACCGTGGCATTCTCGGACTCCGTGGGCAACTGGTGCAAGGAGCACAACCTGCGCAGCACGGGCCACATGATGCAGGAACCCACCCTCTACACCCAGACCGGTTGGCTGGGCGAAGCCATGCGGAGCTACCGCGGTTTCCTCCTGCCGGGCATCGACACTCTCTGCGATTGCCAGGAGTTCTCCACCGCAAAACAGGCCCAGAGCGCCTCACGCCAATTCGGACGCGGCGGGGTGCTCTGCGAACTGGATGGCGTCACTGACTGGGATTTCGATTTCATGGGTCACAAGGGGCACGGCGACTGGCAGGCCGCCCTGGGCATCACCGTCCGCGTCCCCCATCTCTCCTGGGTATCCATGAATGGCGAAGCCAAGCGGGACTACCCCGCCTCCATCAGCTACCAGTCCCCCTGGTATAAGAAATACCCCCTGATTGCGGACCACTTCGCCCGCGTCAACACCGCCATGACCCGCGGAAAGGCGGTCTCCCACATCGGCGTCATCCACCCCATTGAGTCCTACTGGCTCCTCTGGGGGCCATACGACCAGACCTCCACCGCCCGCGAACAGGCCGAGGAGAATTTCAGCAACCTCTTCCAGTGGCTCCTGAAGGGACTGATGGACTTCGATCTGCTGGCCGAGTCCCTGCTGCCCATCCAGAATGTCCACGTGGAAGGCAAGACTCTCTGCGTGGGCGAAATGCGCTATGAGACGGTGCTGGTTCCTCCCACCATCACTCTGCGCTCCACCACCCTGAAGATCCTGGAAGACTTCCAGGCAGCAGGCGGAAAGGTCATCTTCGCGGGGGACACCGCCACGCTCTGCGATGCCCAGCCCAGCGACCGCGCCGCAAAACTGGCCGCCAAGTGCCAGCGGGTGCCCTACGCCAAAGCCGCGCTGCTGAAGGAGCTGGATCCCCTCCGTGAAATCCAGGTACTGAATGCCTTCAACGGCCAGAATATCGACGACTTGCTCTATCAGATGCGGGAAGACGCCGACGGCAGACGCTATCTCTTCATCACGCGCATCGTCCGCCTGGCAAAAGTCGCATTCTGCCGCGTGCGTCTGCGGGGAAGCTGGCAGCTGGAATTCCTGGACACCGCCAATGGCGACATATACCCCATTAAGGCCACCGTCGCCAATGGCTGGACATCCTTCTTCGTGCAGATTCCCACCAACGGGCACCTGCTCCTGCGCATGACACCCGCCACCGAGAGCGTCGGCCGCGCCATCCCCCGTTTCCCTGGAGACTGGGACGAAGAACAGACCCCCATCACCACCGAATATCTCCACGAACACCTGGCGGGATATGTGGCAGGCGAAAAACTGCCCGTCACATTGGACGAGCCCAATGTCCTGCCCCTGGATATGGCGGAATGGAAGCTAAATGACAGCGACTGGCGCCCCACCGAGGAAATCCTCCGTCTGGAAGAGATGGCCCGCCAGGAAATGGGCATGAAGCCCAAATCCGGTCGCGGAACCCAGCCCTGGGTCTATCCCGTATCACCCACAATCCACGGCGTCATCCAGATGCGCTTCACCCTCCACAGCGATGTCTCCATCGAAGCGCCCATGCTGGCACTGGAACAGCCCGAACGCGCGAAATTCACCCTGGATGGAAAGGAATTCGCATTCCAGGATTGCGGATATTGGACAGACAAGTGCACCCGCAAGAGCCTCATCCCCGCAATCACCCCGGGCGACCACCAACTCGTTATCACCAAGGAATACCGCGATGACACCAACATCGAACGGGCATTCCTCCTGGGCGATTTCGGCGTCCGCGTGGAAAGCCGACGCCTGACTTTGACCGCCCCCGTCCGGGAATTGCACTGGGGCGATATCGTCGAGCAGGGACTGCCCTTCTACAGCGGCAACCTGACCTACCACACTACCTTCGAACTCCAGAAGAATGGCATGCTCTCCCTGAGAATGCCCTCACGACTGGAAAGCATCGACACCGAAATCAAACGCACAAGACTCATCGCACGAGAAATCCCATTCGTGGCATTCCGAGCCACCACACTGGATTTCACACTGGACGGAAAGTTCGCGGGAGACATGGCCTTCGCCCCATACCAACTGGGCTTCGGCGAAGTCCAGGCAGGAACCCATAAGCTGGATATCAAGCTCTACGGACACCGATACAACTCCTTCGGCGCACTACACCTCACTCACCGAATCCACTGGACTGGCTTCATCACCTGGAGAACACAGGGCGACGAATTCACATACAACTACCGAACCGTCCCCCTCGGCATCTTCTGCGAACCCATGCTGATCCAGAAGTAGTCACGGATGCCGTCAGCACAAGGGTGTACCGACGGCGTCCCCGCCGTCGAAAGTCACACCTGTTTTTGGCTCAAATTGAGCATTGAGCATTGAGAATTGAGAATTGTAAAAGATGTCTCATAACTACTGTCCCATCATAGGCACCCTGGGCTACATCATGTCGCCTGACGGGAAATCCGTCTTGATGACACACCGCATTGCGCGGGAATCCGACGAGCAATTCGGGAAATACAACGGCCTTGGCGGGCATCTGGAACCCAACGAGGATGTAGCGGCGGGGCTTGTCCGCGAAATCCGTGAGGAATCCACGCTGGAAGTCACCGCCATGCAGTTGCGCGGGACCGTCAATTGGACGGGCTTTGGTCCCCACGGCGAAGACTGGCTGGGCTTCATCTTTCTGGTAACGGGCTTCACGGGCACGCCGCTCTCTCAAAACGAAGAAGGGACGCTTTCCTGGATTCCCCTGGCGGATTTCGACAAGTATCCCATGTGGGAAGGAGACAAGTATTTCCTGCCCCTGGTCTTCGATGGCGACCCGCGCCCCTTCCACGGCTACATGCCCTACGAAAACGACCGCCCCGTCTCCTGGAGCTACTCACGCTGGTAAATTCCATGAAGACGCTTCTCGCCATCTGCTTCCTACTGGCTGCGGCACTCGTTGCCCAGTCGCCCTTCTCGGCATCCCTGACCATCTCCCAAAATGCCGATGAACAGATTGCGACCGCGCGTTTCACGGGCCCCGCAAATGGGCACCTCACCGCCGAAAGCATCAGGCTACTCCTCCCAGAGGAGTTCCACGCAGAATTGCTGGACGCGCCACAGGCAGATGCAGACGGATACTACCCCGTGGATGTCATCCTACGATGGCGCATCACACCACCGCTGCCCACAGAAGATGCCAAACTGACTTTCCAGGCATGCGATGACAGCGTATGCTATTTCCCGCAAAAGGTAACCGCACAAAATGCAGAAGCCCCCCCTGAAAACCAAGCCACTGCGGCTCTGAGCACGGACAAGGCCTTTCGCGTCTCGGAACCACTCTTCGGATACGCATCCGTGAACGACTTTCTGGCCTGGATGGCACGCGCACAAGCCACCGATAACACCGTCGAGGAGAATCTCCTGGAGCGGGTCTTCGCTCAATACGGTTGGGCGCTGGCGGCGCTTCTCACAATCCTCCTGGGGGTGCTGCTGAATCTCACCCCATGCGTCCTACCCATGATCCCCATCACATTGGGCGTCCTGGGAGCACGCGGGGCAGGACAAGGCAGAGCAAAAGGGCTGGCGCTGGGCGGCGTCTATGGCATCGCCATGGCACTGACCTACGGCATCGCGGGTGCCATCGTGGTGGCATTGGGAGGACGCATCGGCGCCATCAACAGCAACCCCTTCTTCCAATTCGCACTGGCGCTCATCTTCGTCCTGCTGGCGCTCTCCATGTTCGATTGCTTCTTCCTGGATTTCTCACGCTTTCGACGCCAGGGCACGCATCCCGCGGGCTCATACGCCGCCGCCGCATTCCTGGGTGTCATGACCGCGTTGATGGCAGGCGCATGTATCGCCCCCGTCCTCATCTGGGTGCTGCTCCTCTCCGCAAAACTCTACGCAGAAGGCACCACTTCCGCGTTGTGGTTGCCGTTACTACTGGGCGTGGGGCTGGGGCTCCCCTGGCCACTCCTGGGGGCAGGCATCGGCGCACTCCCCAAGCCCGGCAATTGGATGAACTACACCAAGAAGGCCGTGGGCGTGGTCATTCTCCTCTTCGCCCTATACACCGCCTGGAATGGCATCCGATTGCTACGGAATTCCAACACCGAAAAGGGCGATTTCTGGCGTACCGACTACCAGCAGTGCCTCGCCGAAGCACAAGAAACCCGCACGCCCATCCTACTGGATTTCTGGGGCGTCTCCTGCAAGGCATGCACCATGATGGATGCCACTACACTGCAAGACAAGCGCGTCCAAAATGAACTCCAGAAATGCCTCTGCCTATCCATCCAGGGCGATTCCGACGAAGGCGCACGACTAGCAGAAAAATACGGCATCCTGGGCTTCCCTACCTTTCTCATCCTACTTCCAAAACAGTAAAAAAATCCAACCAAACACCCCTATGTCTAACATCAAAATCGGTACCATCTTACATCTCCCCGACGACTGCAGCCACATCTTCGACCGACTCGCATCATTCGGTCTCCATACCTGCCAGATCAGCAATTGGAATTGCGCCCTATACAAAGACTGGGACGCCATGAAAGTCCGCATCCAGCAGATTCGTGAGCAGATGGCCGCCAAGGATGTGGCACCCTCCGCTTTCTGGGCGGGCTACAGCGGACACGTCTGCTGGAATTTCACCGAAGGCCCCATCACCATGGGACTGGTTCCACCCGCCTACCGCGCCCAGCGCATCGCAGACCTCTGCCATGGCGCAGACCTGGCAAAGGAACTGGGACTGCCCGCCATCATCACACACTGCGGATTCATCCCCGAAAACATGACTGACCCGGAATTCCTCCCCACCATCATGGCAATCGCAGAAGTGGTCAGATACTGCAAGAGCCTGGGACTCCAATTCTGGTTCGAGACCGGCCAGGAAACCCCCGTCACGCTCCTCCGCGCAATCCAGAAACTGGAAGCCCTTGGCTTCGACAACCTGGGCATCAACCTGGACCCCGCCAACCTCCTACTCTACGGAAAGGGAAACCCCATCGACGCACTGGATGTCTTCGGAAAGTATGTCCGGAATATCCACGTGAAGGACGGACATGTGCCCACCAACGGCAACTCCCTGGGCCGCGAAGTCCAGGTCGGACAGGGACTGGTCAACTTCCCCGTCTTCATCAAGAAACTCCTCTCCCTCGGCTTCGATGGCGAATTCATCATCGAACGCGAAATCCCTGAAGACGAAACCCAGGCTCGCGATATCATGGAAACCGTCGGCGCACTCCAAAAGTGGGCAGACGAATTCGAAAAGGCATAACCACCAATGGAACCGCTCTTCCTGGACAACCATCTGCTGGTGCTGGATAAACCCTGGGGGCTGCTGACACAACCCTCAGGCACCACCGAACCATCCCTGGAAGAGCAAGGCAAGGCGTTCCTCAAAGAGCACTTCGCCAAACCCGGCGCGGTATTCCTGGAAGCCGTCCACCGCATTGATCGCGTGGTGGGCGGCGTGGTGCTCTTCGCACGAACCTCCAAGGCACTGGAACGACTCAACGCCGCACAGCGGGAAAAACGCATCACGAAAGTCTATCACGCCAGGGTGTGGGGTGTCCCCAAAAACACTGAAGGCACCCTGGAAGACTATCTGGTCCATGACGATTTCCACGCACGGGTGGTCCCACCGGGAACCCCGGAGGCAAGACTCTGCAAACTGAATTACAAAGTGATGGGCGCCAAAGACGGTACCGCACTCCTGGAAATCGGACTGGAAACCGGACGATACCACCAAATCCGAACACAACTGGCACACGCGGGATGGCCTATCTGCGGAGATACAAAATACGGCGCCCCGAACACCACAACAAAATTCGCACCCAATAACGGTATCGCACTCGTCTCATACGCAATCATCGTCCCACATCCAGTCTCTAAAGAAGTGACCGAAATCCACTCAAAACTGATGGTCTGACTGCGTAAAAATCACCCGATTCCCTAATCACGCCGCCCCATTTGTCCGAATTTATCCCATTTTGTCAATTGGCAAAACTGAATATACGATTTATATTTTGCTGTTTTCCTTATCCGTATTCACCCAATCACTTCAACACAGGAGAGTATATCTCATGTCCGGACATAATAAATGGTCGTCCATTAAGCACAAGAAAGGCGCAGCCGATGCAAAGCGTGGTGCGTTGTTCTCCCGCGTTTCCAAGGAAATCATCCAGGCTGCCCGTGAAGGCGGAAAGGATCCCGATCTGAACGCGCGTCTGCGTGCCGCTATTGCAGCCGCCAAGGCCGCCAACATGCCCAACGATAACATCGACCGCGCCATCAAGAAGGGTACGGGCGAACTGGGCGGTGCAATTCCTGAAGAATTCACCTATGAAGGCTACGCCGCTGGTGGTGTCTCCGTCATCGTCAACTGCATGTCTGACAACAAGAACCGCTGCGCTTCCGATATCCGCAACTTCTTCACCCGCCACAACTGCAAGATGGCTGGTTCTGGCGCTGTCTCCTACAAGTTCGCGCGCAAGGCACGCTTCGTCGTGGAAGGCGACTGGGCAGACGAAGACAAGCTGATGGAACTCCTGATGGACGCCGAGCTGGATGACATCCAGGTGGATGACGGCACCGCCGAAATCACCGCCGCTCCCGGCTCCTTCGCCAAGATCCTGGGCATCTTCGAAGCCAATGGCATCGTCGCCACCGAGTCCACTCTGGCCATGATTCCCGACAGCACCACTGCCGTCACCGATCTCAAGACCGCTCAGCAGGTCCAGAAGTTCATCGACGCCGTGGAAGAATACGACGACTGCCAGGCCGTCTACCACGACATGGAACTCTCTGACGAGGTCGCCGAACAGCTGGCCGCCGAAGACGAAGAGTAATTCTCTTACGCCATAACACAAAAAGCCGCACGGAACAAAAATCCGCGCGGCTTTTTTGTTTGGTCCTGTGCGCGGCGGTTCTGAACGCGGCAATTTTGTTGCCGCGAATAAGCGGAAGAATAGGCTACATTATACCAAAGACCTTATTTCCTCTCTTCTCTGTTCCCAAAGAGGGTAGGTATTTCGACCCCGAATGGGGTCAGTGAACACAGCCCCGGGCAAAGCCCGGGGTAGGTGGATTTTAGGTTTTTGGGACCCCGGAGGGGTCCGTGAAATACCTAGCCTCTCGTAGAACATAGCATTCCTCTCACCTCCGATATCCCGAAAAATCCCATGAAAAAACTCTTCCTTTTCGTACTGCTTTCCGCGCTCACACTCTTCTCGGCGGATTTCTGCACCCGCGTCGTCAACGGCGTTCCTCGCATTGAGCAGGATGGCGTGCCCGTGCGTGCGCGCTGGTTCTACGGTTGCCCGGGCCGTACGCGCCTCATTCTCCAGCAAGGCGAGCAAGTCATCGAGCTGAAGAAAGAAGCCATGATGAATGAGAAGTGCGAAATCACCTTCCACTTCCGCTTCCCAAAAGAACCCGGAGAATACTTCTTCGATGATTTCCAGGTCATTGACAACTCCACGGGCAGGAATCTCATCAATCTCCAGAATTTCAACGAACAGCCCTACGGGCCTTTCCTGTCCCTCCCCGACAAATCCTGGCAAATCTGGCCCCGTGATCCCAAAGAGACCCACTTCGGTGCGGAAATCACCGACTTCCCGGGGGAACCCGGCAACAAGGCACTGCGGTACTGGTTCGCAGGAGATGCAAGTGACGCCACACTCCCCCAGGACCCGCATCTCTACCGTTCCCCCGTCCCTGTCATGCTGGAGACCGGCAAATCCTACACCATCCGTTGCCGCGTCTGGAGTGACCACGAAGTCCTCGTCACCCCGGGTTACTACATTCCCGACCCCATCGCCTACCGCGCCTGCCTCTCCGATGCCCCCGGCAGCAACTCGGCCTTCACACGCCAAGTGAAAGACGCCCATGACGCGGGCGTGGATTTCGTCACCACCGTCGTCACCATCCCCTGGGCAAAACCCGGCGAACGCCAGAATTTCTCCGAAGCCGACAAGGCCATCCGATATGTCCTGGCGGCCAATCCCAACGCCTTTGTCATTCCCCGTATCCGCCTGGATGCCCCGGGATGGTGGATGGATGCCCACCCCGATGAATTGGTAAAGTGGTCACCCGATGCCAAGGGCAAGCACAACCGCACCGCCAGCGTCTCCAGCGAAGTGTGGCTGAGGGACTCCCTGAAAAATCTCACGGGGCTCATCAACTATCTGGAAAAGCACTTCCCCAACAATATCGCGGGATACCACATCTGCGCCCTGAATACCTGGGAATGGTTCTACATCGATAGCTGGGGCCAAGACCTCCACGGCTACGCACCCTGCGAACAAAAGGCATTCCGCGAATGGCTCAACAAGAAATACGCCACCGACCAGGCACTGCAGGACGCCTGGAAAGACTACGCCGTCACCCTGGCCACCGTACAGACGCCCTCCCCCGAGGCACGCAAAAATGCCGCCCGCGTCACCGCAGTCCTGGATCCCGGCGCAGCACAGCCCGTCATCGACCATAACCAATTCCTGCAGGACGAAGTCGCCGATGCCATCGAGACCTCCGCAAAACTGGTTCGCAATCTGACGGGGGGCAAACGGCTAGTGCTCTACTTCTACGGCTACGTCAATATTTTCGGCAGCATGAACCGCATCAGCGCATGCGGACACCTGAACAACCGAAGAATCCTCCAGTGCCCCGATATCGACATCCTGGTCTCTCCCATTGACTACGCCGACCGTGAAGAAGGCGGCGCCGCCCTGGCAATGACCCCCGCGGAGTCCGTTCTCCGCGCAGGAAAGATCTGGTTCTATGAGGACGACACCCGTACCTACCTGGCCGCCAATGGCTCCCTGGCAGGCGTGAACCGCTATGTCCCCACCCCAGAATACTCCTGGAATGTGCTGTTGCGTAATACCTCCGAAGAAATCATCCGTAACTTCGGCTGCTGGTGGATGGATTTGGCGGAAGTGGGCTGGTATGACGACCCATATCTGTGGACTGCCATGAGCACCCTGAAGGAGATGGAGGAAAAGAAGCTGGCCAACCCCCGTCCCTTCGAGCCCGTCATCGCCGCCACCTCCTCCGAGCGCTCCGCCGTCTATACCATCGACGCCTTCCCCATGGGATACCCCGCATTCTCGCAAATCCGCAGCACGCTGTCCCGTTGCGGTGCCTCCAATGGCATGTATTACCTGGAGGACGTAGTCAAGAATGGCATCCCCGCCAAAGTGGTCATCGTGGGCAATGCCTGGGTGATGGATGCCCAGGAACGCGCCGCACTCAAGGAAAAGCTGGCGGACAAGGTGGTGATCTGGTGTCACGCACCCGCTATCGTGGATCCCGAAACGGGCTTCTCACTCAATAACTCCCAGGAACTGACTGGATTTGCGCTGCGCCAACGCGCCAAAGACAAACCCGTCGGCATCCGAAACGCATTCCTGGGCAGGGAAGCAGGTCTCCCAAAACACTGGGATGTCCGCGCAAAAGCAACGGACTGCTTCTCCATCCGAGTGCAAGAAGGCGACGAAGTCCTGGCGAAATGGGAAGATGACGCCACCCCCGCAGTAGTGCGTCGCGGAAACCACATCTTCTGTGCATCACCCGAAGTTCCCCGGGAACTCTGTCAATATGCACTGAAACTGGCAGGAGAACACATCTACACCACCGACGAGGTGGTCCTCTATACCGATGGCGTTAACCTGGAACTCCACGCAACACCCAATACTCCAGAGACGGTCCAGCTCTATTTCCCCGAAGCCGTCTCCCTGAAAGATATCGCCACAGGAAAAATGCTGACGGATTCCCCCGTCACCACATTCATCCTGACTATGAAATTCGCGGATACACGTGTCCTCGAAATGATGAAATAACGCGGGTGTAGCGACGGCGTCCCCGCCGTCGGAACGAACGGGACGCCTTGACCAATTGAGAATTGAGAATCAAAAAAAAAGACCCTGGCGTTTTACCAGGGTCTAAATTGGTAGCGGGAGGGGGATTTGAACCACCCGACCTTTAGGTTATGGGCCTAACGAGCTACCAGGCTGCTCCATCCCGCAATCAAAATCGTATGCCTTATTTTCGGCAACGCTCTAAATATAACACAACTATCCAAGTTTGCAAATCGCCTGACAAAAAAAGACAAAATCTCCTTGTTGTGTGCTCGGAGCGAATTGTCGTGTGCTCGGAGCGAATTGTCGTGTGCTCGGAGCGAATTGTCGTGTGCTCGGAGCGAGAGCTCCGAGATAAAAAAATCCGCGGTGGGAATCTCTCCCAGCCGCGGATTTTCGGTGATTTGGCAATCAGCCTAGTAGAGGTAAGCGTTTCCGCTGGAATCCTTCATGAATCGAGGGGACCAGAAGCACTTTTTCCAATCGTAAACCTTGATTTGTTCGACGCCCAGGGGTTCCACGTGTGCGTCCGCCATAACGAAATTCGCCATATTGGAGTGTCGTGCATGGGTAGAGAAGTAACACGCCGAAGGAGCGAACAACGGATAGACGTTGCTGGGCTGGATCAAGAAGGAGATGCCGCCATTCAGATTGGCGAGCATATCGGAAGAGATGGCATCGATGGGTGTGGAGTCGCCGATGAAAATCAGCTTGCTGAGATTACCGCCACCGGTGGTTCTGCCGCCATTGACAATCTGGCTCAGATTCACGGGACGGACCTTGTTTTCGAAGATGTCCGTGGTATCCGCGCTACTCAGGCAAACGCGCTTGGCGAAGGTACCGAAGTTATGGCCGTAGGAGCAATTCTTGAAGAGCGTCGCGGGACTGCCCAGGGAGGTCTTGAGGTCGTCAATGGACTTGCGCAGATTCACCGCCATTTCCGCGGGATTGGCGGAGGGGCAGTCAAAGACCTTGGCGTCCACGCCCATCACGCGGTTCATGTAAACCAGCCAGGGGGTCATAGAAACAGAACCAATGAGAGACTGATACTCGGGCCACTGGACAAAGGTGGCCATGTAGTAGTCGTCGGAGTCAGTCTGGTAAATCGCCGCCATAAGACCAATCTGCTTCAAGTTGTTGACGCAGGAGATGGCCCGGGCCTTCTCACGGGCCTTGGACAAGGCGGGAAGCAACATAGCTGCCAAAATGGCGATGATGGCGATGACGACCAGGAGCTCGATCAGGGTAAAATGCTTTTTCATTGTGGTGATTTTTGCTTGCTTTGGGGTGTGTTAACGAGAGAAAATATGTCCAACGCTATTATTTTACACAAAATTTAGCAAAAAGCAAGTATGCAATAGCGACTTATGCAAAAGAAATCCATCATTGTCCTCGGCAGCACCAACACCGACATGGTCATTCGTGGGAAACGCATACCCGTGCCCGGCGAGACCGTCTCCGACGGTGAGTTCCTCATGAACGCGGGCGGAAAAGGCGCAAACCAGGCCGTCGCCGTGGCACGATTGGCAAAAGACGCCAACTGCGTTTTCATCGGGAAAGTAGGTGACGACCTCTTTGGACGGGAGACTGCATCGCGCATGAAAACCGATGGCATTGACACGCGATTGGTTGTGGACAAGAAGAACGCCAGCGGCACTGCGCTGATTCTGGTGGACGAAAATGGCCAGAATTGCATCTCCGTGGCGCTGGGCGCCAATGGCACTCTCACCTGGGAGGAAATCCGGGGGATTTTCGAGGAATTGCTCCCCACCACATCGGCGCTGCTTATGCAATTGGAGACGCCGATTCCCACCGTCCTGGGCGCCGCAAAAGCCGCCAAGGAGGCGGGTGTGACTGTCATTCTGAATCCCGCGCCAGCCCGGGAATTGCCCGCCGAGCTCTACGCCTGCGTGGATTGGCTTACCCCCAACGAAAGCGAGGCGGAGCTGCTGACGGGCATCCCCGTCACGGATGCCGACAGCGCCCAAAAAGCCACCGCGGTGTTGCAATCCCGGGGCGTCAAGCACGTCATCATCACCATGGGCGTGAAGGGATGCTGGTGCGGTGACACCCAGACTCTCTATCCCTGCAATAAAGTCAAAGCCGTGGATTGCGTGGCCGCAGGCGATACCTTCAATGGCGCCTTCGTGGTCGCTCTCACCGAAGGACAATCCTACGAGAATGCCATCGCCTTCGCCCAGAAGGCCAGCGGTATCTCCGTCACTCGTCCTGGCGCCCAGCAATCCGTGCCCTATCGTAAGGAACTGGAAAAGTAACGACGGCGTCCGCGCCGTCGAAGGG
>DCIO01000103.1:44685-56513 GCA_002315885.1 Lentisphaeria bacterium UBA1724
TGTACCGACGGCGTCCGCGCCGTCGGAAGGGAGTCCCCACAGCTCACCACCGCTACTGAATAATTTACGGGTGAAATGTCTATTTTGACAGGAATTCCCAGTCGTTTGAGCAACTTTCATGACTTTGAAACCGCCCACTTGAAATCATTCGCGTACCATGTTATCTTATGGGGCGGTGGGGTGGGGGTGGTACTTAAGGTTCCCCCACAAGGTCCTGCGCGCGTACGCGCGGATAGAGTATGGCGATGCCATGGGACAATATCGGTTGCACCGCAACATTCCCTCAGGGAAAATCCAGATCGTCCTAGTTTTTTTACAAATCGTTGAATGACCTTTTTTTGAGAGGATTACAGTACCTCCATGTCCCGAAAACACTACATCCTATCCTTTTTTTTGGTTGCATCGTTGCTGTTCCTGGGGGGTTGTGCACCGAAATCCCCCACCGAGGTATTGCAGGCTTTCACTGCGGAGGAACATTTTGCGGCGGCGCGTCAATGCCATGACAATCCGGAGGACTTGTCTCTAGCCATCTGGCACTACCAGCAATTTTTGTTGGATGGTGACGAGGCCCCGGAGTTGGTTCCCATTGCCAAGATTGAGTTGGAGCAGTGCCTGAAGGAATTCCTGGCGGTTGCGGGCATTTCCCAGAGCCAGAATGCCACCATCCAGGATAAAGAAGAGCAGCTCCGTCTCCTCAAGATGCGCAATGGAGAGCTGGAGAGTTGGATTTCCCGCCTGAATACCGAGAATCTATCCCTGCGTCAGGCGTTGTTGAAAGCCCAGGAGGGCAATAAGTAATTCCATGAAAGCCACTTTCACCTTTATGGGTTCGGGGACCAGCCGCGGCGTGCCCATGCTCTGCTGCGACTGCGAGGTCTGCACCTCCAAGGATCCCCGAAACAACCACACCCGTTCCTCAGGACTCATCACCGTCGGAGATACCAAAATCCTCATCGACTGCGGTCCCGATCTGCGCAACCAGCTTATCCGCGAGCATATCACACGACTGGATGCAGTCTGCCTGACACATCCGCACTGCGATCACCTGGACGGATTAGACGACCTGCAGGGCCTCACGGTCTATTCCCGGGAAGAACTGCCCTTCTACAGCTCACCCACCAATCTGGCCGTCGTCCACCAGCGCTTCGGTTATGTGGACCAGCTGAAATACACCCCCGATGGCGCACTGCGCTGGAGCGTCCCGCAGCTGGACTACCACGAAGTCACCGAACCCTTCCAGGTCAACGGCATCACCGTCACCCCCCTGCCACTCTTCCATGGCAGAGCCGCCACCTACGGCTATCGCGTGGGCTCCCTAGCATACGTCTGTGACTGCAGCCGCATTCCCGAAGAGACCTACCCCATGTTGGAAGGCGTCACGGACGTAGTCCTAGATGCCCTCCGCTGGAAAGAACACCCCACCCACTTCAACATCCTCCAGGCAGAGGACGAATTCAAGAAAATCGGCGCGAAGCGTGCCTGGCTGACCCACCTGACCCACGATATCCTCTACGAGCGCGACCAGCAGTGCGTCGCCCCAGGATGCACCCTCGCCTATGATGGACTCTCCTTCGATTTCGAAGTGTAACTGACTATGCCAAAACATCGCAAAGCCATCCCTACGACACCGCAAGCGCCGGCAGCCACTTCCCTAGAGAGCGCCATCCCCACGAGACCAGGCACTAGCCCGCGAGTCTGGCTCTACACCCTCTGCGCGCTCTTCCTGGCACGGGCGGCGGCCTGGGCAATGGAAGAACTCTGGTATGACGAAATCCTCTCCCTGAACCTCTTCGTCATGCGACCAGACTCCATCTTCGCAGTCTTCCGGGACTACCGCATCGCAAACAACCACTTCCTGGCGAATGCGGTCCAGTGGCTCTGGTGCAGAATCTTCCCCGCGGTTCCTGGCAGCGAGCTCTTCCTGCGTGTGCCGTCGCTCCTCTTTGGTCTTGGCACGCTCCTGGTGATTGCCTGCTACTGGAAGAAGTGGCTTGGGAAGAAATTCGCCCTGGTGACTGCATTCCTGATGGCCGCCAGCCCCGTCTTCGTGGCATTCGCCTACCAGATGCGTGGTTACTCCCTGGCGATGTTCCTCTCGACCCTGGCAGTCACCGCCGCATACGCACGAAAGGAAGCGCCCACCGCCAAGAATGGCATTGCGCTCTTCCTCACCTCCCTGGCACTGCCGTTGGTGATGCCCTCCGCCGCCATGCTCCCCATGGCCATCTGCGCCTCATTCGCGCTGCCGTGGATTCTCCGTGAAAAGGACGCATCCCTCAAGGCGCTCCTCCAACGTGTCTGGCCCTGTGCGGCAGGCGCATTCTTAGGCGTGGCATACTACCTGACGCTCTGGGCGGAATTCCAACGGGCGCGTCGTGAATCCGGTGGTTGGGAAAGCGCCTGGATGGTTGCGGCGCATCTGCTCCTGGCATTCGGGCTGCACCTGGCGCTCTACGCCTGGCCCCTCTCAAAGAAAGCCCTCAAGAACTCCGCCGTCCGGTCCATGCTTTTCGGTGTGTTGGCAGCCATTGCCGCTGTGTTGATACTGCCTTCCGCAGTAGGCAGGGCGCCCTTCCCGCGGGTCTTCCTGCCACTCCTGCCCATGCTCACCATGGCCGCCGCCATCGCCGCAAAGGACTTCCCGAAATTGGATGACATGCCCCTGAAAAAACTCATCAGCTTGGCTATCCTCCCTGGACTCTTCCTGGGCATCGCCACCGATTATCTCAATAGCTACCTCCTGGACAACTACGATACTCCTCCACAGAATCTCTTGGTGCAGTACTATCGCGGACAATCCCCAAACCGACTCTGGACTTCCCTCATCCTGGAACGCAAGACCGAATTGCTGGAAGTCGAAAAATACGACATCGCCCTGCTCAACCCCACCGACGAACCCGCATTCCGGTTCTACAAGCAATTCGTCGACATCCCCGAGGAAGAAAAGACGATCGCATTCTTCCCTGCCAACTTCAACTTGCAGGAAAGCCCCATCCGCAACTACGCGCCACACCTCGTAATCTACGCGCGAAACGAAAACGAGGCACGGAATACCCTCGAAACACAGGGCATCCCAAGAGATACGCCCCTGGCGTTCTCCGAACGACGCGAACACCGCACCCTCTACCGACTCGCCCCACTGGATACTCCGGTCCCTTGAGTCCCTTGAGTCCCTTGAGTCCCTTGAGTCCCTTGAGTCCCTTGAGTCCCTTGAATTCCGAATTCCGAATTCCGAATTCCGAATTCCGAATTCCGAATTCCGAATTCCGAATTCCGAATTAAAAGTAAGGTTACGGGAGAGATAGAATGTTAAACAAACTGCAGGCCGTTGAAGACCGTTTTATGGATTTGGAGATGAAGATTTCCGATCCTGATGTTATCGCCAATCAAGATGAATGGCAAAAATTGACTAAGGCTCACAGCAAGCTGGAGCCAGTTGTAACTTGTTTCCGCGAATACAAGAATTTGCTTGCTATGCGTGATGAAGCAGAAGAAATCCTTGCCATGGGCGAAGACGATGAATTAACCGAAATGGCGAAGGAAGAATTGAAAACTGTTAAACCGCAAATTGAGGAATACGAAGAGAAATTAACCATCCTGCTGCTCCCGGGCGACCCCAACGATGATAAGAACGTTATCGTNNCCCCTCCTTCATTAAGCATTAAGCATTAAGCATTAAGCATTAAGCATTGATGTTCGATATCATCGTCTCCGACTTACCTGCAGAAGAGCCCTGTGCCACCGTATCTGGCGCGGTGCAGCTTCTCCTTGCCCTGGGCATCGCCTTCGTGGTGCTCGTTGTGCTGATTTGGCTCTGCATTCTCCTAGCGGGATATATCCGCAAGAATGCCGCGAAGGTCAAAATGAATCTAGGGGAAAACACCCCCGTATCCGCGGAAGCCGAAAAGGACGATCCGCCCCAGGAAAAGTAGCCATGCCGCCTCTCACTTCACTCGTATTCCAATTGACGCCGCCTGAAATCCAGGCGCTCCATGACGCCCTAGAAGCTGCCAGTTGGACTTTCGGCGATTTGGCCTACGCCCATTGGCGGGCCGCATTGGGCAAGAACAACATCGCCGCATACCTATCTGGCAAAGTCACCTTCCAGGGAGCCGACAGCGAGACAATCGCCGCCCATTTCCTCCCCGAAAAAGCCCCCGCGCCCTCCAAAAAGCCACAGCCGAAGACTCTCGATGATGGCCGTCAGGAATCCGCCTTGGAGACCGCACTCCGAGAAGACCCGAAGATGTTCGACCCACATGCGGGCATTGACGAATCAGGAAAAGGGGACTACTTCGGACCGCTAGTCATCGCATGCGCATACACCGACGCCGATACCGCAGCAAAACTCCTGGATGCGGGCGTCCGGGACTCCAAGATGCTCTCCTCCGACAAGGAAGCCCTGAAATTGGATGCCTTCATCCAGCAGACCCTGGCGGGAAAATTCGCCATCGTCAAAATCTCCCCCGAACGGCTCAACGAACTCTATGAACAATGCGGGAACCTCAACTCCCTGCTGGCATGGGGACACGCAAAAGCCCTGGAGGACCTGCTGACGAAAGTCCCCGAGTGCCCACGGGCCATTTCCGACCAATTCGGACAGGGACACCTGGTCAAGCGAAAGCTCCAGGAGCGTGGGAGGAAGATCATTTTGGACGAACATCCCAAAGCGGAAGCAGATGTCGCTGTCGCGGCGGCTTCTATTCTGGCCAGAGCGGTTTACATTAAGGAGATGTCCCGTTTAGGTGCATCCGCGGGGCTGCTGTTGCCGAAGGGCTGCAGCACGAAAGTCCTTTCCTGCGCAAAAGAATTCCTGAAGCTCCATCCCAAAGACGAGCTGAAGAAATACGCGAAGATTTTTTTCAAAACCACACAACAATTGGAGAATTAACAATGTTCTTTTCTGGATTTGCAGACGAAGCATGCGTTGACTTAGCTGGTCAGATTTCCATCACCAAGGAATTGGGCTGGAACAACATAGAATTGCGCAAGGTCGGCGAGAAGATGCTGGGCACCATGACTGACGAGGAATTCGATGCCGCATATCAGATGCTGGACGAGTCTGGCGTCAAGATCAACTGCTACGGCAGTGCCGTGGCCAACTGGGCGTGCCATCCCCGCAACGAGGAGCACTACGAGGCCACCAAGAAGGAGCTGCTCACCGCAATCCCCCGTATGCAGAAGCTGGGTTGCAAGATGATCCGCGGAATGTCCTTCCTGGTCCCCACTGACGAACCCGGTGATTCTCCCGAACTGGAAGCCATCATCTTCAAGAAAGTCCGCGAGCTGGTGCAGATCTGCGCCGACAACGGCATCATGTACGGCCACGAAAATTGCATGAATTACGGCGGCATGAGCTATGTCCATACCCTGAAGCTCCTGGAAGCCGTCAACAACCCCGCCTTCACCCTGATTTTCGATACGGGCAACCCCTGCTTCAACCTGCGCCAGCTGGGCACCAAGCCCTACCCCATCCAGTCCTCCTGGGAATTCTTCCAGCGCGTGAAGCAGTATGTGACCCATATCCACATCAAGGACGCCGTGGCACTGCCCAAGGAAGACGGCTCCCGCCCCGATGCCACCTTCACCTTCGCAGGCGAAGGCACCGGCGATGTCCGCGCCATCATGAAGGACCTGCTGAAATCCGGTTACGATGCCGGCATCACCATGGAACCCCACGTGGGCTATGTCTTCCATGACCCCAATGGCGACAACAACAGCGCCGCCGCCAAGAAGTTCCGCCACGACATCTACATCGACTACTGCCACGCATTCGAGCAGCTCATGCACGACTGCGGCTGGAAGTTCTAATCCCTGAGAAACGCACGCATGTCCATTGAGAAGACCATCTGGCCGGGCAGCACGCAACTGGCCCCCAGCCCCGTCGTCCTAGTCGGCACTGGTGATGGCAAGCGCCATCCCTGGGATATCATGACCGCCGCCTGGGCAGGGACCCTCTGTTCTGATCCGCCCATGGTCTCCATCGGCGTGCGACCCAGCCGTTTCACCTACCACCAACTCGAGGCGCTGCAGTGCTTCACCGTCAATATGCCCACCGTCGATCAGGCGGAGACTGTGGACTACTGCGGCGTCATCAGTGGACGGGATACGGACAAATTCTCCACTCGGAAACTCACTCCCGTGGCGGCCTCGAAGATTATCGCGCCGATTGTAGAGGAATGCCCCCTTTCCTTGGAATGCGTGGTCAAGCACCGCCTGGAACTGGGCACACACGTAGTCTATATCGGCGAAGTGGTGGCCGTCCAAGTGACCTCTTCCTTCATTGACGAGAAAGGCAAGCTGGACTTGCAGAAAGCCGACCTGCTGGCCTACGCCCATGGGCATTACTACTCCCTGGGCAAAGAACTGGGATACTTCGGATACTCCGTCAAGAAAAACCGCTCGTAATACTTTCTCATGACTCCCGCAACGAATCCAGAACTGCGCTCCGCCGGCGATTTCCTGCCCTCACGCTATCCCACTCTCTCTTTCCCCGAAGAGGACTGGGCGGTATTCTGCCAGAATTGCGAGGCATTGGAATTGGATGATCCCAATCCGCACCGCAAGACCTTCGAGGCGCTTTATAGCCATCTGGTGGGCGTCAATCAGTGGCTGAACCTCACACGGCTCACCACACCCGCGGATTATCTGAAATTCTCCCTGCTGGATTCCCTGACGCTGGTGCCCGTGCTGCAATCACTCTGCGAAGAACACAGCACCATCGTCGATTTGGGCAGCGGTGGCGGCTATCCAGGGCTTCCTTTGATGACCGCCATGCCTTCGCAAAATTTCGCATTGGTGGACTCCCGACAGAAGAAAGTGGAGTTCCTCAACGCCTCCATCCCGCTGATTCCGCGCACAGGAAAAGGCGCCGCATACGCATTCCGGGGACGGGATGTGGGGCGCGTACACCCCGATTTGCTCCACCACGCCGAAGTAGTCACAGCCCGAGCGGTGGGCAAAGGCGTGGATTTGCTGCCCGATGCCGCGGAACTGCTGGCCCAGGGCGGCGTATTCGTCCTGATGAAGGGCCAGAGCTGGCCCGAAGAAGAGGCACCACTCTATGAAGAAGCCTGCCCCGCATTCGGCTTCGATGTGGTGGAGGATGCTGAGCTATCCCTGGTCCCCGGAGACCCAGTCCGACATATCATCCTGGCCGTCAAAAAAGGCCGCGTGGATCTCCGGAAATCAAGGAAATATCTGAAATAGGACCGGTAGGACCGGTGGGGCTTATGTATTTGGCCCCTGAAATTGAGAATTGAAGGAAATCACCTGGCCTTAGCCAGTTCTACGTATGGGGCGGCGGCCTTGGCGCACTCCTCCAATACGGATGGTCTTGTGCGAGGCAGCGTCCGCACCGCGGGATCCGGGAGATTATCGTGGGGAACGAAGGCCTGGAAAATCCATCGTTTCGCCCCCTGGATATCCTTTGCCGCGGCCACGATTTCCTCGGTTGTATGGAAGCCCTCCAGGACCGTGGTGCGGAATTCGTAATCTTTCGCCTGCTCCATAATGAGCTTGATGGAGGCGCGGATGCGGTCCAGGTTGTTATACTTGACGAACTGGGGATAGTGGTCCAGCGCGCACTTGATATCCATAGCCACGTAGTCCAGCATCGGCATCAGCTTCTCCAGCATTTCCGGATTGGAGCCATTGGAGTCCAGTTTCACTAGGAAGCCCTGCTCTTTCAGGAATGCAATCGTATCGGGCAGTGCGGGATGAATCGTGGGTTCGCCACCTGTGACGGTGACCGCCTTAACCCAATCCTCGCGATATTTGTCCAGCCGGTCTTTCAAAACTCCGAAAGAGAAGGTCTTTGCATTCCAGTCATCAATCAAGTCCACGTTATGGCAGAATCCACAGCGGAAATCGCAGCCGCTGGTGAACATGAGCACCGCCAAATGGCCAGGGTAATCCACCATGCTGGGCTGGCGCATGATGGCATTGATTACGGATTTTTCTTCGAGATTCATGGAAATATAAAACAGCCTCGTTCTAAAAAACAAAACACGCAAAAAGGTCCTCGGAGGCTTTTTGCGTGTCTTGGGTGGGAACGGATTTATGCAATCTGCAGAGCCTGGTCCAGAATGGCCTTGATCATATTGGGGGTAATCAGGCCCTTGCCTTCCTCGGAGTAGTCAGTCTGGATACCCAGGAACTGATAGAGCTTGGAGTGCTTGCAGACCGCATCCTGGCTATCGGGATCCGGGTTGGACAGATAGCGGTTCTGACCATTGGCGTCCACCACGGAAATCACCATGGCGGGAATGCGGCTGGGATTCAGGCACTCGCTCTTGCAGAATTCCACCAGGCCCTCTTCTTCCAGCACATTGTGGTATTCCTTGCGGAAACGGGCATACTCGGGGATTTCCACCAGCATCTTGTCCAGACGCTGATTCAAGGCATGGCACTTGGCGCAACCAGGCTTGCCAAAGACATTCACCACCAATTGGTTCTTTGCTTCGTTCATTTGCGTTTCTCCTTTTCCCAATGGTGATTATTTGGCCACCTCAAAACCATTGTCGCTGCTCACATCCACGCCCTCAACCGCGTAGTCACCGCGATGGCGGTTGACCAACTCGCCGTAGCGCTTGGACTTGTTCCAGTTCTGGATCTTGCTGAAGTATCCCACAACGCGGGTCAGACCGAAGACATCGTGAGAACCGCACTGCACGCAGGCTTCCTGCAGACCGCGGGACTGATGACCGCAGTGCTGGCAGTAGGTGAACTCGGGAGAGATGGTGATCTGGGCGGCCTGGGTGCGATTGAAGCTCATGTGGATGAGCTCGCCAATGGCCTCGGCGGAGGGCTTCTCTTCACCCACGAAGGCGTGGATCATGGCACCGGACTCGATGAGGGAGTGGAAGATGCCCTGCTTGCGGATGCGCTCCACCAGGGAGACGGGTGCCTCGGCGGCCAGATGGATGGAGTTGGTGTAGTAGGCCACATCCTCGCTGTCGCCCTTGTAGCAGGTCAGCGCCTCGTCACGATAGTAGAGCAAGTCGGCCTTGGCCAGACGGCGTGCGGCGGACTCGGCGGGGGATTCCTCCAGGGTGAACTTGAGGCCCAGCTGCTCGGTGTAGTGCTTGGTACGCAGATACATGTGTGCGGTCAGGCGCAGAGCCATGTCGTAGGCCTCCTCGCTCTCGTGCATTTCCTTGCCCATCAAGAATTTCACCATGTCGTTCATGCCCAGCATGCCGATGATGTAGGTGCACTTCTCCAACTCGATGTAGGGACGGCCGTCGCAGGCCTTCTTGCCGACCTGCCACAGAGGACGACCAGGCTCGGACATCATCAGGGCAATCATCTTCTTTTTCTGCAGGTGGGCTTCCACCACCAAATCCATCATCTTGTCAATTTCGGCGCAGACGCCCTCGTAGGTCTTGTTACCGGCGCGAGCGGCACGGAAAGCGCACTGAGGCAGGTTGATGGTCACATTCTGGAAACCGCAGAAACGCAGGCACTCGGGATGGCGGAGCATCCGATTGTCGGTGATGGTGGTGCGCAGACGGCAGCAGGCGGAGAGGGTCACCTCGTCACGGTCGAAGATGAAGTAGGTGGAGCCATTGTGGCTGGCCAGGTCGCAGGCCTCCTGGAAAATCTTGTACTGCTCGGGATCCTCAAAGGTCTCGGCGGAGACGTGGAAGTCGCACTTGGGGAACTCGAAGATACGGCCATTGCGGTCGCCGTCATTCCAGACCTTCAACAACGCGCTGGTGAAACGACGGGCCTCGGCCTCGTATTCGCCGTAGCAGACAATGTGCTCACCACGCTTAGTCAATTCCTCGGTGACGGAGTCATCCGTGGAAAGACCGGTCTTCTCGCTGTAGACTTCACGCAACACCAGGCGCTCTTCCCCATTGGCTTCCTTCAGATACAAGCTCATCAGGTGGTTGCCATTCACATCGGTGGCTTCCTGCAAGCGCTCAATCAACGGATGGATCACGCCCTGTGCGTCCTTCAGCTGGTAGTGGCCGCCAGGACCGACCGCGGGGACGGTCTTCATGTATTTGGGCACACCAGTGTGGATGTTGAAATCCAGGAAGAGGGTCTGGCCACCGCGGGAGAAGGCGTTCTGGGAGCCATTGAAGATCAGCTCCTGAGCGACCTGCTTCAGCTGCTTGTCATCCATGCCAACCAGATAGGGAGCATAGAAGATGTTGATGTAGGCAATGCCCAGAGCACCCGCGTAGTTGGCCTGCATGGATGCCAGGTAGGTGTTCAGGTGACCCGTCAGAACGCTGGCGCTACGGGCGGGATCCGACTCGGTATTCAGATTGGTCAGACCGCACAGGCCATACTTCTTGATGTATTCGATGGAGTGGCTGGAGCAGTAGACACGATGGGGATAACCCAGGTCATGCAGGTGCACAGCGCCGGTGTCGTGAGCCGCCTTGACCTCAGGGCTGAAAATGGCATCCAGACCCCACTGCTTCAAAACCAATTCCGCAATGGACAGGTTCACTGCCTCGGGGTTGTTGTTGACGATGTTGCTGTTCTCGTTGGACTTGGAATTCATCAGATTCTCAACAAACTCGCGAGGAACCGCATACATGGAAAGGTCGCGCAGACGCCCGCTGTAACCGTGGGACTCCAGGACGTTGTTCACCATCTCCCGAATCAACAGGGTGTTCACACGACCCATGCCACTGGCGATGATCTCATTCTCCACTTCCTTCGCCACGGAGACCGCTTCCTCAATGCCCATGCTCAGCTTGTCCACCAGCTTGCGAACAATCTTCGTACGATCCCAGGTGCACAAAGAGGCATCGCCCATGGACTGAACCAGCAACAGGCTCTGGTCCGTGATGTCACCCTTGTCGCCTTTCGCACCCTTGTCGCTCACACGAATCGCCAAACGAGCGCGCTCGCGGCTCTTGCGGTAACGCTTGTACGCCGCAACCGTGGCGGGCAGACGATGCTCGGACAACGTAATCTCAACCACGTCCTGGACGTCTTCAATGTCAGGAATGCGATTGCCTTCCGCATCCGCCTGGACGTAATACTCGCACAACGGGTTGTTCAACTGGGAAACCACATCCGCCGCAATCGCGGCAGCCTCGTCTTCCGTAAAAACACGACCCTCAATCGCCTGGGCTGCCTGACCTGCTTTGTAAATCGCAGTGGCAATCTTCCGGGCAATGAAGGGGACAATCATGCCGTCACGCTTGCGAAAACTCTGGAACGGAACTTCAATAGTGGTTGTGGACATGGCAAAAAAACAGTTTTTTGGGCTTTTTATAGGTTCGTGTTTGGACGAAAATCTCCCCTCTAACCAGCGGCTTCCCTAGAAAAAACGTCGCCAGGCCAGTCAACAAAGAAGATTATCGCAGAGGATTAAGAAAGTTAACGAACATACTATATATGCCGATTTTTTCTCTGACAACCACAATATTTAGTATGAAAAATGAAAAAATTCATAACTTGGCATTCTCAATATTGATAATCCTTTCATTTTCAATTAGATAATATCAAAAAAAATATTTCTAAAAAAGTTATAAAAATCTTTTTTGCACCCCTATCCATGGGGTTTCTGCCCCAAAAGCACCACTAGATATTGTGTTTTTTGACAGATTTCTGCAAATTATCCTACAGGTCCTACAGGTCCTACAACATCCAATTGATCGGGTCTGCGCCCCTATCCTGGAGCATTTGATTGACCGTCGAGAATGGTTTTGAGCCGAAGAATCCGCGATAAGCAGAGAGTGGTGAAGGATGTGGTCCCATGAAGACCGCATTTTTCACAGGGTTCAGGAGTCGTGCCTTTTCCTGTGCGGGTTTTCCCCAGAGAATAAATGCCACTGGCTGTGGGAGTGCATTGCATG
>DCIO01000103.1:56581-61380 GCA_002315885.1 Lentisphaeria bacterium UBA1724
CTTTCCTACCTCCACGCTCAGAACCGTATTGAGCATCAGTACCCCCTGGCCCGCCCATTTCCGCAAATCTGCCTGGGCGGGAATTTCCACCCCCAGGTCATCGGAATACTCCTTCAGGATATTCCGCAGAGACGGCGGCGCCTTGATCCCCGCTGGCACAGCAAACGCCAGACCATACGCCTGACCGGGTTCATGATAGGGATCCTGCCCCAGAATCACCGCACGCACCTTCGCGGGCGGCGTCAAGCGCAACGCAGTGAAGAGCATCCCCTCGGGTGGATAGATAGTCTGTCCCGCATCCCGCATGGCCTGTACCCGCTCCACGGGAGACAAGTCCAATGTGGCGGGAAGCAACTCGCGCCATTCCTGGGGGATGCATTCCATAAGACCTCCCTACATCAACCGCTGGAGGATATACTCCTTGCGGCTGGGAGGATTCTTGTCACCCATGAGGAAATTGACGAAGCTGTCCAGCTTTCGAGCGTTCTCCACCGTCACCAACTGCAGGCGGATATCGTCGCCCTTGATGAACTGCCCGAATTCGCTGGGGCTGATTTCACCCAAGCCTTTGAAGCGGGTGATCTCTGCATCACGACCAATTTTCTTGGAGGCCTCGTCCCGTTCCTTTTCGGAGTAGCAGTAGATGGGCTTCTGGGATTTGCTGCGCACACGGAAGAGGGGCGTATCCAGAATATAGAGGTGCTCTGCCGCCAGCAACTGTGGGAAGAAGCGCAGGAAGAAGATGATGAGAAGATTTCGGATGTGGTAGCCATCGGGATCCGCATCGGTGGCGATAATCACCTTGGCATAGCGCAGGTCCTCGATGTTGTCCTCGGTGCCCAACGCCCGCATGACGCCGTAGAGTTCCTCGTTCTTGTAAAGGACCTCACGGGTGGCGTTGCAGCAATTGTACACCTTGCCTCGCAAAGCGAAAACCGCCTGGTGCAGGGCATTGCGGTTCTGCACCACGGAACCCGCAGCAGAGTCACCCTCCGTCAGGAAAATCATGGAGTTCTGGCACAGCGCCTTCTCCTCCGGCTTGCGACGGGACTCCGTCTCGTTCAAGTGGAATTTGCAATCCCGTAGCTTCTGTATCTTCAACGTGGACTTGGCAGCCAATTCCTTGGCGCCCTTCCGGATATTCTGAATCTGCTTGCGCAAATTCTCATTGCGGCCCAGCTTCTCGAAAATCACACTCTTGACATCGGGATGCTTGAAAAGATACTGCACCACCGCGCCCTTGATCTCCGCGACCAGCGGTCCCCGAATCTCGGGGTTGTTCAGCTTGTGCTTCGTCTGGGCGTCATAAATCGGATCCTGTATCCGGATGGAAATGGCGCCGAAAAGACCCGCCTTCACATCCTCCGCATCAAATTGCTTGTCCTTCGGAGCCAATTCGTTGATGCCACGGACAATGCCTTCCTTGAATGCCGCCAGATGCACACCGCCGTCCGTGGTGAACTGGGTATTGGCGAAGGAGTAGTAGTTCTCGTTGGCGGAATTGGTGTGGCAGAAGGCGAAATCCAGATTTTCCGTGCGGTAGTGGATGAACTCATAGAGGGGCTCGGATTCCATCTTGCTCTCCAGCAAGTCCAGCAACCCACGACGCGAAAAGAATTTCTGCCCGTTGAGCTCCAGGGAAAGCCCCGCGTTCATCCAGGAATAGTGCTGGAGACGGCGTTCCAGCAACCGACGCTCGTAGTGATACTCCCCAAAGAGCTCCTTGGAGGGGCGGAAGGAAATCTCCGTGCCGTTGGCTTCCTCCGTGGCGCCCTGCTCTTCGTGGTCAAAAATGCCCTCGTGGAAATAAACACGGGCGAATTTACCGTCACGATAACTCGTGGCAGTGAAATTCTCCGAAAGGAAATTCACCGCCTTCAGACCGACGCCGTTCATGCCGATGGAGGCAGAAAATACCTTCGGCTTGCCATCCTGGTCAAACTTGCCACCCGTGTTGATCTTCGAAACGCAATCCCGCAATTTCAGCTGGGGAATGCCGCGCCCGAAGTCACGCACCGTGATGGTCTTGTCCTCCCCAAGAGTGACAATCACACGGCGCCCGACACCCATGATGTACTCATCAATGGAGTTGTCAACGACCTCCTTGAACAGGACATAGAGGCCATCCTCGGCATGGTCGCCATTGCCCAACGCCCCGACATACATGCCGGGACGCTGGCGAATGTGATCTCGGTCAGAGAGGTTCTGAATCGAGTCGTCATCGTACCGCACATCACCCGTCGGGGCAGTGGCGGCAGCAGCGCTATCCGAAAAAAGAATCGTATTCTCGTCGTCGGCCATTTTCAAAAAACACCGTAACTATCTGGCCAAAGGCGATTATTTCTTCTTCTTGCCACGCTTGGGAGTGGAACTAGCCTGGGGAGCCTGGAAACCAACACCAGCGGAACGACGACGCTTGCGGGGCGCGCCATCCTCGTCAATCAAATCCAGGTCGTCATTGAGTTCGTCGAGGATATCGGGCTCTTCGGTATCGTCATCGCGATTCCAATCGTCCTCGTCGCTCTCGTACTGACTATCCATGTCGTTGTCAAATTCTTCATCCAAATCGTTGTCGAAATCGTTCTGGAGAGAAGATGCCACGATGACGTCACCACACTCAGGGCAACGACCGTCTTCTTTCTCGATATCGGAGAGTTTGACTTTGCACTCGCAATGCGGGCATTTGATGGAGTCACCTGCCATAGTAGTTCTTTTCCTCTAAGGTTAGTTGTGTTTTGCCGAATTCCCAGAATCGGGCACGGCGCGTAATTTATACTCATGTCGAGAAAAAAATGCCTCTGCGCAAAATTTTTCTCAACGATGATACGGGGGATTTTCAGAAAATCATACACATGCTCTCAAAGAAATCAATCTTTGGGGCATCTCTGATTTTCCAGGCTATTCGCCCTTTCCGCTCTTCTGGCGAAGCGCCGCCAGGAACTCCAGATTGGAATTGAATTTCCGGAGATTGAGGATAAGGCGCTCCATGGCATTGGCGGGATCGCCGATGGAACAGAGGCCCTTTCGGAGAGACCAGAGCATCTCCAGCTCTTCGGGAGGAACCAGCAGTTCTTCTCGACGGGTGCCGGATTTGGTGATGTCGATGGCGGGGAAGATACGACGGTCGGCCAACTGGCGGTCCAGGTGGAGTTCCATGTTGCCCGTGCCCTTGAATTCCTCGAAGATGAGCTCGTCCATACGGCTGCCGGTATCAATCAACGCGGTTGCCAGGATGGTCAGGGAGCCGCCATCCTCGATGTTACGGGCGGAGCCGAAGAAACGCTTTGGCTTATGAAGCGCATTGGCATCCAGACCACCCGAGAGAATGCGGCCGGATTTGGGAGCCAACGTGTTGTAGGCGCGGGCCAGACGGGTAATCGAGTCCAACAGAATCACCACGTGCTTGCCATTCTCCACCAGGCGCTTCGCACGCTCTGAAACCAAGTCGCAGAGCTGCGCGTGGTGTTCGGGGGGCTCGTCAAATGTGGATGCCACGATTTCCGCATCCACAAGCCGCTTCATGTCCGTGACTTCCTCGGGACGCTCGTCAATCAGCAACACGATCAGCGTCACGTCGTCATTGTTCTCCAGAATGGAGTTGGCCAGTTTCTGGAGGATGATGGTCTTACCCGTGCGAGGCTGTGCCACAATCAACCCGCGCTGACCACGGCCAATGGGTGTGACCAAATCCGCGACACGCATGGTGAGTTCTTCTTTGCCGCGCTCCATCAACAGACGCTTGGTGGGATAGTACGGCGTCAGGGTCTCAAAGGAGTGGAGGCCATGACGTTCCGACAGCAGACGGCCATTCACCGCCACGATTTTCACCAACGCACTGCGGGGATCATTGGGACGGGGCTTCTTGATGCTCCCCAGAACGCAATCGCCAACCCGCAGGCTGTAGCGCTTGATGAACACGGGCGTGAGGTAGATGTCCTCGGGAGATTCCTGGTAGTTCAAATCCGCCGCACGCAGATAGCCATAGCCATCACGGCCGATTTCCAGGACACCCTCGCCATAGACCGCCTGCTCGTCAGAACCATCCCGCTGATCATTGGCCTCCATAATCGCGGAAACCAACGCCCCCGCAGTAGGATAGTCCTTCAACGCAATCCCGAATTCCTCCGCCAGAAGCAACAGCACATCCGGATCCGCATTCAGCAGATGGGGACGGTTGAGGCGGGGACGGACTGTGGGCTTGTCAGGCGTCACATCTTCGTATGCGGGCCCCACCAGCTCTTCCTCGAACTCGCCCACATACTCCGCAGGCGCGGCTCCCTCGTCCCGCACAAATTTGTCTTTCTTGCCGCCCTTGTCCTTCTTGCCGCCTTTCTTGCCAGGCTGGGGAGGAGGCGGAACCGAGCTCTCGTCCTTGCGGAATGACTGAGAGGCCGCGGGACGATTTTCCGTGGAAATCCGCACCTTCTCCGCTTTCGGCAGAGAGCGCTTGGGAGGGGGCAGAGATACGGGCGCCGCGGCAGGGGATGCCGTGCCCTTGGAAAGGGTCACGAGACCGCTGCCGAGATTCGGAATCAGGGTGCTGAAAAGCGGCTTCTCTTTGCTGGCGGAGAATTCGTCATTGTCCGCGGCACTCTCTTCCGAAGTGGCGGTATCCTCTTCCTCGGGAGTAGGATCGTCAGGAGAGAAGGTGTAGCTCAGCTGCTCGTCGTCTTTGTCTTTGGGATTTGCCATAAGAACGTATTGGGTTGTGTTGGAATTCTGCGGCGAAATTATACCGCACCAATCATGATAATGAAAATTGTCTTAGAATGAACCTAGGGTGCCTAGGGAGTAGCGAC
>DCIO01000106.1:0-6418 GCA_002315885.1 Lentisphaeria bacterium UBA1724
CCTAGGGAACCTGATATCTCGTATGAGTGCCGCCGATTTTAACGATATTGTCATAAAAAGTCAGAGGTGGGGGTGAAAAATTCTCCCTAGGCATTATATTAAATCGGCAATAGCCCGAAAGGGATAAACGAACCCCACACCCACCCCTAAAGCCGAGGATTGTGCATTATGGTGAACGAGAGCATTGCCAAGTTTATGGATTCCTTCCCCCATGAAGCGTTGACCTTCAACGACGTCTCCATGGAAGTGTATTACGCGGACTTTCTGCCTGGTGAGGCGAATGCCGCCTCTCAGTTCAGCCGCAACATCTCGGTGAACCTTCCTTTCATTTCCGCGGCCATGGATACCGTGACCGAGCATTCCATGGCCATCGCCATGGCGAAGTTGGGCGGTATCGGCGTCATTCACAAGAATCTCACCCCCGCGCGTCAGGCCGCAGAGGCCGCGGCCGTCAAGCACTACCTGAATGGCTTGATTGAGAAGCCCGTTACCTTCCAGCGTGGCCAGAAGGTCTACGAAATCATCGCCGAACGCGAAAATCGCGACTACAAGTTCAGTGGTTTCCCGATTCTTGACGAGAATGGCAAGCTCTGCGGTATCTTCACCCAGCGCGACCAGAAGTTCATCACCAACTACGATGTCCCCGTGGAAGAAGTGATGTCCACCAAGCCCGTTACCGCTCCCAAGGGCACGGACATGCAGACCGCCATGAAGATCATGCTGGAGAACAAAGTCGGCAAACTGCCGCTGGTGGATGAAGAGGGTCGCCTGGCGGGTCTCTACAGCCTGCAGGATGTCCGTACTCTCATCGACAAGATGGAGCCCACTTACAATCGGGATGCCCAGCACAGACTCCGCGTCGCCGCCGCCGTGGGTATTTTTGATGCCGAGCGCATCGAGGCACTGGTGAATGTGGGCGTGGATGCATTGATTGTAGACTCCGCACACGGCCATTCCAAGAATGTCATGGAGACGGTCCGTGAAATCAAGCGCCAGTATCCTCAGGTGGATGTGGTTGCGGGCAATGTGTGCACCACGGAAGGCGCACGCGCCATGCTGGAATGCGGCGCGGATGCCGTGAAGGTTGGTATCGGTCCTGGCTCCATTTGCACCACCCGTGTGGTGGCAGGCGTGGGTATTCCCCAGCTCACGGCAATTTACAACGCCTACAAAGGCGTGGGCAATGAAATCCCAATCATTGCTGACGGTGGTATTGCACACTCCGGCGATATCGCGAAGGCTCTGGCGGTCGGCGCCAGCACGGTCATGATGGGCTCCGCTTTGGCGGGTACCGAGGAATGCCCCGGCGAACGCATTCTCCATCAGGGACGTACCTACGTCATCTATCGTGGAATGGGTTCTGTGGATGCCATGCGCAAGGGCAAGGGCTCTCGCGAACGCTATGGCGTCTCCGCGGATACCGCCGAGACCAAGCTGGTGCCTCAGGGCATCGAAGGAATGATCCCCTTCCGCGGCTCCGTCTCCGACGTGGTCAACCAGTATGCCGGCGGTCTCAAGTTCTCCCTGGGATATCTGGGCGCTCGAACCATCACCGAATTGCAGGAGCATGCCAGATTCTGGAGAATCTCCGCGGCAGGTCTGCAGGAAGCACATCCCCACAACGTCATTATGCAGAAGGATGCCCCAAACTACTCCGCGTCCTAAACCATAATCATCAGATAACCGCATAACTAATGCGGAAAAAAGGCTGTTGCAGAACGAATGTGTGCAACGGCCTTTTTTCCATGCACATTGCTTTATCATATATATCCTCATTATTCATCCCGCGTCATAAAATGCCATCCTCTTGATTGCTCTTTTGCCTTTTTTGAGATGTCCACAGGGATTTGCTAACATGGTAATTTTTCGCGAAAACATGGTCTTTTTTCTCAAAAACGATAAAAAAAAGGGCTTTCGCGAAAAATTTTTGCTAATTCAGCTTGAATTGTGCTGAAAAAAAAGTATGTTAGCAAATACTCCTGTACGATTGACGCCCGGGAACGTGGCATTTTAAGTAGTAGACACTGCGCATGAAACTGGGCGAAAGCTCTTGGAAGACCTAGAACAATGGCCAAAAACGAAAGATTTCTGACCGTAGACATTGGTGCGGCAGCCATTAAACTTGGCGAATTTGAATTTGCCTTGGATGGTAGCGTGCAGATGACTGCGTTCGCGCATCGCGAATATGAGGAGGAGCTCTCCGAGGATAACCGCATCAACGTCATTGAGGGTGTTTTGCGCCAGATGCTCCTGGAGGCGAACATTCATACCCGCCGGGCGATGCTCTCCATTTCCGGACAGACTGCGCTGATCCGTTTTGGTCAGATTAACAATTATAAGAATGACCGCAAGCAGATTCGTCAGTTGGCGGAATTCGAAGCAAAGCGGAATATCCCCTTCGCCCAGGATGAAATCAGCATGGACTTCCAGCTGATTGCAGGCGAGCAGGTGGATGACGGCAATATGAATACCCTGGACGTCCTGTCCGTGGTTGTGAAGAAGGACATCGTCCAGCAGATTGTCCACGCTGTCCGTAAGGTCGGTCTTTCTCCGATTTTGGTTGATGTGGCTCCCGTGTCCTGCTACAATGCGGCCCGTGCCAATGGTCTCGGTTCTGACGGCAGTGTGATGGTGGTTTCCATTGGTGGACGTTCTACGAACCTGCTGTTCCTGGAAGGCGACCGTTTCTTTGCTCGTACGATTCCGATTGCGGGTCACACCATTACCCAGCAGATTTCCCGTAAGTTCTCCATTGGTCAGCCTGAGGCGGAGGAATTGAAGCGTCGTCATGGCTATGTGGCCAAGAGTGACGTGGAGAGTTCTGCGGAAGCCAGTGGGGACATCTCGTTGATTATTCGCAACGTGATGCGTCGTCTCCAGGGTGAAATTTCCCGTTCCATTTCGATTTACAAGGCGCAACAGCATGGTCATGACCCCGTGAAGATTTATTTGACGGGTGGTACTACGATTCTGCACTACTGTGACAAGTTCTTTGCGGAGAAGTTCAACCTTCCCGTGGAGTATTTCAATCCTCTGACCTGCGTGAGCATCTCTCCCGAGATCAACAAGGTGGCGTTGTCTGAGGTCGCGCATACCTTCAGTGAGACCATCGGTCTGGCCCTGCGTTACTCTGGTGCGTGCCCCATCGAAATCAACTTGCTCCCCAAGGAAGTTGCCCAGCAGCAGTCCCTGGTTTACAAGAAGCCCTATTTTATTGCGGCCATGTTCACGGTCCTGGTGATGTTCTTCATCATCATGAACAGCCTTTCCAAGGGCGTTGCGGAAGTCAACAAGCAGGTTGAGACTTTCCAGAAAGAGCGTGCGAAATACGAGCCCGCTTATAAGGAAATCAAGGCCGCCATTGGGGAAGCTGAGGGTGCGATTTCCCAGGTCACCGAGCTGAAGGCGTTCCTGATGCAACGCACGAAGTGGCCATTGATCGTGGAGGAAATTTTCCGTGCCAAGCCCGACAATGTCTGGATTGACTCCATCGAACCCATCTTTGGGGAAACCGCCGCGATTCAGCGTGCCAGTATCGTGGAAGAAGAAGAGAGCGCTATGATGGGCAGCGGTGATGGCATGATGGGCGGCATGGACATGATGGGCGGCAGTGACATGATGGGTGACGGCGGCGGCGATATGATGGGTGGCGGTTCTTCCAATATGCCTTCCCTGACTACCATTGGCGGCGTAATCATTGAAGCGCATACCGTTGGCATGTATGGCAACAACGTTGGCAAGGATCCCGTGTTGGGTAAGGAGCCTGCCTATCCTTTTGAGATTCCCGAGAAGTCTGAGGAAAGCGAAGAAGAGACCGAGACGGATGAGGATGGCAATGAGATTCCCGTGGTGAAGGATGAGAGCCATCTGGACCAGTCTGGCGACTTGCTCTTCATCCGCAATCTTCGTAAGTCACTGCTTTTCAGCAACGAGGCTGATTTCACGGATGTGGTGACGCTCCAGAAGAATCCCGTGGTTGAGAATGCCTCCGATTTTGAGGTGCAATTGAAATTCAACGTGCCCGTGGAAGCATATCCCTGGGCTGACGCCAAGACAGATGTCATGGGAAGCAGGGGTGGCATGTAATCGAGGGCTTCTGAACGACTTAGACTGCATTACTTTTCTCTCTTAAATCATGGACTTTCTAAAGAAAAATTGGGGCTTCGTCCTTTGTGCAATCGCCTTCCTGGTTGCCTTGGGGTACCTTCTTGTCAAGACCCGTGGTTATGTGAAGGAATACAACCAGGGCGTAGCCTCTGTTGAAGAGGAACGCAATTGGTTCAAGACCCTCAATAGTGACGGCTATCGTGTCAAGAAAGATGCGAATGGCGAGCTGGAGAATGCGGTGTTGGCCGAGAACAACAAGGATTTGGCGGTTGGTCACTACAACAATCTGATTAGTGAACTCTATCGTCGCTTCTGCTTTGAGCCAGAGATTCCAGCGAACTCCACCCGTGCAGGCGAGATGCTTGACCAGAAGCTGAGCCAGATTACCGAGATGGTCCTGGTGGATTACAAGATGGATTTCGCGGACACCATCGGTGGAAAGTTAGCAGATATCAACCAGGGTACCGAGCCTTTGAATGCCAGGGACTTCAAGCCCATCTTCCGTCAGCTGATGATTTATGATGAAATCGTGAAGCATCTGGGGCGCGCTGGAATCAAGGTCGTGACCAAGCTGGACTTCCCCCGTTCCCTGCAGGTTGAGGAAGGTACAGGATACACCATTACTCCCATTGTACTGAGTGTCCAGGGCGATTCCAAGACGATTCAGACACTTTTGAATAACATGACGAACGATCGTCACATGCTTTTCTTCATCCGCAATCTCTCCTTCTATGCTGTGAATGCGGAAAATCCCACCATGGAATATACCCAGGCGGCAGTGATTCGCAAGCAGTATCTCGACACCAAGAAGGCCGAGCGTCTTGGTGGCGGAAGTACCCGTGGCGGCATGGAAAGCGGTATTGGCGGTATGGGTGGCGGCAGCACCAAGGCTTCCGCGCGTCAGAGCCGTCGTTCCTCCAAGAACTCCGAAATGGATGGTGGTTCTGGATCCCGTCGTTCTTCCCGTCGTTCTTCCACTCGTACCAGCGGTGCCATGGGTGGCAGTATGGGCAGTGACATGACTGCGGGCGGCATGGCCAGCCTGCTGAATATCAATGAGGCGTTCTTGGTTTACGAGGATCCCAAGCGCCAGGACAATTTCATTTTCCGTACTCCCCGTGAGCTTGAAGCCGAAATCACCCTGGATCTCATTGAATACAGTGCCCCCGAGGAAACGGAGGAAGCTGAAGCAGAATCAGGCGCTGAGGCCGAAGTTGAAGAAGAGTAGGTCATTCGTCACCAGAGCACTTTCCTAAACACGCAAATCGAGAAGGTATACAAGTGGACTTCCTTATCCGACATTACGAAAAGCTGATCCTCGTCGTTTGCTTGCTGTTGTTGCTTTACAGCCTCCAGTATGTCTCGAACAGCCAGACACTCTCTCAGCGCCAGACCAAGGAGGTGGCCGATGAGGTCTCCACGATTGTGAAGGGCGATACTTTGATTGAAGAGATGAACTCCGAGAGTTTTGAGGGGCTGGATCAGATGCTTACTAATAAGATGACCCAGGTGGACTTGTTGGCTTCCCCCAATGAGGGCGTCCGTGCCAACGCGACTCGTGGCGGTCTGTTGGAGGGTGGCAAATTCATCATCTGCAAGAACAAGAATTGTGGATATGTGTTGCCCTTTGATGCCAGTACCTGCCCCTGGTGTCATGCGGAGCAGGATCCTGTGGGGCCTGAGATGCCTGCGGATTACGATACCGATAAGGATGGTATTCCAGACATCGTCGAAAAAGAGTCTACTTTCCTCCATTACCGTTATCGTTTTGATGCAATGGAAGATTTTGACCAGGATGGTTTCCTGAATATTGAGGAATACCGCGCAGGAACTGCCATGGACAATCCCAAGTCTATGCCCGCGTTGGCTTATCTGCTGCGTGTGGACAAGGCGGAACAGAAGGCGCTGCCTGTCTCCCTGAAGAAAATCAAGCAGAATGGTTCTGCCAATCCCGCGGACTGGAAGGCCAGTTTGAATGTGGAGGGTGAGGCTAGAGCTCAGGATGTCAAGAATGGCGGAGTGATTCCCAAGATGAATGGTTATAAACTCACGGCATTCGCTCAGGATATGAGCAGCGTCACTATCTCGGATGGCACGAATTCTTATACTTTGCAGGCGGGTGCGGACTTTATCCGTGAAGAGAATTACTCCATCACCTTGCGCTATCTCGGCAACCACATTTTCCGTGGCATGGAGAAGAAGACTGACCTGGAGGCCCTGCTGAAGGCTGCCGAACCCCAGGAGACGGATCCCCGAAAACTGCGTCAGCAGCAGAACATGCGCCGAAACGGCATGAACGGCATGAACGGCA
>DCIO01000106.1:6475-17221 GCA_002315885.1 Lentisphaeria bacterium UBA1724
GAACGGCATGAACGGCATGAACGGCGGCATGGCTGGTATGGAAGGTGGTATGATGGGTGGCATGGAAGGCGGCATGAACGGTTCTAATGGCGCTAATGGTGTTGCCTTTGCTCCTCAGCTGGTCTTTGAGATTAAAATTGGTGATGTTTTCGCCCTGAAGAAAGATGCCGTGAGCTCCATGAATCGCAATGGCATGGGGACTTCTGGCATGGGTGGCAACAACGGCTTATCCGGCTACTATGATGAGGACGAGAATCAGGCTGTGGTGGAGTTCTACCAGTTGTTGGATGTAACTCCTTCCAAAGAGGAGGACGGTAAGCCTGTGATTCGTGTTCAGAAATTGACGGGGCAGTTCGGTGCCGCTGAGGGCGAGCCGATTGTTCTGAGTTACAAGGATACGGTTGACTATGTGAAGGCCATTTACGGCACTCCCGAAGACGAACCCAATCACGATTATGCTGCACCGAGTGGTGCCCGTGGTAACGCTGGTGGCACCGGCGTGGGTGGTGGCATGGATGCTGGCATGGGCATGAGTCCCATGGGTGGCATGATGCAGTAGAAGGACATTTTCTCATTCGGCTCAAGCCGCAAAGCAACAATTTTTAATTAGTAATCATTCGTAACTAATCCACCCCCAATCGGGAAAGGTCTTCCGGCATTCCAATATGCTGAGAGGCTGGACCCCAATGCAAGTCCATGACTAAGCAAAAGAAACACGTCGAAGTCCTGAGTTCCTTGCGCATTCTGCTTGGTGCGATTTTCTTGCTGGCAATTTCAGCAAGCACCATTCAAGCGCAGGTTAATGAGGAAATTGAAGATCAGGAAGCCGCCCTCGCCGCAGAAGAGCGAGATTCCCAAGAGGTTGATGTCGCGATTTCCGAAGGCGGCATCGGGGCTCGTTTTAATCAGCTGAAGACCAAGGATACGGATTGGCTGTTGACACGTGCGCAGGATGGCGTCAGCAACATCCAGAAGATTCTCAACGAGGCCAATGGCGCTCTCGCTGAGGATGATTTCTCTACCGCCAACAACATCCTCTATCCTAAAGATCTCATTGGCAACAACAACGTCGAGGATATCAAGCAGGAAGTCCAGACCATTCTCTGTGTGCTTGCCGATCGCAAAGACCTCTCTGATGCCCAACTCGGCCAGAGTGGTTCTGTTAAGGACAACCTGGCATGGCTTGTCAGCGAGATTGAACAGGCTCGTGCCAGCCTGGAGTTGAAGCGTGAGATGGCCAAGCGTGCCGAGAAAGGCGCGATTGCCAAGGGCAAGTTGGATGACGCCAAGACCGCCTTGGACAAGGCCAACACCAGCTATGCTTCTGCCGCCGCTGTCTTCAGCGAAGGTTATCTCAAGCAGGCCGAAGAGGCCGCCCGCGAGGCTCAGGCTGCCTTGCTGACTGCTACCACCATCTTGGTGGATACCACTGCTGACGACGCCAATGTGGATGCCGATGCGGCATACTGCATGCGCAAGGCTGCCGAGCTCAGACTTCATTTGCAGTCCCGTCTGGCTGACATCTACTCCTTGTTGGGCCAGAAGGAACCCTCCCTGGGTCAGAACTATCTGACTATCGCCATCCTGGAGCAGGAGCTGGCGTTGTGCCACAGCACCGAGGAAGCCCAGGACATCTATGACAATGGCGAGGATGGTGCCTATTCTGCCAGCGCCATGGAGCTGGCTATGGAAGAGAAGTTTGCGACGGAGATTGAGTTGGCTGGCAATTGCGCCAAGTCCGACTACATCATCCAGCCCGTGAACGAAGATCGTCTCAAGCGGAATATCATGACCCTCCGCAGTGTCCGTCAGGAGACCATCGTCCGTGCCGAGACTGTTGTTGACACCCTGATTCCTGATTTGGCCGAGCATGACCTGAAAGTCCGTAAGGCTCTGAAGTCTGGTCAGGTTTTCCTGCAGAATGGTCGTTATGCCCAGGCTCGTGAGTATTTTGAGCAGGCATTGGTTGAGGATCCTTACTGCCTGGCCGCTATCCGTGCTTTGGCGAAGATTGATGAGACCATGGAGTCTGCCGCCAACGAGAAGTTGGAGACGATCCTGAAGGACCGCATGGCGGAAGTCCGCTGGAAGTGGTCTGACCCCGTCACTCCTTTGATGGCTGGTTCTGCCGACAACGTCAGCACCCAGACTATTCGTAAGAATGATGACATCCAGGGTATCAACAAGGCTTTGGACGAAATTCGTCTGCAGCATCTTGTCATCGATAACGAAACTCTGAAGGATGTCCTGACTGAAATTCTGCCCCGCGAAATCAAGAAGGCTGACCCCGAAGGCGTTGGCATCAACATCGTCCCGATGCTGGTTCCCATGGCTGATGCTGGTATGCCTGGTTATGTGCCCGATGGCTATCAGAGCAACAGCGAAGGATCTGGTGCCAGCACTGGCGCTCGTGAATTCAGCTCTTCTGGCAACAGCTACAGCGGCAACATGGGCGGCATGGGCGGCTACAGCGGCATGGGCGGCATGGGCGGCATGGGTGGCATGGACAATGGCTACGGCATGGGTGGCTATGGTGCTGGCATGGGCGGCATGTACGGTGGCGATTTCGGCGCATACGGTGCCAACCCCGTCCAGGATTCCGGTATGGCTACTGGTGAGAGCCTGGAAGACAAGCTTGTGAACCTGAACCTGACCAACATCACTCCCCGTGAAGTGCTGGATTACCTCTCCTATCAGTTCGGTCTGCGTATCCGCAATGCCGAGTCTTCCGTGATCGTTGCTCACAGAATGATTGAGATGGATCCCATGGAGACCCGCTTCTACAACATCGAGGCCGGTGTCTTTGATGCTCCTCGTACCCGTTCCAAGATGTCCTCTCTCTCCTCTCCTGTCGGCGATGACGACAGCAGTGACGATGATGACGACGACGATGATGACGATGATGACGACAGCAGCGATGACGATGATGACAGCAGCAGCGATGACGACGACTCCTATGGTAAGTCTTCCAAGTCTGGCGGTGGTGCTTTCTATCGCGCCGAGTCCATCTTCCGTGCCATGGGTGTTCCCATGCCTCAGGGTGCCAACATCTGCTACTATCCTCAGAGCGGCAAATTGGTTGTCCACCACACCATCGAGCAGCAGCGTGTGATCAAGCGGATTCTGGAAGAGATCAACCAGACTCCTCGTCAGATTTCCATCGAGGCCAAGTTTGTGGAAATCGTCCAGAACGACTTGAACAGCTTGGGCTTTGAGTGGTCCTTCGAGGGCGGCGGTGTCTCCTACCGCGCGGCTTCCAATGGCGTTGAGCAGGCTCTGGTCAGCCAGCGCGGCGCGGTCCACACTGGTGACTTCCTGATGGGTGTTGCCAGCCAGAGTGGCTCTGGTACCGTCAAGATGGGCAATGGTATGCGTTTTGCCAGTTCCGTCTTTGACAATGCGGCTCTGAATGACTCCGTCTTGAACGTCTACACTGTCCTGGGTAACTACGCGTTCAGCACGATTATCCACGCGATTGAGCAGTCCGACAATTCGGATGTCCTCTCTGCTCCGAAAGTCACCACCATCAGTGGTAAGACTGCCCAGCTGAAGGTTGTGAAGGAACAGTATTTCGCGACTTCCTGGTCCGAGCCTGAGATGGATGTCACCGTCACTGACGGTACTTCCAGCACCAGCTACACTCCTTCCATTCCTACTCTGGAAGCCACCTCTCTGGGTGTCATTCTGGATGTGACTCCCACGGTTGCTCCCGACTCCTATTCCATCTATCTGGATATGCTTCCCAGCATTACTGACCTGGTGGAATACGATACCCACTACAACACCAAATGCATCGTTAACAACCAGGAAATGGATTTGATCTTCACCATGCCTGTCTTCTCCAAGCGTGAAATCAAGACCTCCGTGGTGGTCTACGATAACGAGACGGTTGTCATGGGCGGTCTGATCCAGGAGAAGCTGCAGCGCTTTGAGGACAAGATTCCCTTCCTGGGCAATCTGCCAGTCATCGGTCACCTCTTCACCAGCCGTGGTGAGCAGTCCCGCAAGACCAACCTTCTGATGTTCGTGAACGTCCGCCTGGTCAAGCCCGATGGTCAGCCTCTGCGTGCTAACGAAATCCGTGGTTTGCCTGACTTCCGCCACTAATTCGTTCGCATAACGATAAAAGGCGCCGCACGACTTCGGTCGCACGGCGCCTTTTTTAATGCTTAATGCTCAATGCTTAATGCTTAATGTTGGAGGGGGAGGTATCCCCCTTGCCCCCTCTTTTATAATTCGGAATTAGGAATTGTTGGAGGCAGGAGAATTTCCCTTTGTTTATGTAACCATGGAGAATTTTGGAAACAAGCCGATTTTATTAGCTCCTGCGGGGAACTGGGAATGCCTTGCCGCCGCGTTGCAGAATGGCGCGGACGCGGTTTATTTCGGCGTTGGCAAATGGAATATGCGTTGTCGTGCCAACGCGAATTTTTTGCCTGAGGACTTAAAAGACGTTGTGAACAAATGCCACGAGCAGGGTGTTCAGGCGTGGTTGACATTGAATATCATTGCGTATGATGAGGAACTGGAGGATATTCAGTTGTTGTTGGAGACTGCGAAAGCGGCGCAGGTTGATGCGGTGATAGCAGTGGATCCCGCGGTCATTCGCAGAGCCCATGCTTTGGGATTGACGGTTCATCTTTCCGTTCAGGGGAATCTCTCCAATTGGGAAGCGGTGTCCTTCTATGCTCCATACGTGGATACCGTGGTTGCTGCCCGTGAGCTCTCTCTGGAGCAACTCTCCTCCCTGTCGGAAAATATCCGCAAGCATGATTTGCGGGGTCCCAATGGCCAGTTGATTCGTCTGGAGGCATTTGTCCACGGTGCGTTGTGCATAGGATTGTCCGGGCGTTGTGGCATGAGTCTTTGCGAATACAATGCCAGCAGCAATCGTGGCAGTTGCTATCAGCCCTGCCGTCGTGAATACATTGCACGGGATGCGGAGACAGGCTTTGAATTCAAGATACAGAACCGCTATATCATGTCTCCGAAGGACCTCTGTACCATCGCTGGACTTGGATGGTTGCTGAAGGCTGGGGTCTCCGTGCTGAAGATCGAGGGGCGCGGTCGTTCTGCGGATTATGTTGCGACGGTGACGCGTTGTTATCGCGAGGCGCTGGATATCTATCTTCGTGGCGAGAAGCCTTCGTCAGAACAATTGGAGTCCTGGAAGGGCTGCCTTCGTGGGGTTTTCAATCGTCAATTCTGGGAAGGCGGCTATTACTATGGGGAGCAGAGCGATGTCTGGGCTGGCGACCGGGATAGCCAGGCCACCATCCGGAAGGAATTCGTGGGTGTGGTTACGCATTACTACGCGAAACCGAAGGTGGTGGAGTTGATTTTACAGTCGGGGAATCTCCAGGTGGGGGATAGGATATTGTTTACGGGGCCAACTACGGGAGCGGTGGAATATGTCGTGCCTTCTCTACAAGTCCTGGAAAAGCCCACCGACTTTGCGGCTATCGGCGCGGATGTCACATTCCCATTCCCCACAAAACTCCGACCCAACGACAAAATATATGTACTTCGAGATAGAATTCGGAATCTCTATTAATGCTTAATGCTTGATGCTTAATGCTTAATGTCGGAGGGGGAGGTATCCCCCTTACCCCCTCTTCTTCAATGCTTAATGCTTGATGCTTAATGCTTAATGAAGGAGGGGGAGGTATCCCCCTTGCCCCCTCTTCTTCAATGCTCAATGCTCAATGCTTAATGAAGGAGGGGGAGGTATCCCCCTTGCCCCCTCTGCTTCTATGCGGAAATAAGGGTTTGCGCGTTATGGGGTTACGAGTCGTCGGATTGTCTCGAAGAGTGACTTGATGCGGATGGGTTTTGCCTCGTGGGCATTCATCCCTGCGGCCAGGGACTTCTGGCGGTCTTCTTCGAAGGCATTTGCGGAGAGCGCGATGATGGGGATCTTGTCGCCGTCGGGGAGGCATCGGATTGCCTTTGTGGCTTCATAGCCATCCATGATAGGCATCTGGATATCCATCAGGATGAAGGCGTAGTAGTTTGCGCCATTTTCCTTTACCTTCTGCACGGCAATCGATCCATCTGACGACTCGTCAACTAACAGTCCCTCGTCAGAGAGGAATTCCATTGCGATTTCGCGGTTCAGGTCGTTGTCTTCTACCAGGAGCACTCTGCGACCGGTGAGATCGACTGCCTTAGCTCGAGTGCTGGGGGTAGTGGAGATAGAGGTTCCCCCAAGATGTTCATCCACATGAGGTTCTTCCGTTTGGAGCTTGAGGGGGAGCATGACTGTGAAGGTGGTGCCTTCACCTTGCCTGCTTTGACAAGAGATTTTGCCACCCATTAGATCCACGAAGGACTTGCATACCGCCAATCCCAGACCTGTTCCCTGGATGCCACTTGTGGTGGAATTGCGTTCCCGGGCGAATTCCTCAAAGAGATGCCCCTGGAATTCCTCGCTCATGCCGATGCCATTATCCTCGAAGGTGTAGCGATACCAGGCTTTGCCGTCCTGGGGTGCGCCTGCCTGTTCGCATTTCACTTTCACGTAGCCATTGGGATGGGAGTATTTGATGGCATTGGAGATGATGTTCAGGAAGACACGGTTGCAACGATCGAAATCCGTATAGATGTAGTAGTTGTCAACCTTGCCGAAAGTAAAGGACAAGGAAATTCCTTTGCCTTTGGCAAGCACCTGCATGGTCGTCTCGATATTCCGGAAGGAGTCCCGAATATCCCCGGGAATTTCTTCCAGTTTCGCCTTGCCAGACTCAATGCGACTCATATCCAGGATGCTGTTGATGAGAGACAGGAGGAGCTCTCCTGAACTGTCAATCTTGTGCAGGCAATCGGCCATGCGGGCACGATTGTCGAGATTCTTCTTCGCGATGTCCGTAAATCCGCGGATTGCATTCATCGGCGTGCGGATATCATGGGACATATTGAAGAGGAAAGCGGTCTTTGCCTTGTTGGCTTCCTGGGCAGCCAGGAGCTGCGCTTCGGCGTCCGCGCGGGAACGCTGTTCCGTGATATCGCGTCCCAGGATGTTTGCGATGGGGTCGCCATTGGCATCGGCACCAATGAAGATATTGGTCTCGTGCCATTGATGCTGGCCATTGACGTTCGCTTCATAGGCAGTGACGCCGATGGCGCCGTATTTGCCATCCTTTGCCATCTTCTGCAGTGCCTCAGGAGCCATGAGCTTTGCAATGCGCTCTCGGTCGTGAGGGGCGATGAAATTCAGTTTCAGATGGACGGCTTCTGCATAGTCGTCGGATCTCTTGAAGATATCACAAGCGGCCTCCATGCCCGTTCCTGTGATGAGTGAGTATTTGAGGGTACGCAGATTTACTGTCAAGTTATATCCATAGAGTGCCCGGGTGATTTCAGAAAGAATTCTGTCCTTGGCGCTGGCGGCTTCTCGTTCTCGTTCCTGCAATTCCATGCGTTCGTGTTGTTCCGTAACATCACGGCCCAGGAGATTTGCAATGGGATGTCCCATTGCGTTTGAACTGATGAAGAGGTTGATTTCATGCCAATGCTTGCCATGAATGGGGCAGAGGGACACAAATTCCATGCTTCCGATATAACCGCTCTTTCCCGTGTTGGCTGTCGCCCGCATTGCCTCCAGGGATACCAATTGATCCACCTTCCTCTGGTCTTCCAAGGAAAGGCGATTTCTGCCCTCTGTTAGGATGGTATCATAGTTTGGCGAGCGTTCCAGTGCATCTACGATGCAGTCCATGCCCGTACCGCGGATGACAGAGCATTCCAGGGTATCCAAATCGAGGGTGATATTATAGCCGTAGAGTGCCTGGGTGATACCGGAAAGAATCTGGTCCTTCGCGGCGGCCGCACGGGCCTCCCGTTCACGTCGTTCCTGCTCGTTGTGTTTTTCGGTCACATCTCGGGCCAGGAGGTTGGCCACAGGGGCGCCATTTTCATCGGTTCCGATGAAGAGGTTGATTTCATGCCATTGTCTCTTGCGCTTCGGAGTGTATGATTCGTATTCCACACTGCCCGCAAAACCGCTGACGCCGTCTTGGGCCAGTTTCCGCATGGCGTCAAAGGAGAGCAGATTCAGCGCTTTGGAACGCTGCTCCTTGGGAATTCGCTTGAGGCATTCCTTGGTCAACGCCTGGTAATCGTGAGTATTTTCAATGGCGTTGGTGATGTCCTCCAGACCCGTTCCGCGAATGACGGAACTGGTGAGAGTCTCCAAATTCACCGTGACGTTATAGCCGTAGAGCGCCTGGGTGATACCGGAAAGGATCTGGTCCTTTGCGGCGGCGGCACGGGCTTCTCGTTCTCGTCGCTCCTGCTCGTTGTGCTGTTCGGTGATATTTCGTCCCAGGATGTTGGCAATGGGCTCACCATTGGTATCAGTGCCAATGAAGATGTTGGTCTCGTTCCATTGGTGTTCTCCATTGATGTATGCCTCGTAGGTCTCCACTCCCGCAGGACCGCTGACGCCAGCGGCCGCCTTTGCGCGAAGATTCTCAACTGCAAGGGATTGCAGGAATTTTTCCCGGTCATTGGGCACTACCAGCTCAAGGCGTGACTGGATTGCTTGTTCGTAATCCTCGAAATTTTTGAGGATTTCACAGTCGGCGTCCATACCTGTGCCAGTGATTACCGTGTATTTGAGGGTACGCAGATTCACCGTCAGGTTGTATCCATAGAGTTCCTGGGTGATTTCAGAGAGGACGCGGTCTTTGGCACTGGCGGCTTCTCGTTCGTGTTCCTGTTGTTCTTGGCGCTCGATTTCCTGGGTGATATTTCGTCCCAGGAGGTTGGCAATGGGCTCTCCCTTTTCGTTTTCACCCATGAAGGTATTGATTTCGCACCAGTATTTCATTCCATCGGGGCCAACCCAGGGGAATTTTCTGGTGCCGAGATAGCCATGCTGGTGTCGGGAGCCCAAGAGCACTTCTCGCCCGATGGCCTTGTATGCCTCGTCCCGATAGTTTGCGGGGACTCCGGCGATCATCATATCCACGACATCGGTGTAGGACTTTCCCGACGCGGCGTCCAAGAGGCCGCATAGCAACTCGGTTCCGGTTCCTGTAATCAGCGAGTGGGTGTTGGTGACAAGGTTGGCGGTGACATTGAAGCCGTAGAGCGTCTGGGTGATGCCAGACAGCACTTCGTTTTTTGCCTGTGCGACTTTGATTTCACGTTCCTGGAGGGCTTTTTCCCGGTGTGTGCTGGTGATATCTCGTCCCAGAAGGTTCGCGATGGGATGTCCTTCGCCATCCCGACCGAAAGTCACATTGACTTCTTCCCAAAGAGCCACCTCGTCTTCGCCAATGGTCTGATACTCTATGGTTCCGTAGTATCCCAGTTTTTCGCGGTTCATCCAGAGGTAGTCCAGAGAAAGCATTTCTCGAATCCTGTCGTGGTATTCGGGGCGGATACGCGCTGTCATGTTCTCATATACCTGGCGGTAGTTCTTGGCGCCTTCCATGTTCTTGATGGCATCCTCTGCGCCAGTTCCCGTAATCAGATTGAAGGTCCCGCGTTCCAGATTGACAGTGAGGTTAAATCCATAGAGCGCCTGGGTAATCGCCGAAAGAACCTGGTCCTTTGCCGCGGATTCGCGCTCACGGGATTCCTTGTCTTCCAACTGGCGCTGTTCTGTCTCCTGGCGTTTTAGGATGACACAGAAGAGGATGGCGGCGACGGTTTTCAGGACAGTGGCGTTCTTTTTGGCCTTGGTGGAATTCACTACGCATACCGCACCGACATTCTTGCCATTTTTTTGCATTGGCACGGTAATCAGGTTGTTGACGCCGTGCATGAACTCCGAGTCGATTTGGTCAATGGCGATGGGTTCTTCCAACCAGAATGCACCCTCGTTGGCGAATTTCTTTAGCCAGCCATTGAGCTTCTTGGCGGGGATGCCCTGAAAATGCGAAATCATTGACTCTGCCTCAGGAGCGCATATCTCGCATGTGACCCCGAGAGTTTTGCTGTCTGCATCGAACTCAAAGACTCGCGCGTATTCCGCGCCATAGAACTCCCTGGCTAGTATCAGGAGTTCGTTGATGGCATCCTTGGGGGATTTTTCTTTTCCCAGGATGCCAATGCACTCCTTCATGACTTGTTCGCCGCGGTAGGTGTCATCGCATTCAGAAAAACTGAAGAGGACGGTGTGTGCTTCTTCATGTTCTGCCTCGCACTTGAATATCTCGGCTTCTGTCCAGAGGTAAACTCCGGAATAGTTCCGCTTGAAATGGATGCTGATTTTCTTCTTGTGACGCAGGGTGTTCCGCAATCCTTCATCGGAGGTGTAGAACTCCCGCAGTGCTTCCCGGTGTTCGGGATAGACGAGGGTATCGACATAGAAATGAAAGAGGTCGATGGCTTTGGTGTATATGGTGAATTGCTCCTTCATATCGCTGATACGGTTGGACCCCATGTAGTTTCGATAGAGTCCCGTATCCAAGTCAATGCAGTATAGGGCGGTGAATTCCGAGGCCAGGCCTTCGATGATCTGGATATTCTCTCCCTCTGTATTCGCGGAGAACTCAGGAGTATTTCGCTTCTTGGGGTCCGTTTTCATAAGGCAGTCGATGGGGTATTAGCTCAGTCGTGTGAGGTATGAGGTGTGTGAGTCTGGTGGACTTTGCCATTGTGCAGGCTCAATAGGTGCCTCAAACAAAGGTACTATAACCATATTTCTCAATTTTCAATGTCCAATGCTCAATTTGTAGGTAGGAGTTGTAGGACCTGTAGGACCTGTAGGCCCTGTAGGACCTGTAGGACCTGTAG
>DCIO01000024.1:0-17710 GCA_002315885.1 Lentisphaeria bacterium UBA1724
TCGGCTGCGCCGAAACATCCCCTCCGGGGAAGGATTCTATCGGCTACGCCGATGTGTCCCTTGTGTCCCTTGTGTCCCTTGTGTCCCTTGTGTCCCTTGTGTCCCTATCCCGAATCAAGATGAAGCGCGTTCTATCCTTTATTTTTCTTGCGGTATTTAGCCTATCGTTGTTGTCCCAGAATCTGATTCGGAATCCGGAGTTTCTGGAGGGTGTGGAGAGTAGTGGCATTCCCGTGGGGTGGGTCCGTGACACCTCGGATTCGATGCAGTATGAGAGTTCTGTTGTGGTGGAGGACGGCGCGTCTGCGTTTCGTCTGAATCGTCTGTCCGAGAAGGGCGAGGGACTTTGCCGCATTTCCCAGTTTATTGACAACGTCCAGGGCGGTGCGAACTACATTTTTTCGGCGGAAGTGAAGACCTCGGGGACGGGCGGTGACCTCATCATGTATGATTTCTTCCCCAACGGGAAGTATCAGGAGCAGTACCTGTCGATGAACCGCGCCGACCATGGTTGGCAGACGCTGGTGAAGTCCTTCCAGGCTTCTCCCAATTGCAAGCGGATGAAGCTCTCTTTGATGGCGACTAAGGCTGACGGTCCTGTCTTCTATCGCAATGTGAAGTTGGTTTGCGCGGATGAAGCGCCGCAGATGGTGTTGAAGGAGTTGTCGGTTGCGCCGTTGATGGAAGCGAACTGGGATGACCCGATTTGGGGCGAAGGTGAGGAATCCGCGCCCTACGCATTGTTGGGGAAGGAATTCCAATTGCCGAATTCGGCCCGTGCCACCTTCTCCAAGTTCGGCATCCACAAAGGCGTCTTGCAGGTGATTACCTACGCGAAGGAGGGTGACATGGCGGGTCGTACGAAGGACCGCGAGGGCTGGAACAACGACACCATCGAGATTTTTCTGCGTGAACCCGCCACTCGCATCACCTACCACGTGGGTGTCAGCGCCACGGGTGAGGCCTGCGCGGACGTGGTGAACCTGGACCGTGTGTCTGGGTTTGCCAAGGACATGTATTCCGCAGATACTACCACCGCCAGCATCGAGGGCGTGGAGAATATCCAATTCACTTCCGCCATGACCGAGCAGGAGTTCGGCTGGGTGGCGCAGTTCGCCATTCCGCTGGACCAGCAGGTCTTGAAGAACGCCAGCCAGATACAGGTCCTGCTGGTGCGCAACCGCAAAGTCCGCGGGAAGGAGGAATACAGCTCCTGGGGTCGCACCACCAGCACCTTCTTCAAGGACAGCAGTGGCTTTGTCACTCTGTCCCTTCCTGTAACGGAGGTGACGGAGTCGAGTTCCGAGGTGCTTTCTGCAGAGAGCGCGTCTGCTCCTGAAACGCAGGTGATTCCCGCGCCTCAGAAATCGGAATTTAGTGAGTCGGTCTATGCGTTGCCGTTGCCTCTGGTGATGCATGTCCCCGAGAGCAAGGCGTTCTTGATGGCTCGGCAGATGCTGGATGCCCAATTGAAGGCCCCCGTGAACCGCAGCACCTCCCAGAAGGAGGCGCAGATTTTCCTGGAGATTGTGCCCTCGTTGGCGGGGGATGAGTTCGCGGGGCTGTCGGCCTGGCAGCGCCGTGAGGCCTATCGTCTGGAAACGGGGAAGGTAGTCCGGATTCTTGCGGAGTCCCACCGTGGCTTGGTGAATGGCCTGGCCTCCTTCTGCCAGCTGTGCGCCTACGACGGCCAGGGGCGCCTGGTCTTCCGGGAGGGCCGGATTTCCGACTGGCCGGATCTGGAATACCGCGGCTGGCATACCCTGGCGCCTGGGAATGAAAGCGAAATGGCGCCCATGCTGCAGTTCATCGATACCCTGGCGGCACTGAAATTCAACTGGTTCTCACTGCAATTCGATACGCGCTTCCAATACGAGCGCCATCCCGAGATGGGTAGCCCGAAAGCCCCCTCCAAGGAGGACCACCGGAAGATTGCCCAGCGCCTGGAACTCTATGACATCCAGGTCATCCCCATGACACAGTGCTTCTCGCACTTCCGGGATTTCCTGGTCCGTCCCGAACTGCGTCATCTGGCGGAGAAGCCCGAGGCCGACGAAAAAGCGCAATTCAAATACTGGAACTACTGCCCGCGTCATCCCGAAATCCATCAGCGCATCTGCGATATGATTGAAGAGCACCTGGAGTGCTACCCCAATGCCAAGTGGTATCACGCGGGACTGGACGAAGTCAGCTTCGAGGAAATCGGCATCTGCCCGCGCTGCCAGGGCATCCCTGGCGCGGAACTCTTTGCCGACGAGGTGCTTTTCCTTCACGATTTCATCACCTCCAAGGGCCTTCGGATGGGCATGTGGTGCGACCAGCTGGAAGTCCAGCGCACTGGCGGAAAGGAGCCCAACCGGACGGTGGATGCACTGCCGAAAATCCCCCGGGACATTGTCATTTTCGACTGGCATTACGATGAGACTGACAAGAATTCCACGGTGGAATTCATGAAAGAGCAGGGCTTTGACGTGATGTCCTGCGCCTGGTATTATCCCAGGGATGTCATGTGCATGGCGACTGCCGCATACAAGCAGAAGATCCTGGGCTACGGCGGGACCACCTGGACCTGGACCTCCGAAATTCGCAAACGACCGCACTTGATGACGGCGGCAATCCTGGGGGCGGAACGCAGTTGGAATGGCAATGGCCCCACCCTGGAGAATCTGCCATACATTCCCGTGACCCGCTTCCAGCAAATCTACGACGGTCGCACCCCGGAGCAGGCCCAGAAATTCCGCATCGTGGACTTGATTCCATTCGGCAATATGTCCCTGAATGGCAATACCCGCTTCTCCTGGATGGGATTGGACGAGGATAACGACTGCTCTGCGTTGCCGACGGGTCTCCAGTGGCTGGATGGCACACCATACCGCATCCAAACGGGAAACCACGCTGTGCTGGCGACGGCGTGCGAGACCAAGAGCATGAGGGACTTCCCGAAGGCGATAAGCGGCATCCCCGTGGGCGGGAATGTGCAGGAGTTGCGCTTCCTGCAGACCGCAAGCCGTCCCAATGTGGTCATTCGTGCCATGAATGACGAGATGAAAGAGAAGCCCATTTTGCTGGGATACTACGTGATACACTACGCGGATGGCCAGACGGCGCGGGTCGCCCTGGAATGGGAGAAGACCATCAGCCAGTGGAATGCACAGCTGCCTTCCGCATTCTGCCAGGTGGCCTGGCACGGAAAGACCAAGGCCGGCGCAGTCGTCACCCTGGAGACTCTGCGATGGGTGAATCCTAGACCCGAAGTGCCTGTTCTCTCCGTAGATCTGGAATCCACAAACGGTAAGGCCGCACCAGTGCTCCTGGCAGTTACCACGGTGGAATAACCCAATTCTCAATTCTCAATTCTCAATTGGTATCCTGGTGTTGACATGCCCGGTGGCGAAAAGCGATAAGGCATAGCCGAAAGCCAATTCCAATCAAGAACGCGCCACGGGATTTCCTGCGGCGCGTTTTTTTGTTACGCTCTGTTCCACGAGAGGGAAGGTAATTGAGGGCTTCACAGGCTCCCGTGCACAGGATTCCCGGTTGCCAGGCAGAATTTCCAGGCAGGGAAAAGGTGGATGGTTTTGCCGTTCATTTGGATTTCGTTTTCTTCATCATGGGTTACGATGGTCAGTTGATTGCATCCGAGAGCCTTGGATGCGGCGAGGATGCCATTGATTTCACGTTCTCGTGTTTCTGAATCTTCCATATCCCATGTGACCTGGATGAGTTGTTGGACCTCGTTGTCATTACAGACCACGAAATCGCAGCCGTATTTCTCCTGATAGTAGCATATTTTCTCTTGTGCTCCTTTGGTACGGAAGAGGTGAAGAAAAACAGTGTTCTCTAATTGCTTGCCAGCATCATCTGTTTGGGCAATCAGATTCGCGGTTCGTAGACCATTGTCGATGACATAGTATTTTGCGAGGGCCTGGTGTTCTTTTATGATTGACCTGGAGAATTTGGTGACACGTAGGAAAAGATAGATTCCGCAAGCCTTGTCCAGCCAGTCGTAGAGATCTTCTTGTGTGCACTTAAGCCCCTGTGAACGAATGTCGTTGTAGATCGCATGGACCGAGACGGGATTTGCAATACCACTCATGACACGCTTGATAAAATATCGTAACATCAAAGGGTTGGATATTTTCCAGTGTTCAATGAAATCCCGGAGAAGCATGGTGTCAAAATAGCCCTGGAGCTTACGAAATTTGTCAACGGTCTTTTCTTTTAGAACGATTTCTGGCATACCGCCGAAACGGTTGAAGTCATCAAAGGCCAAACGGAGTTTCGCTTGATTCGACTCCAAGTATATATTCGTGGATAGGTCAAGGAAATTGCAGTATTCGTGAAATGACAAAGGCCAAATTTCCTGTTCATGGGGCCATCCGCGTAATTCGGATTTCATTTCCTTTGATAAAACATGCGCATTGCTTCCACAGACGTAAATGTGCTTGCAGTAACTCTTGAATACACGTAGCACAAAGAGTTCCCACCCCTTGATCAAAGGTAGCTCGTCAAAGAAAAAATAGACATCCTTCAGAGGGATGTCCGGATACATTTCCATATATGCCTGCAGGAGCAAGTCCAAGTCATCGGAAGTCAGGGATGCAAGACGTTCGTCATCAAAACCAATCCAAATGATCTTTTCCTTCGCTATCCCTGAAGAAACGAGGGCGTTGATTGCCAACTCCATCATGCTGGATTTGCCACAGCGACGGACGCCAGGTATCGTGATTATCTCATCTTGATCCGTAGGTAGCAATACGTCTCGTGGGCGGACATCAAAGGGAATCGATGATTGACTTAAAGCAATCAGACTCTTAAAAAGCTCTTTTTTCATAGATGTTTTCGTAAATTCATAAAAGAAAAACAGAAAGTTTATTGAAATAACGAAAACTTAATATAGATGAAATTCGTGATTTATATTTATGAGTGGTAGAAATTTCTCAAAATAATGCCCTGGTCCCCTAGGGGGTCGCAATTTTTTGGGAATCCGCTTGATTTTTTTGTAAAAAGTTGATATAATCGTGGTTAGAGCCAAACAACTCGTTAAGTCAACCCTCAAAAAGAGAAACTCATGAAGAAGTCATTCACATTGATTGAATTGTTGGTGGTCATCGCCATCATCGCGATTTTGGCGGCCATGTTGTTGCCCGCGTTGTCCAAGGCCCGTGAGAAGGCCCGCGCCATCAGCTGTACCAACAACCTGAAGCAGCTCCAGCTGGGCAACCTGCTTTATGCCAACGACAGCGACGACTACCTGCCTCCCATCCATTTCCGTCAGGGCGAGCCCTCTGTCGACCCCTATACTCCTGGTGGTGACAATGTGAAGATGGCTCTCACCTACTTCTGGTTCACGTTGAATCCCCTCATTCCTGGCACCCCCATGGATGGTGCGACATGGCTGAGCAAGGACCCCGCTGCCATCATCGAGAATGGCGGCGCCGACCAGTCTGCCTGGCACAAGGTCACCCTCTGCCCCAGCGGCAAGCCCTCCGAGCGCCTCATGGGTAATATCGGTTATCAGTGCAGCGTGGGTATGAGCCACTCCTACACCCTCAAGCAGCAGACTTGGATGCACCAGAGTCCCGACAAGTCCACCAATGGCACCCAGGCCGCGGAATGGCACCGCGTCAGCTCCATCAAATACGCCTCCCTCCACATCAACTATCTGGACGGCACCACTCTGACCTTCTTTGGTAGCGGTGGCTGGCGCACCTGCATCGCCACGGTCGCCCGCTACCTCACGGACCAGAACCTGGAGTTCTTCCGCCACAGCCTGGCCGTGAACCTCTCCATGACCGATGGCCACGTGGAGTCCACGCCTTACGGTGCTTCCAGAAAGCAGAATGGCGATCTCAAGGATTTCTACACCTGCACCAACTACTACTGGTATCCTGGTGTTGACATGCCCGGTGGCGAAAAGCGATAAGGCATAGCCGAAAGCTAATTCCAATCAAGAACGCGCCACGGGATTTCCTGCGGCGCGTTTTTGTTACGGCTCGCGTATAGAATTTAAGGAGGAGGTAATATGAAGAAATGGTTCGTATTTAGTCTGGTAGTGATGCTGGTTGGTGTGTGTGTATCTTGTCAGCTTATCTATACGCGTTCTGCGGAGTCCCAGAGTGAAGAGAGATTACGTGTCATTCATGATCGTTTGAGCGGTGGCGATTACGTCTTTTCGGTCTTGCCTCCCACGTTGAAAATCAACCGTATTGGTATTCCGCCCGCGTCTTCGAATGAGTCGCTTTTGGAGATGCACGCGGCCTGTGGTGAGGCGGAGAGTCTTCAGTTTCTCATCAGCAATGGCGGAACTGAAATAACGCAGGCAATCTATTCTGCCACGCCCTTTGTGGACGAGTCGGGTCATTCCATTGCGCCTGAGCTTTCGGTGGTGGGCTATGTCCCTGTGAAGAAGCCCACCCGTCGTCCATACGGTTTTGGCCTCAAGGGGGAATTCCCGGATGTAGTCATGCCCAACAGGCCCTTCGATGTGTCGCCCTATCACAATCAGTCTCTGTGGTTCTCGGTGTGGGTCCCCGAGGACGCGGTGCCGGGCATCTATCGCAGTCAGGTGACGGTGTCGGTACCTGGGATGCAGTCGACCACCCGTGAGGTGGTCTTGAAGGTCTATCCCGTGGCGATTCCGAAATTTGGCAAATTGAAGACCTGCTGGGTTTACAATGGCACCAATACCGAGAAGCTCCACATTGGCGACTATGACGAATTCACAAAACTCAACCTCAAATACCGCTTCTGCGTGGACAAGTTGGTCAGCAACGACTGCCTGCCTTGGAATCGGGTCTTCACGGTGGACGAGGCGGGGAAGGTCACGGCGGACTGGACGGAATTCGACCAGCGCATGGAATACTGGCGTTCCCTGGGCAAAAACACCTTCTGCATGTATTCGCCCACGTGGTATAAATACAAGCCCATCGAAGAACAGATTGATGTCCCATTGGAGCGTCAGAAATATGCTTTGATTGCGGAGCATCTTCGTGGGAAGGGCTGGATAGAGGACTTCTATCTCTACGTCTTTGACGAGCCATTCTACTTCAGCGTCCCCGCGGCCAAGAAGATAGGCAAGTTCTACCAGGAAGTCATGGGTCATGAGGCCCATTTGGTTCTCACGGCGAACCTGCCCAACATGTCCAGCTATGTTGGGTATATCAACATCTTCTGTCCCCACATCGACCACTACAAGCCCTCCTTCATGGCGGAGCGTCAGGCGGCGGGGGACCATGCGTGGATGTATACCTGCATTGGTGCGGTCCACACCACCTATCCCGATACCTGGCGTCTGGACAGCTACGGCACCAGCCATCGCGCGGTGGGCTGGTGGCTCTTCAAATACAAGGCGGAGGGCTATCTCTACTGGGGCGTGAATTACTGGAAGGTGAATCCCTGGAAAGACACCATGACCTATCCTCGCGGTAATGGGGACGGTTCCATGTTCTACCCCGATCCCGAGAGAAAGACCCTGCCTTGGCCCGCAGTCCGCACCGAGATTGTGCGTGATGGCTTTGAGGACTACGAGCTGCTGACGATGCTGCGGGAGAAATATCCCTGCGGGTCTAATGTCGAGGCGGACAAGTTGCTTTCCTGCGAGGGCATCATCCAGGATACCAAGCACTATAACCAGTTGGGCGATACGGACTACATCGATGCACATCGACGCATCCTGGAACTGCTGGCGAAATAACCGCCTAACCCCGGTCTTGCGCCCAGGGCTGTGTTCACGGACCCCTCCAGGGGCAAAATCCCTACCCTTGTGTGGACATAGCATTACGCATTAAGCATCAAGCATTAAGCATCAAGCATTAAGCATTGATGAAGTCCGCTTTCGATGCGGTTGTATGCGTCGGTCCACTTATCGTCGGTAGTGACCCAGTGTCCGGGCCCGTAAGCCACATCGATGGCGGGGTTCAGGTGGAGTGGTCCGAAGACATTCCGTCGGTTTCCCACGACGGTGAGGGGGATTGTCGCCTTCTGCTGGACCAGTGTGGTCACATCCGCCTCGTATGGATCCCAGGCGAGGATGGCATTTCCGATGCGGAAGCATCCCGCGTATGGTGCGACGGGGTGTAGGAGGAGCCTCTTGCCATCGGCGTGGATGCCTTCATACATCTCGGGGGTAATCTTGTAGGTCACGTTGCCCGTGTAGAAGGGCAGTGCGTATTGTCCCAGGTCCCCGAAGCCCAGAGTCTTGGGGAGTGGCACCAGGGTCCTGCGGTTGATCTGGTCAATCTTGACGCCGAAGTCGCCCACCAGATAGAGCGCCTCGATATTGGTGGTGCGCATGAATTTCACACGGATTTCCACCGTGTTGCGGCCGGGTTTCAGGACGCCTGCGGGGATGGGCATCTTCTTGAAACAGTCGTCTATCCAGAAATCGCGGATATTGGCATATTGTGAGACGGGGGTGCCGTTGATGCGGTAGTCGTTCCATTCGGGACGCTCGCCCGCCAGGAAGACGGGCCCCGCGGGGAGCTCGTCAATAAAGAACTCGTATTCCAGTTCCAGGTCGCCGTAGATTTCCTTATCGTGGAGTTTTGCGAACCAGGGCTGGAGCATCTCGCCGCCGCGGTGTTCCAGGCCGCGGGAGTCCCGGACTTGCTGGTCGGCTTTCAGGGCCTCCGCGGCGGGATGCCACTCCTGGTCCTTCCAGCGCCAACGGCAGTAGTCCAGGACGCATACATTTTCTTCGTCCAGCGTGTATTCGAATTGGGTGTCCTGGGGCAGTGCGAAGGTCTGTTTCGGTGCCTGGTAGAGCGTGTAGGCGGGCAGGGCGGCTTCATGGGTATCTGCCAGGACGAAGCACTGGGTTTCCGCGGGCAGTAGTGCCGTGCGAATGCACATCATGCCATCCCGATATTCTGCGATGCTGTCGGCGTTGTAGCGTGCGCCTGTGGCGAAATCCCACAGCTCCACGGATTGGGGTTTCTGGGTGCGAATCTGGAGTTCCAGGGCATCCTTGCCATTCTTGCGGTCGGTATTCAGGATGACGGCGATGGTGCGGCCGCCTTCCGCCTCTTTCCGCATCTGCGCGAAGACCGCGGTCTCGGTGGCGCCATTGTCGGCGATGCGTGCCACCCGGAGATACTCACGGGAGGATTGTCGAATTGCCTGGACGAGGTCAGTTTCCGCGAAGGGCACCTGGATGCACTGCTGCGCTAGGGTGGCGGGGGCATTGGAGGGCAATGCGTCCACGTAAGCGGGGAGGTCGCCTGCGAAAATCACGGTCCCTCCTGCGTTGCAGAAGGCCTGGAGCATCTCCAGGGTGCTGGGACGGATGGTGAGCATATTTGTCACCAGAATGACGCGGTATACGGCTTCGCCAATACGGAGAACAGGCGTGCCCTGTGCGTCCTTTTCCAGCTTCCATCGTGATGCCATCATCTGTTCTTCGCCGTAGTCGAAATCGATTTGGTTATCGGCGAGGAAATGGAAGGTCTGCTTGTATCGTTCTTCGTAGGGGACGATGTATGGGGAAGTGCTGAAGATCCAGTTGGACCATCCCAGGTATGCCTGGCACCAGAGGGACTCGATGGGATTGAGGACCAGCACATCGCAAGCGGGGCGCCCCTGCTGCATCATGACGCCGAAGCGTGCGAAGTAGTCTTCTACCACGCGATAGTCCTTATACCAGGGTGTCTGATGGAGGATGGAGGCGGGGTAGTCCCGTTTGGACTCGCCCTCCATGGTATACCAGGAGAGGTGCTGGCAACGCAGGTTAATGCCGAAGAGCGCCTGCCAGTCACCCACGGCCTTGTGGCCCTTCAGATTGAATTGCCAGCCCGTGCAGCCGTAGAGTTCGGAGAGCATCCACTTCTTGCCCAGCTGGCGTGCCGCGGAGGCGACCTGCTTGGCAATCCAGTAGCAGTCGTTGCCTTCGGTGAGGCAGTCGATGCCGGGGATGCCCTCGTATTCGTAGAAACGCATCAGGGAACCCTCGGGGACGGTCTGGTTCATCAGGGAATCCTCGTGGAGCACGTGTCCCGTGTAGATGATGCCGTGGGCATTGCACCAATCGTAGATGGGCTTGGCGAAGCGCTCCAGGAAGAGGTTGTCCGCCAGGTCGATGTAATGCAGTTTCACAGGTCGGACCATTTGGCCGTCGGGACGATAGAAGAGCTCGGGGAGGATGGCCAGCAGGTCATAGTCGTAGCGCTTTTGGAATTCCTGTGGCAGGTCGTCGGTCCAGGCCGCACCGCAGGAGATGACACCCTCCTCTTCTTTTCGGTTGTCCATCATCAGACCCCGGTGTGGTTCGTCGGTGAAGATGCCCTTGATATTTCGTCCCAGACGGTTTCCGCAGTGTCTTTGGTATTCCTCGTGTGTGAGTTCCAGGTATCGGTCCACTGCCTTTCGGCTCATGGTGTCGATGTAGGTAGTGCCGTTGTAGTTGGAGTTTGGCTTGTCGGGGATGATGCGGAAATGGAGGACCTTCCAGGCGCCAGGGGCCTCTTTCGCGCTCTCCGATTGCTCGTCGATGACGGACTGCGGCTCAGCGCCCTCGGGGACCCGCTTGTAGGCGTATGCGTTGATGCCGTCGATTTTGGCCACAAAGAGCGCCAGGGTGTCCTCTGTGACGCCCTGGAATTTCTCGGGTGCGCTTTCGAAGACATAGAGTGACTTCATGCGGTATTGGGGATCCACGGTGACTTTGCCCCCTGCGGAACCCGATGGCCAGCGGTCCTCGTCGTAGAGCCAGGCCTCCAGCCCGCAGGCCTCCCCTGCATCCGCGGTCTTGTTGATGAGGTCGAACCACTCTTCACCCAAATATTCCGTGATGAGACCCGCACGGGAGTGCATGAAATACCCCCCAAGGCCCATCTCTTTCATGATGCCGACCTGACGCGCCAACTCGTCTGCACGCAATTCGCCATTCCAGGACCAAAAGGGCTTGCCACGATATTCCGCACCAGGCGCGGTAAAAAGTTCAGAAAGTGTGGACATGTTCAATGCTCAATTCTCAATTCTTAATGGAGGATGGATGGGGATTTCGACATCTCTCTTTTTGGTGAGTTACCTTCTCAGGATGTCCAAGTATTGTTCGTAGTGGAAACGGCGATTTCGCGCCTTGGCATTTCCTTGACAAACGATGCCTAGTTCCTCCAGTTGTTGGAGTCTTGTGGCGGTGGTGCTGAAACTAAGGCTGAGGGCATCTGCGGTGTGAGGAATGTCAATGATTGGGTGTTGTTCCAGATAGGCTAGCAGGGATTGCAATTTCGGTTTTTGAGCAAGTCTGGCGGTATTTTCCTCGTGGAGTCTTATGAGCGCAATGGCAGTGTCGCTGGCATCGGTCGCGGCGGCGACAATGGCTTCAAGAAAGAATTTCACCCATTGTTCGTAATTTCCGCTGGTTCGGACCAGTGTCATTCGGTCGTAGTATTCAATCTGGTTTTTCTTGAGAAAATACGAGATGTATAAGACGGGCTTGGAAAGTATTCCCCGTTCCATCAGAAAGAGCAGTATGAGTAAACGACCAATACGACCATTGCCATCCAAAAATGGATGGATTGTCTCAAACTGGTAGTGAATCAGGGCGGCAGAAATCAACGGATCCATCGGGACATCGCTGTGGATGAATTTCTCCAAATCCGAAATCGCCTGTGTCATGTCGTCAACATTCGGGGGAATATACCGGGCGTCTTTCAAAGCACACCCATTCCCACCAATCCAATTCTGAGAACGACGAAATTCGCCCGGTTGGCGCTCTGAACCACGGCCTTCCGACAAAAGAACGCTATGGATCTCCAATAGCAAACGATTGCATAAGGGGATATCCTTTCGTCGCGTAATCGCGTAGTTCAAGGCCTGAAGCAAGTGGATAACATCCTGGACATCCATGTTGGTATTCTCGTCAACATCCGGGTCCAGCAGGTCATCCATCGTACATTGCGTCCCCTCAATCTGAGAGGAAATCAGTGCCTCACGACGAAGATACATGGATAGAAACAAATCCAGGCTCGGTATCGCTGAGGAAAGTGTATCCAGGCGGGATAGGGATGCGTGCGCCGAAGATAACACTTGCACGAGTTCAGGTGTCAATTCAATCCCGGGATTCGGAGGTAATGGGGCAGGACAAAAGGACTGATACCGCAATTCCCCAGATAAGTTATTGCAATATGAACCAGAACGCATGGAGTTTTGTTTCAAAAATTTGTTAAAAATTAAAATAATAATTATAAAATAGTTTATTTATTTAATTTTTCAATTATTTTTTTAAATAAAAACCTCATTTCAGTTTCGTAGGTGCAATCAAGTGTCTCAATCCCCGAGTCGTCTTTCCAGCAAAAACGACCGTTTCCTAGGGGAGGGAACGGTCGTTTTTGTGATTTATGATATACAGAGGTTTACAGCCAGCCTACCAGCCCATCTTGTAGGTCTTGGAGGAACTGCTGTAACGAGGCCACCAGTAGTAGTTCTGGGATGCGGAGACCACGTGCCAGCGGATCTGCTTGGGATCCACGGTTTCGGCGTGGGCGTCTGCGCAGACGATGTTCAGGCGGCCGCCATGGCGTGCGTGGGTGGAGAAGTAGCCTGCGCCATCGATGTAGCTGGGATAGACGTTATCGGGCTGGATCATGACGGAGTGTCCGCCATTCAGGTTGCTGAGGTTGGCGGAGTCAACGGCATCCAGAGGAGTGGAGTCAGCGGCGAAAATCAGCTTGCTCAAGCTGCCGCCAGCGCTGGAGAGAGTCTCGGTGCGGACGCAACCGCACATGGTGTCAAAGACGCCGCCGCTGGACATGGGGACCTGGAACTTACCGAAGGAACCGAAGTTCACGCCGTAGTTTGCGTTCTTGAAGATGTTCAGGGGGTAGCCAGAGCTGAATTTGGCGACCAGGTCGGACTCGCTCATGCGGGTCATTTCGGTGACCTGGGTCAGGTTGCTGGCGGGGCAATCCAGTGCCTTGCCGTCCACGCCGTATGCCTTGTTGAGGTAAACGAGCCAGGGAGTGATGGAGTAGCTGAAAACGGAGCTGATGGCGGCCTGCTTGGAGGCATCGGGATACTGCATGAAGGTGGTCATGAAGTAGTCTTCGTTGTCGGTCATGTAGATGGCGTTGAAGAGACCAATCTGCTTCATGTTGTTGACGCAGGAGATGGTGCGGGCCTTTTCACGGGCCTTGGAGAGCGCAGGCAGCAACATGGCGGCCAGGATGGCGATGATGGCGATGACCACCAGCAATTCAATCAGGGTAAATGACTTTTTCATGGTAGGTTCTTAGTTTGTTCTGGGTTTGGGGGAAGAAAAGAAGACAGAATCAGTAAACACCATAAGTGTAAGTACTTTTTGAAGTTTTTTCAAGTCATGAAATCCAGAATTCTTTGATTTACCACGAGTCGGTCCGGAAGCTGGAGGCGGGGAGGTCGTCGGAGTTGTAGAGATTGCCGTCGGGGCAATTTTCCCAGGCGTATCGGACGGCGGCGGGCTTTCTGACGGCCTTTGCGCTGACCAGGATGCTCTCCCCATCTATGAGGACTTTGTCCGCGGGGACGAAGTTTCCGTTTTCGTCAGCGATGGTGAAGCCCTTTGGTGTGCCGTCCTTGAAGTAGAGTCCCTGTGCGTATTTGAAGGCGATGCGGATTTTGTTTCCTTCCAGGGTGTATCCCTGGTAGAGTGGTCCGAATGGGGTGACGGTGGTGTCTCCATAGACGTGGTTCATGGCGGATTTGAAGAGTCTGAGCCCCACGTCCTTTTTGTTGTATGGGTGGATATCATTGGCGTCCCCGATATCGATAGCGGAGGCGAGGAAGACATTGGGGAGATCCTGGCAGACCAGGACTTGAGATTCTCGGAGATATGGCCAAGCATCGTGACCATGTGGTTGTGCGGGGTGGTGGTATGCCGCCAATTGGACCTGCAGGAATGGGAAGTCGCCCTGTTCCCAGTGGTATCGCCAGTCTTTGATCATGGTTCCCAGGACACTGCGGTATTCCTGTCCCCATTGGATGCCTTCGGCATTGTTTTCGCCCTGATACCAGATGACGCCGCGGATGCCGTATGGGATGATCTCGTTGATCATGGCGTCGAAGAGTATGGAAGGTGTATTGGGGTTGTTGGTGCCGTAGGGATAATAGACGCTGAAGGTATAGAGTTTTCCGAAATCCACCTCGGCGGTGGCTTTCCAGGTGCCCGCCAGGGGGATGGATTTGCTGGCGTCCTTAGGTGCGATGGAGTATAAATCGGGTGTGCCGTGGATTTGGCCATTGTAGAAGAAGGAGTATGCGCGGATGGCGATGAGGGCGTCGGTGGAGGTCACCAGATTCCCGGGGATGGTGTAGGTCCGAGGGACATTCCAATGCTCTTCCTCGTAGCCCTTTCCCGTACGGCCGACTTCCACGCCATTGAAGTAGGTGATGTCGTGCTTGTCGATGGGACCCAGATGCAGGACCAGTTCCTTCCCAAGCCACGCTTTCGGGAGCTGCACGTGCTTGCGGACCCAGATGATACCATTGCCCTTTGTGATATTCTGGCTCATCCAGTGGCCGGGAATGGACATGTTCTTCCAGGCGCTGTCGTCGAAATCCGGATTCGCCCAGCCCATTTCGATGCCTTTGTTGCCCGGGTCGTCCAGCTTGTTTTCCTGAATGAGGATTGCCTTCTGGCGCTCGTTGATTTCCTTGGGGTCCACGGCGGGGTCGGCGTAGACTTTGTCCTTTGCCGTAATCATGGGGACGGTGATGGGGTTGCTGAGGAGTCCCGCGCGGCTGGTCCAGGCCTCGGCGAAGGTAGCGCCCCAGCTGCAGGAGATGATGCCCACGGTCACGCCGGTGCGCTCCTGCAGGAACCGTCCGAACCAGGCGCCTACGGCGGTGAGGGCGCCCGCATTCTGGGCATCCATGACAGTCCAGGTGGCATTGGCTTCGGTCTCCTTGTTCCAGGAGGTAAGGCGGGGGACGGCGAGGTAGCGGAGGGCGTTGGCGTCCGTGAGGGTGTCCAGATATTCTCGGAGCTGGACGCGGTTCAGGCTGGCTTCCTGCTCTTCGGGGGTGAGGGAGGCCCATTTGGGCGAATAGGTGCTGTCCAGCTGATATTGCATATTGGATTGTCCGCCCGCCAGCCAGACCTCGCCAATCATCACATCCTGGACTTGGACTTTCTGCCAGCCGGAGGTGACGGTCAGGGTGTAGGGGCCGCCTGCTTCTTCGGGGGCCAGGCGCACCAGGAATTCCCCGGTCTTGGAGGAGGTGGTGTGGACCGTCTTGCCATTGAGCTCCACATGCACCGGGATGCCGGGGTCTGTGCTCCCCCAGACGGGGATGGGCATATTCCGCTGAAGGACCCCATGGTCACGGAAAATCCAGGCCAATTTGAGCTCCGCGCCAAATGCGGCGCTCAGGAAGAAGAAGGCCAATAGGACAAACGAGAGCTTACGGTAAAAATTCATGGCTGTTGTTTTACAAGTGGGATTATAGGGACCAAAGGGACCAAAGGGAACTTCCCGGTCGGGGATGTTTCGGCGCAGCCGATATCCATTGCCCGGGAAGGAAAAAGAACTAATCTGTTCTGTGTGAGCCATTTAGGGCGAAGAATTCCCGGTCGGGGATGTTTCGGCGCAGCCGATAGAATCGAGAATCAAGAATCGAGAATCACTTCAGCAGATTCACATTTCGTAGCCAAGGGGCACTTCCTTCAGTTCCAGGAATTTTTCGCAGAAATACGGCATGACCAACGCGGTGCTTTTCCTGCCATTGAAGCGTCCACGTAACACCAGCCGTTGTTCTTCCTTGGTGGTGGGTTTCTGGGGGTGCAGGACCACATCGAATTCCGCCTTTCCCATGGGTGGCAGGGTGATCTTCTCTAGGTATTGCCCTCATACCAGGGGCATTGGAACCACCCTGGCAGGGCGATCTGGTTCTGGACCAGTCCCAGCGCCAGGATGCTGTCGCGCTTTTCCTCGGCAGTGAAATGCCGTTTGCTTTCGGGATAGACTACGCAGAAGGAGCGGACTTCGGTGCCTGCGCGGAGGATGTAGTATCCGCAAGGCAGGGCGTCCAGAACCAGCGGCTTCTTCGGGTCGGACCAGGTGCCTTTCTGGAGAATCTTCCCTCGCCAATTCTCCACCGTGTAATCCAGGACGCCCAGATCGGCGGCTTGGGTGAATTCCAGGGCATCCCCCTCGAAAAAGACCGTACCTGGTGCGGTGGTGAGGATTTGGGGCAGTTTACTCTGGGCAAAGAGTACGACGCCCAGAAAGAGTGCGAGGAGGAGTATTTTATTCATAGTGGTGTATGCCACTTAATTTGCTTCCGCGGCCTCAAGGGCAGGGATGTCCTTGGCACATTCCTCCCGTTTTTTGAGTTCCTCCTGGATTTGTGCGACTCTCTTCTGGTTCAGTGGATAGAGGAAGAGAATGAGAGCGGCCAGGAAGAGTCCTGCGGCGGGCATCAGGAAGTTATAGAGCCGCATATTGAGGAAGACCTGGTCGCCCTGGTTTTGCTGGTTTTCCAGGATGAATCCCGACCATTTGAGGAAGTATCCCGCCAGGACGATGCAGATTGTGAAGCCCAGTTTGGCGACCCAGCTGATGATGGCGGCGAAAGCGCCCTGTCGTTTCAGCTTGTTCGTCAGCAGATCGTAGTCGCAGACATCGGAGATCATGGAGTAGAGGATAATCCAGAGTGCGGAGATACCCATTCCCAGGAACATACCTGCGAAGGCGGTAAGCCAGGGGAATTTTGGGGTATAGAGGACCATTCCTGCGATAGAGCCGAAGCCTGCGAGAACCAGGAAGAAAATCAGCGCCTTTGGTTTGTCCATTTTCTTGGAGACCCATGCAATGAAGGGGATGGTAACGAAATTCAAGATTGTGCCGAAGGTCCCGCCTACGCCCATGATTTTGCCGGCGAATACCGCGTCACCCTGGCAGACATAATAGATGATCAAATTTGTGCCGAAGGTGCTGCTGAGGAAGATTCCCGCGATGCCGATGCCCAACACGATGACTAGCAGGAGGAATGGCTTTACGGTGAATGCCCCCAGAAGATCCATGAAGGAGCAGCTCTCCTTTGCGGTGGCGGTAGCGGTGGGTAGTTCGGAGGCCTTGGGGGTCAGGAAGACGGGCCCCAGCGCCAGCAAGATATAGAGGATGCCCGTGCCAATGGCCAGGATGCGGACGCCATTCAGGACGTTGCCGAAGACTTTCAGCTGCACGAATAGAATCGACCACTGCAGAAGGAGGCTTCCGGTGTTGACGAAGAAGCTACGGAAGCCCATGAGCTGTGTGCGTTCGTGGTAGTCGTTTGTCAACTCGTAGCCCATGCTGATATATGGCACGCAGTAGATGGTGGTTCCCGTGTAGTAGAGGATGCCGAAGATCAGCAGGTAGTAGAAGTAATACATTTCGCCGTGCCCCAGGGGGAAGAGCCAGTGTCCGAAGAAAGCCAGCCCCGTGAAGATGGAGCCGATGATGAGGTATGGCTTGCGTCGTCCCCAGGGGGATTTGGTATTGTCGCTGATATATCCCATCAAGGGGTCTGTGATGGTATCCCAGAGTCGGGTGATGGCCACAAGCCAGCCGATTTTCACGGGGTCGATGAGGCCCAGTGAATTGAACATGATGAAGGACAGGAGCATGTTCACCGAGTTCTGGAAATTGCTCTCGGTCAGGGCACCCATGCCGTAGCCGATCTTGTTGGTGAGTGTCAGTGCCATTTTCTATTCCTTGGTGGAGGGTGAGTGTGTAGCGACGGCGTCCCCGCC